>JACPHJ010000061.1 GCA_016188675.1 Planctomycetota bacterium
AAGGGAAAGGTACGTCTTCATTTTTCAAGTGCATTCCCAGCATTGACTCACCATCCCTTTTTCCTGCTCCTTCTCTGAGGAACTACTCTATAATATTTATACCATTTGATCACTTCTCAAACACCGTGCCGAACAGTATTGCCCCCAACCCCTCTTTTTAGAGGGGAGCGTAAAAGTCGCTGCCATAGGCAGCCGAATTTATTTGGCAACATTTTTAATTACCATTATAATAGCCGGACAACATCTGAATATAGAATTTCTAAATTTAAAATAAATCCGAAATTTGACTGTATAAATACATTTGCTCGACCTTACGGAAAAAAACCTCAACAAAAACATCTTTAAGCTGAGCATTCCCGTCGCTATTGAAAATATTCTGCATATGAGTGTTTTTATCATTGATGCAGTTATGGTCGGGCGGTTGGGGACGGATGCCATTGCCGCAGTGGGTCTCGCCGGCGCAATCTCCTTTACCATTACCATGATTTTCTCGTCAGTCAACGCCGGTTCTGCCTCTATTGTTGCCAGACATATTGGCGCAAAGGAAAAGGGGCAAGCGCAGGTTGTCGGGGCACAGGCCATTTTTATGGCGCTCGCAATGGGTATTATCATCACGCCGTTTTTTCTCCTGTATGCAAATAATATGCTGATTTTGATGAGCGCAGAGCTTAGTGTTTCAGACCTCGGCAAGGGATACCTTCAAATTGTCGGAGGGTTCGTTGCCTTTCGCCTGATAATTCTTGCCTGCAATGGGATTCTACGCGGGGCGGGTGATACCAGTACACCCATGAAGGTGACGCTTATCATTAATTGCATCAACATCCTTTTTAATTGGTTATTGATTTTCGGTATAGGGCCTTTCCCCAAATGGGGCGTTGCTGGCGCAGCGTGGGCTACTGCCATAGCTTATATTATCGGTACTGTTTTGCTCTGTACAAAACTTTTTACGGGAAGATGCGTTCTGCACATCTCTATACGCCAGACAATTCATGTCCATTTCGAATCCCTAAAAAGAATCGTCCGTATCTCTATTCCTGCGGCTATTGACGCATTTCTTACTCAAATGGGTTTTTTATTTTTTACCAAGATTGTTACGATACTGGGCACTGTATCGCTGGCGGCGCACCAGATTGCCGTACGGATTGAATCAATATCTTTTATGCCAGGCTTTGCCCTTGCTGTTTCAACAGCCACATTGGTTGGTCAAAGTCTCGGGGCAAAGAATGCAACCCTTGCATTGCTCAGCATGAGACGCAGTTGTTATTTTGCCCTCTCCCTGATGGGATTTTTTGCCTTAATATTCCTGATATTTCCCGCACAAATGGCCATGATGTTTAAACCCGAATCCGGCGTACTTTCACTGGCTGTGGCCTGCGTGATGATCGCCGCTATTGAGCAGCCCGCCCTCGCAATATATATGGTTTATTCTGGCGGCCTTCGCGGCGCTGGCGATACGATAAGTCCGATGATTATAACCATTGTCGGCACATTATGCTTCCATGTGCCTGTCTCTTACCTTTTCGGCATTACGCTCGGTTGGGGATTGACGGGAGTGTGGTTCGGCTCTGCCCTTGACTGGATTTGCCGTGCCATTGCCATTTATATTCTTTATAGAAGGGGCAGATGGAAAAGGGTGAAAGTGTAAATTATCTTATTCAAAAATATGATTTTTACTTGATTTATAGGTCAATGGATATTAGCATGCCTTTAGTTTTTGAATTCACCTCAGGCTTTAGCCTGAGGTGAGAAAACGAAGCCAATAGTGGCTTTAGCCCTGAACCAGGGAAAATCATGGCTAAAGCCGGTTTTTATACGCTTGCATATCTCCGCCATGAATGGCGGAGTTAAAGCAAGGTCAAACATTAGGCTGCTTTCCATGTAGCATGGGCATAATCGAAGATCCTGGCCTTGTTCGCCTAGCCGGGAACGCAGGCTGAAGCCTGCGGCTGCCAGATATGCCGGAAACCCGCCTGTCTGTGTGGGACACGCAGACAGGCATAAATAAAATGAAAATACCTATACAATTGAATTAAACCAATGCCAGTTCCTGCGGATATATCGGTGTAGAACATGCCAATAACATTTTCTGTGAAAAACAAAAACCTCGCAAACACCCTGTTTGTTTCCATCCTCATCCCATATCTCCTATTCTGCTTAACGATGGGAGGTTTTCACGACAGTATTTTTAATGTCCGTCATTGTAATCATGCACAGGAATTTGTTTCTAATTATAGCGATGGCCAACAAATTAGTATTTCCGAGGGTGCTTCACAACACAACGCAGAAACTTGTCAAATATGCCAATGGTTGAAGACTCCTTCATCGTTAGTACAATTCCTGTCGCTGGATACATATTTTGGATGTGTATGTATTACCCCTGCATTTAATTACAATCCAGTCATTCCCCCTTTATCCACCCACAAATTTACCATCCGGCCTCCGCCTTCTTTCTCCTGTGTTTCTGCATAACCAAATAATTTAGGCCGCCAAGACACAAAGGCACAAATTAGAAGTATCGATGCTATATAAATCCCTTCGTGTTAATTAGGTTGCCTTCGGCAAAGGCTTTTATTCAGTTGTAGTGCGACATTTATGTCGCTTATGCGGGATAAATCCCGCGCTACATTCTCAGTTTGAAATTCCATAAATGTTAACTTATTACCTGTCTTTTAATTCAAGGTGTTTAACAGGAGAATAATATGCGATGGATAATTTATACATTGCTCGCATGTACACTCATTGAAGGTAGTGACGGACGTCCGTTCGTTACTGCTATGGTTTATGGTGAAGTGATATCAACAACCGACAAAGATTCTCAACAGACGAGCAACCCGGAAGGGCAAGAAGTAACTGCAGAAGGCACAAAAGAGATCCGAATCAGAAAAGATGAATTTGATGAGATTGTGGGACAACTTCAGGGTATGAAGACTCTTCTTGAGAATATGAAACAAGATTACGATACACGTTTTAAAGAGATGAAAGAAAAGATCGCCACCCTTGAGAAAGAAAAAACAGAACTGGAAAAGAAACAACTAGAACCGACAGGGGCAATTCATGAATTGCCCCCACCCAAAACAGAGAACGAATTTCCTGTTGCAGCGGTAGAGGAGACAGAAGCCTTGAAAGTTTCGGTGACAAAAGATGAAAGACCTGTACCGTCACAAACAGATGCAAGTACAACTTCACCTCTGCCCCCTCAGACAACGGCAGGGTCTATAGTGCCGCCAATAAGTACGACTCCACCTGACCAACCTGTAAGTCCCGGAACCGGGCAGTGGTCTCCGGCACAGCCTATTACCGTATGGAGCATGGGAAAGAATTATATGAATATCTCTTTCGACGGGCTGTTTTCTGTTGCGGGTTCAACTGCCGAAGCTTTAGAAACCCTTGAAACGGGTGGGCATGACCCTATACAACGTGGATTTAACGTGCAAAATCTGGAAACTGTATTCGAAGGTGCAATTGACCCTTATTTCAAAGGACAGGCAAATATTGTATTTCAAATTGATAAAGACGGCGAGTCATTTCTTGAAGTGGAAGAGGCATATTTGACTTCGATGTCGTTACCGTTGAATTTACAGGTAAAGGCGGGCACCTTTTTTACCGAATTTGGAAGACTGAATCCATTTCATCCTCACACATGGGATTTTGCAGATCAACCATTGGTAAACGGTAGATTCTTAGGCCCCGATGGAATGAGGAATCCCGGAGTACGGCTTTCCTGGCTGGCGCCAACTGATAACTACACGGAACTGTTCTTTACGGTGCAGGACAGCCAGGGAGAAACAGCGCACAGCTTTAGAAATGAGGAGGCGCTTTTTGGGCGCGAG
>JACPHJ010000068.1:0-23707 GCA_016188675.1 Planctomycetota bacterium
AACCCCTTTTAAGCCCGCTTTTTCAATGCTTTCAAGGACGTGATTAATGTCCTTTTTTGTAGATTCAACCTTCATCACAATAATCATAAACTACACCTCTATTTAAAATTCATGGACAAAAAAAAACCCTAAAACAATGGGTTTTAGGGCAATATATTAATTTTCATAATTTAATATCGAACCCTAAGACCACCCTCTTCTATAAGATCTAAAGTAATAGAAAGCAGCGTAATATTTCATAACTATAAGGAAAAGGCTATAAGGGTTGAATATCTTTTGACAAAATAATTTTCATAGAAAATTATGAATAAAGTCTACATGACAAGATATTTATTGTCAAGTGTAATTTTAATGTGCTATATTTACTAATCTTACGTTAAACGATGATATCAAAAATTATACTTAAGGATTAAAAATATTGAAAAGATACTATCATGTTTATTGCCTGCTGCTGCCATTTTTAATATCAATTATTGTTTATTTAAATTGTCTGCAAAATTCATTTGTATACGACGACGATTCTACCATTATCAATAATTACTTCATACGGCACTGGAGCAACATTCCCGATCTTTTTACCAGCAGATACTTCGTACTTTCAGCCGAACTGACCTATCGTCCTGTAGTGACTTTGTCTTACTTTATTGACTATGCCTTTTGGCATTTGAATCCACTGGGATACCACCTCACCAACATCTTACTTCACGCTGCAAATAGTACGCTGGTTTTTATTTTTGGTTTTCAGATATTTAAACGAAGATCGGTAGCTTTAATTTCTGCCAATTTCTTTTCTTCATATCCTCTTTTTTCTGAGGTGGTCAACGCCGTTGGATTTCGGGAAGACCTCATGGCATTTATGTTTTTGATCCTGGCGTTCATCTGTTATCTGAAGGCCAACCAACAACGGTATATCCTGTTTTACTCAATGTCATTATTTTGCTATTTTCTGAGTCTGTTCTCCAAAGAGATGGCGATTACTTTGCCCGTATTGATAATCTTGTATGATATGGTTTTTAAGGGTACTTCATACCTGAAAGCAAGGTGTCTGTATTATTTGGGATACTTCTTTGTTGCTATTTTTTATATTCTGACCCGTTTCTTTTTTCTCCATAATCCACTGGAATCACAAATCCCTTATCCACAAGGTAGTTTTTTTGTCAACTTTCTGACCATGACCCATGTCCTGGCTTCTTACGTAAAACTTCTCTTCCTCCCTTTTCATCTGAATGCCGATTACGTGGTTCCGTTTTCCACATCGATTGTAAAGACCTCATTCTGGTTGGCTGTCTTGCTCTTTGTTGTAATAGGGATATGTTCATTCCGTCTGCGATTTCAAAACAGGCACATTTTCTTTTTTATGCTGTGGTTTTTTGTTACGCTCACTCCTGTAATGAATATTATTCCATTAGGGAATCTCATGGCAGAACGCTACTTGTATATTCCAGGTGTTGGTTTTAGCATGATTGTTGCCGGTTTCCTATCAAAAAAACACGATACTGGTCTGAAAACAGCTGCGATTTCTTTCGTTTTCATGTTGTTCTCTGTTTTAATGGGAAATGCATACTTAACTTCTCAGAGAAACAATGACTGGAAGGACGGCCTGTGGCTATGGTCAAAGACGACGCTGACCTCTCCAAACAGTTTCCGGGCGCACATTAACCTGGGAAATGCTTATGAGAAAAAAGGACTCAACTCTGCTGCTTTTGAAGAATACCAAAAGGCATTATCGATCAATTCGAACGATGCAGATATTTACAATAACCTGGGTATTTATTATAATAAGACGAACCTTTTTGAAGATGCCATCCGGCATTTCATAAGGTGTCTGAACATAAATCCTAAGCATCCGAAGGCGTATAATAATCTCGGCGTTGTTTTTACAAAACAAAAGCGCTTGGATGAAGCAATACAAGTATTCAGACAGGCTATCTCTATTAATCCGCTATATCCTGATGCCCATAACAATCTTGGGATAGCATATTACAGAAAAGGCATAATGGATGAGGCCGAACGTGAATTCAAATTAGCCATCAGTATAGAACCTTACCATGCGGAGGCGCACAACGACCTCGGCATTCTTTACAACGACAGGCACCTGTTTGCCGATGCTATCAGAGAATTTGAGACGGCAGTGCAAATCAAGCCCAATTATGCAAATGCCCACATGAATTTAGGCGCTGTTATCTTAAAACACAGAAAGGATAAAGAGAAGGCATTGTTTCATCTGAAAGAAAGTATAAAAATCGAGCCGCAGCAAGAACAGGCTGCCGGAATAAATAAACTTATAGAACAACTGGGACAATCTTCTAACTGATTTCTTGCTTACAATACAAGAACATTTTGTTTATGTTCGAAGAACTTATATAAAAGCGCAAGGTAGGTATAAAAGCTGTACTTCTGTATGTCGCGAAAAGATTATCACTCAAAGAAGTTTTTTAGGAAATGAGCACGAAGTTCCGGTTTTCCTTTGCATTAAGAATGTCCACAGCATCTTTTATATTTTTTCCCGCTTCCGCAGGGGCATGGTGCATTCCTTCCTACCTCTTTATCAGTATGCACTGTTTTGTCTTCGAAGAATTCTTCCAAATTTATAGAAGGTTTCAAATCTTCAGGCAGGCTATGAAATACTTCTCTTGCAAGTATTTTGAAATTTTTTAAGCCTTGTGCGTTTCGAATTTTAAAAATGTAATTAATCGTCGCCTGTTCTTTTATCCCTATTTGGTTTTGCAATGCCTTTGATTTAAAAAGATTTACCAGGGCCAGACGGTAATTTTTATCATCAGTATATAACGTGCCAATATTATGAAAAGACCTGGCGATGCCCGAATTGTCTCCAATCTCTTCCTCAATTCTCAGGCTTTCCTTGTACTTCTCCAAAGCGCCCTTTACATCACCCTGCTTGTGTAAAATACCCCCGATATTGTTGAGAGATGTGGCGATGCCCGACTTGTCTCCAATCTCTTCAACAATCTTCAGGCTTTCTCTGTACTTCTCCAAAGCGCCCTTCAAATCTCCCTGCGTGTCTAAAATAAATCCGATATTGTTGAGAGACCTGGCGATGCCCGACTTGTCTCCAATCTCTTCAACAATCTTCAGGCTTTCTTTATATTTCTCCAAAGCGCCCTTTAAATCTCCCTGCTTGTCTAAAATACCCCCGATGTTGTTGAGAGACGTAGCGATGCCCGACTTGTTTCCAATCTCTTCTTTGATCCTCAGGCTTTCTTTATATTTCTCCAAAGCGCCCTTTAAATCTCCCTGCTTGTCTAAAATACCCCCGATATTGTTGAGAGACGTGGCGATGCCCGACTTGTCTCCAATCTCTTCTTTGATCCTCAGGCTTTCTCTGTACTTCTCCAAAGCGCCCTTTAAATCTCCCTGCTTGCCCAAAATAAATCCGATATTGTTGAGAGATGTGGCGATGCCCGACTTGTCTCCAATCTCTTCAACAATCTTCAGGCTTTCTTTGTACTTCTCCAAAGCGCCCTTTAAATCACCCTGCGTGTCTAAAATACCCCCGATATTGTTGAGAGACGTGGCGATGCCCGACTTGTCTCCAATCTCTTCAACAATCTTCAGGCTTTCCTTGTACTTCTCCAAAGCGCCCTTTAAATCACCCTGCTTGCGTAAAACATTTCCAAGATTATTTATACTCCTTGCCTCCACTTCTTTATATTTTATTTTTTTACATTTATCATAACCGTCTTCAAAAAATTTTAATGACTCTTTGACCTCTCCCTTTCTATAGAGCATTTCACCGTATTTTATATAGGCCATAGCGCTTGTTTTTTCACCCACTCCGGGGAAGGAAAATGATTGCTCAAAATAATTCAGCGCTTTATTCCATTCTCCTTGTATTTGAGTAATGTCCCCATAGTAAAGATAAAATACCGCCCGTTTTATTCCCATTTCCATTGCCTTATCCATCATCGCTTTCAAAGAGTTCGTATGTCCAATGAGGATGAAATCTTCTCCCTTCTCGGAAATTATATCGGCCAATTCCTGGAATCGTTCCCCTTTTAAGAGGTGATAAAAAATCTCTTCTTCCAGCAGGGGTTCTAGTTTCACTTTCCTATAGGTTTTTAAATATTCATATGCCTTGAAATGAAGGCCTTTCTTGTCTTCCAGGTGATGATAGCAAAATTCACGAACTAAAGGGTGGCTTCCGTAAAGATTCCCATGGCGAATAATCATTTGTTTATCTATCAATTTGCGTAAAATTACCATTCTATCAGGTGTATCTGAAATGTAGTCGAATGCATTTTGATTTACCTTGGTTCTGAATATGGAGAAATTTACCAGAAATTCTTTTTCCTCTTTCGTACTTTTAGGATGTTCAAATATTTCATCAAGAAGCCTGTGGGTTAATTTTTCGACTTCGTCTTTGTAAAGAATAAATTTTTCAAGAATATTGTTCGGAGTTTCCCCATAATGAAGGAGCTGGATCGCCAGATCTATGGCAAGGGGATGCCCGGCCACCGCTTCACAAACATTTGCAAGGTCTTCGTCATTAATTGTTACATCCGGATAATACGTGCTCACGACTTTTTTTGCATATTCAACGGAATCCTCTTTAAGCCCTTCTAATGTTACAGGAGAGACACGCACACATCCCAAAGATGGGTGTTCGCGGGCAATCAGGACGATTTTTGCTTCTCGCAGTCGTCTTTCGGAAAAAATGAAAAAGTTTCTAAATGAATCATCCATTACATCTAGATCCTGGAAGTTATCTAGGAAAATAATGATCTTGTCTCTTTCAATAAGATCCGTGAATCCACTGTATTTTGCCCGTTCTGTTTTTTCCTCCCCCTTGAGGACATCAGAATAACCGCAGTAACCAATGAGGGTATCTAATTTTGAATCGGGATAGCAGTCGAACCAAATAACTTTGTACTCCTGTAGATATTCTTCAATACATTTTGCAGCGAACTCAGTTTTCCCAATCCCTCCCAGCCCTTCAATGGAAATCAGGCTCGATTGTTCAAAGGCTTCCTTAAACCTGTTTAGCTCGTCTTTTCTGCCCGTAAATATCTTGGTGGATTTTGGAATGCTTCGGCGAATAATATCTTTTTTCTCGGCAGCGGAAGAAATTATAGAGGTATCTTTGTTTAATATTTTCTTTAATTCTTTCAGTGCTCCATCTGGCAGCCTTCTTTTTGTATTATCTAGCCTTGTTTGTATATTTATATTATGGATGTGTAATAAGCCGGCCGTTGAATTACTGAATATAGTGTTTACCTTCTCTATTTGTTTTTTTAGCTTTGTTTCTATAATTTCTTTTACTAAATCCTTGTAATCATCGACATCAGGTGGAAATGTAAGAATTAAATTGACTATGCCATTATTGATTTCCACACCGTCCATATAATGATGCTTATACCAATGAACAGCCGAAAAGTCTGAAAGGTTGAATTTTGCTGTTTCGATAAATCTCGCCCTTTTATTGTGCAAATCAAGCTCATCGGCGATCATTAAAAGTGCTGTAAGAAGTTCACCCCTTACGGGCCTATTCAATGGTTTAGCTGGATTTTTTTGAAAATAGTTGATTATTTCCTTAAAAAAATCCGTTGCGTGTCCCTTGGAGACCTTGGCAATTACCTGAAGATAATCATCTTCAATTAAAGGAAGGTAAAAATCGTCTCTATCCAGTGGTTTTTTAAGCCTTTTCAGGATGATATCATGGCTTTCTTCAGCATGCCTTTTTCGTATGTATTCGTATTCATCTGATGTCAATTTATCTATAGAAATATTATCAACCTTTAAATTTTGCATTCCTATATCGTGAAGATAAGCTGAGGAAAGAAGGATAAATATCTCGTGTTCATTTAAACATTGGGGTGTATTTTCAATCGGAGACAGGATTTGCCCTAAAAGATGGATTATCTCTTTAGAATGGTAAACGTCGTGGTTGGTAAACCAGGGCAGGAGAGTGTTACTCCATATTTTGCCACAGGATATTACTATTTCTTCAAGTAGTTTGAAGAGATCAGGATATAATTTTAATTTTTCTTCTAAATTCATGGTGGAATATACCAATTGAGTATTAGAATGTATAAAGAACTAACCTGACTTTAGCAGATAATAACCATTTATGCGTATGTTTTCAATATGTAAATACCAATAAATTCCTTGCTAACTACCGGTTGAATACATAATATGACCAGCTAAGTTGGTATAGTAAAGCATGAGCGGAAACCAACAATTTAAACTTAAACACGTGTAAGAAGGGGAGCGGTTGGAGAAATGGAGAAAAGACGAACTGAGAATGCCTTTAGATTTTTCCACATTTCCTCCATGTCTCACTTTCCCCTTTATATACACCAGTTCTGGTTAGGAGGTAGATCATGTCTGAGCTAAGATTAAATCCCATAACACGTGAATGGGTGATTATTGCCAGAGAAAAAGGCAAGAAACCGGAGGATTTTACTATTGTAAAGGAACTGGAAAGGCATCCTGAGTTCCTGAAAACATGCCCCTTCTGTCCGGGAAATGAGGCAGTAACGCCTAAAGAAACATTCAGGATTTCTGATGAAAAGGGATGGAAGATACGAGTCGTGCCGAATAAATTTGCAGTGCTATCCATAGAAGGCGAAAAATTAAGGACACGTACAGGGTTGCATAAAAATGTTAACGGAGTAGGCGCACACGAGGTCGTCATAGAGACGCCTGTTCATAATCTAACAACAGCAACCATGCCTCTGGAGCAGTTAAAAGAGGTCATACAGACTTACAAAGACCGCTTCCTTGAGGCATACAGAGACCAGAGGGTAGAGCACGTCGTCATATTCAAAAATAGCGGACCAGCGTCTGGCACTGCCATAGAACATCCTCATTCCCAGGTAGTCGGTGTTCCCGTAACACCCTTGCATATAAGAAGCAGAATCGAAAATGCCATGAGATTCTTTGATGATACGGGGGAGTGTTTAATGTGCAGGATAATTAAAGACGAACTCAGTGAGGGAACAAGAATTTTAATGGATACAAAGCATTTTATTGCATTTGTTCCGTACGCCGCGTTATCACCATTCCACATATGGATATTTCCCAAAAGGCACTCAGGCTTCTTTGCTGACATGCAATCTGAAGAGATATGGGACATTGCATTAAACCTTAAAACGATCATGGCGAGGCTCTGCCATGGACTGAATAATCCGGATTTCAATTATGTTGTAATGTCTGGAAATCCAGGTGATGTGAATTCGGGATTTATTCATTGGTATCTCAGTGTCGTACCGAGGGTGGCTATGGCGTCCGGCTTTGAACTTGGTTCGGGCATGTATATCAATCCACTGATACCCGAAAGGGCAGCAGAATATTTAAGAAATGTAAAGATAACTGAATATACCCATTGAAAATATGCTTAAGCAGAAAATGGCCTTCTTGTCTTATTTTGCCAAGACAATAATATTATTTAATTAAACTTATTTTAAGTATTCCATTTTTATAGGTATGAACTATCCTGTCTTTTGTAAAACTTTCTTTCAGGAGGATTTCTTTCTGATAATTCTTTTCGGTGGTCTTGGTCGAGATTTGCAATATATCGTCTTTTAAATCAACATGAATATCATTTTCGTTTACTCCTGGCATATCGGCAATAATCAGGGTATGATCCGTTTCTTCAAAGACATCTACTAATGGTTCTAGCAATTCAAATACGGTAATGCCATGTTTTTTATCATTGTTCATATTACTTCTAAAGGGGTTTATTTTTCCATTATTGGTGTCCAGATTACCAACCTTTATAGAAAAACCGAAATTTGTAGAAAACAAGGCTACCCTCCTTTCGTAAAAACCAGGACCTGTAATACAGATATTATTTCTAATAATTCCATTACTTTTTGCGACAAAAGTTTATGAATATATCCTTAAACAAAAAAAGCCTTACTGCAAAGATATTCATCCAAAACATCTTCGGCAGTAAGGCTGTCTTTTTCTGATACTTCTTGATCTTTGTAAAGACACTTTACTTTGCGTCCCCCGATTGCTCCAGGTTCGCCTTTATCGTAATGCCTTGTTTATTTTCGTTCTTTAAGCAACTTAACCGCTTATGAAAATCACCAACATGTGTTAAGTATTAAAGTATTCCTCCATGTTTTCCTCTGTTAAAAAATTCTATGTAAATGTAAGCACAGATAGAGATTGATGTCAAGAAAAAACCCCAATATCATTTTACCGATATTGGGGTTTTCAGGTTGTAATTATAACTGTAATTTACGTGACTACTCCATATTTTTATACACCATATCTATTGTAATTGATTATTTCTAAATATAAGAGTGGCTTTCTAATAAATTTATAATTTGACAACTTTTGTTGCTTTGAAGCCCTTTTGGTCCTTCATGACCTCGAACTCGACCTTATCTCCTTCGGCAAGGGTTCTAAACCCCTCACCCTGGATTGAAGTTTGATGTACAAAAACATCGTCTCCGTTATCCTGGGAAATAAAACCAAATCCCTTTTTGTCATTGAACCACTTTACGGTTCCTTGTGCCATTCTTAAATCACCCCCTCTCACAATTAAAAAAACTATAAAAACAAAAAAGGCCACAAGGTTGTAACCCTGTAGCCTTAATATAACGCGAATATATAATACGACTTTACAATACAACCGAACGACACAACCAGATAATATCAGACATCGTGTATTAAAGCAAGGGGAAATAATAATAAATTTAATTATGAGCATCTAATGTGAAGCGGATTGCTGTTTCACCATCTCAATCTGGCCACACCGTGCGTAATCAATTGCCTCACCCAGAATGCGGGCAGCTTCCTGCGGGGCGTGGAAGCCCATCGAATTTTCAGCCGCTACAAAGTCCAACCGCCACTGCGCCTTGCGCTGTAAGTCTTGCGCTGCTTTCAGTTGTTCAGGAGGTATGCCAAATTCCTGCGCCTGCTGCAAATCGTGGATGAGGGCAACAACCGCCTCCTCTGCCCGAATCATTAAGGTTTTTGTGCAGTCCTGAATTGCCGAGACTCTGGCTATGAGTTCCGATTCGCTAAAGTGATGACAGGTCTGACATGCATTGGCAACGTTTAGCAGCGGACTGCGTACGTGGTGATCGCTGATTTTAATTGCGCCTTCCCGCCTGTACGGCATGTGGCAATCCGCACATGCCACGCCGCTGCGGGCATGAATGCCCTGACTCCACAGTTCGAATTCCGGATGCTGCGCCTTGAGCAAGGGGGCGCCGCTGGCCTTGTGCGTCCAATCCTTAAAACCCATCTCGTCATAATAGCCTTCGATCTGCTCTGCCTTCAGGCCTCTGTGCCAGGGATAGGTGAGGAGTTTGCCTTCCCCTCTGAAATAATACTCTACGTGGCACTGTCCGCAGGCAAATGAACGCATTTCCTGCCGTGTTGCCTGGGTGTTGACGTCATACTCGCCCTTACGACCATCTTTGCGCCAGCGTTCGACGCTGGGCAAATGGGGTAATGGATCATCCGACCTTGCTAATACCCGAATTGCATTGAGGAAGCCGGGACGGGTAACACGCAATTGCATGGTTTCAGGATCATGGCAATCTACACAGGTTACCGGATGCGAAACCATCTTGCGGGCCTCGTCGTATGGCATGGCGCAGACGATCTCAAAGCCTTTCATAATTTGTTCCTGCCTGCGGGCATCATCCGCGGGTACACCGGCTTTTATGCCCGCCTCACGGTAGGCAGGCAGAACTGATGAGTGGCAGTGCAGGCAAGCCCCCGGCTGTTTGACTATCTTGATTCGCTCCGTCGTTTCCTGGTCAGACAGCATATAGGCATGTCCCCGGTCTTCACGGTAATCCACACCAAAGGCATAGCCTTTAAAAATCTCGCGCCAACGCGTGTCTTCATCGAGTTTCTCGAAGGCCTCACTCCCGCCGTGCCTGGTGCGCTCCTTATCAACTGTCCGCCGATATCCGTCATATTGGCGTGGGAAGTTCTTGCCCCAGACGACAGGGTCTATGGTATCTTCGGTTATTTCTACAACGCGAAACACATGCTGTTTGGCCTCTTCTTTACGCTGAGAGACGTTTTCCAGCAACAGCACAACTCCTACCGTTGCCGCGGCAACGATGACAATTGTCAACAGATAGATAACTGTTTTTCTACATTGAAAGCGACTGGATATGGGATTATTCATTACATTAATTCTCCCTTAAATTATGAGCATGAAACCCTACAACGTTGGACCGTGTCCGACGCTGCTGTGGCAGTGGATACAATCCAACATTTTCCGGTCATTGCCCGGATGGGTAGCGATTTCACTGACTAACTCTCCGTGACAATGCAGGCAATTCTTCTGCAGAATGACACGATTCTTGGGAAGAATCCGAATTGGCTCATCAAAATCCTGCAAGGTAAAACCTTTAGAGTGCCAGAAGCCGTTTTTTAGCTTCGTTAAATATTTTTGAACAAACTCATGTGGTATGTGGCAATCGTTGCACATTGCAACGGCGTGGTGGCTCGCCTTTTGCCAACCATCGTATTGCTCGCGCATGATATGGCAGTTTGCACAGGCCTTCGGATCATTGGAGAGATAAGACGCCCCTTGTGCATAATAAAATGTGTAGCTGCTTAGGCCGATGAATACGCCTACACAGCCACACAAGAAAATAGCTAGAAAATTTAAACCAGAGGGAAGTTTCATGTCAGAAATTATAAAAATGTCTCAGGGATTTCGAATTTAACGCCCTTCTGGCAAACACCATCTTGCAAGTTTAAATTATACCTTTTTCAAGCCCGAAGGGGTGAAAGATATTTATTACTATTTCATTAATTTCTGCCGCCCCGCCTGGGGCTATATATTTAGTTTTCCCGCATGCGGGGGCAGGTTTTAAACTTGCCCCTACTTATTGTGACAAGCCGTGCAATTAATACCAATGGGTTTGGGATGCGGCGGTTCGCCTGCCCTGCCTACCGGATGACAACCGGATTGGGTGCAATTCCCCACAAATGGCGGATGCGGCGAATCTATCGCCGAAGGATGCGACGGACTCTTATGACATACCGTACATGTAACCATTGATATAGGGAAATGGCAATTGAGACAATGGCGATTTCTCGTATTTGCACCACCCCACGACGCCGTATGGCTTAAAGGCGTTGTGCTGGTATGACATCGTTCACAAAAATCCTCCTGATGGCATACACTGCATTTTTTCCGTTCCCACGAGGCGGCAAATCCATGCGTCTTCCTCCGCCATGCATTGTTGTGATTCCTGGGTTTCTGGTCTTGATGACAATTGACGCACCAGTTCAGGTCATTATGGCATCGCTTGCAGTAGTCCTGATTGTAATAGAACTCATTCCCATGTTTTTGTATCCAGCGCGCATCCGTGTGTTTGACCCACCGGTCTTCGTGATAGAGCGGCATGCGGTCCTTTTTAATGTGCTTGTGGCAGACATTGCATGAGATCCGCTCTTCGCCTCTCTCCTTGTGGCATGGAATGCAGGCGCCAAACATGTCGGGAATAAGGTCTGCGGTAATCGCATCACTCTTCTCAATACCCTTGTGACATTGAATGCACTCTACCTTATTTTCAAGATGTACCTTGTGGGTAAATTTTAAGTCCCGATATTTTTTTGGGATATTGTGTTTTACCTTTATTTTCATTCCAGGCCTTGTATGACAGAGCAAGCAAGATTTAGGGTTGCTGCTGTCAAAATTTTTCATATGGCAGGAAAGGCATTTTGCCATCTTGGGCCATTTCGGTTCTAAATCATCTTTATAAGCGTGACAGGCGTTGCAGTCCTTTAGACCCCTCTCCATGTGCCTGGCGTGGCTGTAATGAATTTCTGACTCTTTACAGCCTCCCAACAGCACGAGGAAGGCAAACATCATAAAGGGAATTGGGTAATAGAAATTTTTGTTCTTCATATTAAAAATTCGTACTATAAGAAAGTAGCAGTTGATGAAAGGTCTCCGGCTCTGTATCGCTCAACTCAGAAGACCATCGCAGGCTTACATCAGACTGTTTTGTCAGTAAATATTTGATCCTCAAATAATAGGTGCGGACGTTTATCTTTTGTTCAATGTCTTTCGTGTATTCGCTATCCAGAAGCGATTCCAGTCCGCTGCTCCCATCAAAATTATATTTATAGAGAGAGTAGCCCGTGCCAGCGCCAACGTCAAATTTGCCGATTTTTTTATCAAAATCTACGCCGAGGTCGGCGCTGTGGTCGACACCCTTCGTGTTCCAGTATTCTACCGTAAAGGTGACCTTCGACTCCTGCAAAAGTACGTTATTTACCATGAACGAAATGAAAGTCCTGTTGTACTCGCGGTTAAAGGTGTTTTCTTCGTCTTTGTCAATCACACTCCTGTGGTCAATGCCGCTGGATATTCCGAACTTTTCTCCCAAACCCTTGTAACCCGTCAGGCTGATGAGGTCGAAAGGCTCGAAGGTGCCGAGTATTTGGTAAAAAGGCGAAATATTGTTGCTCTGTTCAGCGATTGAATGGAGGAATCTGAAATACGACAACTGGACGCTTGCATCCCAGTCAATTTTATCCCAGGATAATTTGACAAGGAAGTCTTTGGGTAAGGTGTTTAAAACGGTGTATCTTCCGTAAAAATTAAGGTCTTCATAAATTCTTTGCCACAGGTTGAAACCCACCTCATCATCAATGTAATTATCGTCTATAATACGGACGTAGTCCAAGTTTGTTATGGTATCCATAAACGGACGGACGGACACCCCGCTTCCTGCCACCGTATCGAAGTAGGTACTGCTATATTGTGACGTCCTCATGCCGCCAAAGACATAGGTGCCAATTGGTCCCAACTGTTGTTCATATTTTGCGCCGTCGAAGAGAATGGTTTCGACAGAGTATTGATACTGCCGTCCCAAACGGAGATTGGACTTGTCAATGACAGGATTCTTGATATCCGCATATAAGTAGTAAAGACGTCCGTTGTAACTGCGGTCGTACGTATCGAGGATATCCCGAAATGCCCCATCTTTCGATTCGTGCCCGTCAAGGTCTTCCGATAATCTTCCGGAACCGGCTATGGTTACCTTGTTATTAAAAAAATCTTTTGTCTTAAAACGCAGGTATTCATACATGTCGTGATCGTCTTCATCTTCTGCCCAGCGGCCTTCATATTGGCTCTTAAAATTACCGGAGACAAAATTATTGTAGGTAAACCCGCTTGATTCGGTTAAACCCGTTATGGTATTGCCGGTGTTTTCCGTTTGAGCAAAAAGCATCGGGGAAGAAAGTAATGCGATACACGAAGAAATTATCGCTAGTTTTGATAGAGAGAGATTGCTCAGCATCTTGATGTACAGAAATTTTAAAATTATCTTGTAGAGACTGGTTTGAAACCTGTCTCTACTTAGTGGCTAGGAAACGTGAGCCAGTAATATATCAATAATTTTTATATTGTCTACTTCTTTTTTTTACCAAATAAATACAGAATCAACATGGTACAATATTAAATAAGCAGGATAAACTATGTCTTTTTCTGCTTTGCGATGGACGGTTTGCAGTAACCGCCTGCCTGTAAATGTCCCTTTGTAATCCCAAACTTCGTTGCAAGTTTTTCCAGGCTTTTTATTCCCATCTCATTGCAGCATCGCAGTGCAATTTCGGCACAGGCTACTGCGTCTTCCTCCGCGTCGTGGTGTTTAAGGCTGATGCCCAGATGTGCAGAAATCATATTGAGCCTGTAACTGCCCAGTGTCGGCCAAACCCTTTTTGCCAGGACACGCGTGCAAAAATACTGAACTTCCGGGTATGGGATTCCATATTCATCGAGGAGGTGACGTAAAACGCTCATATCAAAACCTGCATTGTGTGCAATAACCGTCTTTCCCTCAAGAAATGGCCTGAAATCATCCCAGAGTTCGTTAAACTGAGGCTTGTCCTTTACGTCTTCGGCGGTGATGCCGTGGATATAGGTATTATAATAATTGAAGTGAAGTTCACGGGGTCTTATTAACCAGGAAGCCCTTCTTGCAATTTTACCGTCCGCAACTATTGCAATTCCCATTGCGCATGCGCTCGAATGCTTTGCGTTTGCTGTTTCAAAGTCTATGGCAACCCAATTCATAGGAATCCTTCAAAGAGTGACAAGTGTCGAGTGTCGGGTGACGGAAGGAACATTACTCGACACCCGTCGCTCGTCACTCGTCACATCCTGAAAAAGCTTTTATTCTTCAGAGGGACTAATTTCCAGTGTGGTTGTATAAATGTAATCGCCGGTGTATGTGCCGTTGCCGTTGGCGTCGTTTCCGGCGGCGTAAAATGTTACCGTTCCGGTAGCGTTAGCGGGGGCAATCCACTTGACCTTCCAACTCTTCTTTTTATTGCCGCTGAGCGTATGTTCTATATAGGTGCCCTTGTCTTCTTTTTTTAGCCCCCGGTAATCATTGGGTTTTATGACTTGTGTGATTTTCCCTATTGCTTTAAATTTTCCGACATGATTATTGTCGGCATCAACTGCTGTCATTTCAAAACCGTGCAGCTTTCCGCTGGAGCCGCCAAATGAAACCTTTAATTTGATTGTTTTTCCCGGTGTATAAGAGGCGGGTCCGGTAATCGAGAACTTGGCGCTGCCTGAATTAAGTGAGAAGGAATTATGACAACCACTGTCATTGCAAGTTCCTTTATCGCCTGGTGCGCCCGTCCGGTAAGCTTCGGGTCCGGTTGACCAGGCCAATAGGGTCTTTGTGAATAAACAGCTTAAAGCGGCTATCGTTAATACGAAACCAAGTGTAGATTTGTTGATAATCTTCATAGGCATTGTTCCTTTCTTTTTTTGAAAAGGATCCTGGGAATTTTCAAAATAGCCACAGACCAAGGCACAAAGAATATTAACTACACGATATAAGACCGTTTTTCAATAAAAATTTAATTATAAATTTCGTGTGCCGATGCTTGTGATGACAATAAACATTTTACGAATATGGTAATCCTTCGTGATTCCTTGTATAATAATCTGAAAACAGTAATGATGTTAAAATTACCAGTTACCGGGATGTGAAAAATGAAACTCGGCAAGTTCGAAATCTATCCTGTAACCGACGGTTTCTTCTACCTGGACGGCGGCGCTGTATTTGGGATCGTACCGAAGGTACTGTGGGAGAAGATATATCCCCCCGATGAAAGAAACAGGCTACAACTGTCTCTCCATTGTCCCCTGATTATAACAAAGAAATACAATATCCTGATTGATACGGGGATTGGGATAAAACATGACGAAAAGTTTTGCAAGGTGTATGGTATTGATAAAAAACCCAACCTCCTGGAATCCTTGTGTCGTTTCGGGTATCAGCCTAAAAATATCGATATCGTCATCAACACGCATCTTCACCTTGACCATGCCGGCGGGAATACAACCTTTAATGAAAATGGGGAAATTGTTCCCACGTTTCCGAAGGCAAAATATTTCATCCAGAAGGGAGAGATGGAAGTTGCCCTGAATCCCAACGAAAGGACTAAGGCGAGTTACGTGATGGAAGACTTTTTGCCTATTGGAGACCCTAAATATCTCTGCCTCATAGATGATGAAATTACGGAAGTGGATAAGGGTGTCTCTGTCTTAAAGATCGGAGGTCATACACGCTATCATCAATGTGTAAAAATTGAATCCGAAGGGCAGGTCGCCTTCTTTCTGGCCGATCTGGTGCCCACGGTAGCCCATTTGCATTATCCTTATATTACAGGCTACGACCTGTTTCCACTGGAGACCCTGGAAAACAAAAAGAAGATATTAAAGCAGGCATTCGAAGAGCGCTGGCTCTTGATTTTTCAACACGACCCTAAGGTTAGAATGGGCTATCTTAGAAAAACAGACGAACGATTCGAGATTGACGAAGTAAAAGTTTATTGAGATCGGGGATACACCTTTTAAAATATTAAACCCTCCATCAAGTTTTAACCAGATGGAGGGTTTAGTGTTTTCACGGCAATATCTGTTTCTTCAAATCCTTAAAAAGTTCCGCTTCCTACATATTGATCATCACTGGAATAAGACCCTGAGCCATCTGCATTGATCGTTAGTGTCATATCTACCGTGTCACCGATCTCTACCGGAGCGCCTGTTACATTGTAAGTCAAAGAAAGTGTTCCCTGGAAGGTGCTATCGGTCACATTCAGTGTGCCACTTGTAGAGTGTGTTACCTCAAAACCGTCAGCCGTAAGAGATCCTTCTGTTTCGACATCCATACTTCCTGATGAAAAGAAGGTCGCTCCGGAATCCAATGTACAGTCCTGTATTTCAACCGTTCCGCTTAACGTGCCGAATTCATCTGAATCCATCGTTAGGTCGAGTGTCCCGTTGAAAACTAACGGATAGCTCAGACCACCCGCTGAAAATGAGGTGTTCGCAAAGATCGAACCGTTAACGGAACCATCGGCATAGGATTCTTCCACCTTGATCTCAATCTTTACAACAGAGGCATAACTGGTTGGCATATCAGTGATGACATTATCAGAGTCATCATAAAGTCTCATTTTATAGCCATTAACCGTGTAGTATCCATCCGCATCCGGCTCTCCATAAGGCCAACCAACTGCTTCTGCCGCGGGTGTGATTACAGACAGTGATGACAACCTCGGGGCATCATTTTTCAAAGGAGAGCTTTTTAGTACTCTTTTACCTCTGAAATTAACATTTTTCTTATTACGTGTAGTTATTGTTACGTCTCGACTCTTTGGCGTGAATGTATATCCCTCCAGCGTGGGAGTAATGGTATAATCGCCGCTGTCCAATGGCGAAAAGACGTACTTTCCCTTTCTATCTGTGCTGGCCGAGGTATTGACATCACCGCTGATGGTCATTAAAACCCCTTGAATGGGTTTGTTGTTTTTACCGGTGGCCTTTCCTGATATAGAAAAGTTTCCCGTAGTTAATTTTATGTCTGATGCCGCCTTGCTCCCATTCGTAAGTCCGAGTGTTGCCTGTCCAATCGAACTCCCCACGCCCTTACCCAGGTTAAATCCTTGTGCATAAGAAAGACCGGGTATCCACAGTAAGAGTGCTAAACAAAACCATAACCTTTTCATTTTTTATTCGTCCTCGTTGGTAAATATTGGTATGAAAATAGAGACCGTTGTCCAAACTAACAATTTTCAGGTGCTTTTATGAAACATTAAGGGTTATAGGAATTTATCGGTAAATTAGGCCTTCGGCGACTTTTAATCGAGTAGTGGCAAGGCGCGCCTTGCCACTACATAGGCGGTTTAAAATTCCTGAACATCAAGTTATGGGGTCATTTAAGCACACAATTTTGAAATGTCAATATAAAAAGTCGGCGCTCAATTTAAGAAAGAAGAGATGAGATAAGAAAGTAAAAAGTGTTGCTGGCAGGCAAATTACCTTTGGCGTAGGATTTCATGAAAGTTGCTGAAACATACAAAAAAGGCAACCTTTAATCCATGCAATCTACGGGATATGTGGTTTTGAATGTTTTTATCGATCAGATGAAAACCGCGACGGTGATTCTTTTTAAGAAGTCGCAGAAAATCTGAATTCTATTCATTGCCTTGTATGCCTTGAATAATTTACGTTTTAAAATTGCCGGATAAATATCGCCCTGCCACTCTTCAAAGGTCTTCATATTTATACCTCCTTTTGTATCATAATTTCCTAATGGTAATAATCGGTTTGAGTCAAAGATTCTTTAATGGATTTTTACTAAAAAAGAAAATAAATAGATGCAGATAAATGTTTGACATTGGTTATTGACTCCGTTATACTTTCCGTCACCAGCCTAAGTCTTCTGAATAAAATACGTTATCGATGTTATAAATTTAATATTTATACAAGGAGTAAATATGTTTCATCTTTTAAGTATTGTTGGAGGTTTCGATAACTGTATCGGGAAACTTTTGCTGGCAGCCGTTTTGGGCGGTATTATCGGGTGGGAAAGGGAACGGCGGGGAAGACCCGCCGGATTGCGGACACACATCCTGGTATGTGTGGGCGTTACCCTGATGATGGTGGTATCCGAGCATATCTTCGAAAAATATAAAACATTTGCCGCCGATTCCATTATACGGGTGGATCCGGCCAGAATTGCCGCTCAGGTGGTGACAGGCATCGGTTTTCTGGGAGCGGGCACTATTATAAGGATGAGGACAACCATAAGGGGTTTGACGACCGCCGCTTCTTTATGGGTTGTGGCAGGCATTGGTTTGGCGATTGGAAGTGATTGTTACCTGCCGGCTCTATTTACAACACTTCTGGCCATTTTCGCATTGTTATTATTACCTCTGTTTGAACGCAGTATCAAACGGGATAAATACAAGACGCTGAAATTGTGTGTGTCAGGCGCAGAACCGGATTTCACGGCTATTACGGAGATACTCAATAGAAATTTTATGGAATTACAGCAATACGGTTTTGAAAGAGACCTTGTGCAGAATGAAGTCAGGTACAATATAAACGTGAGATTTAAGGACGAGGCGTCAGTGGCAAAGGTTTCAGATGAAGTTGCAAGGTCTGTGAAGGAGATTCGGAAACTTGGCTGGGAGTAATGGCTTTAGATTATCTAAATATCTATTAAATAAACATTTGACAATATACAACCTATTTGATATATTTCCTTAAAAATTACTGGATTCAACCGTAATATCAAATAGAAATCCGTTTTAGATAAATTTATTTATCAATAACAGTTTTATTGGGAGACCCGATAATGATAAAGAATCTAGTATCGCCATTCAATTAACCCCGCTTTGGCGGAAGCGCATTATAATCTGGGCATGGCTTATAACAATCGAACCATGTCGAATGAGGCTATTGAAGAGCTAAAGAAGGCCATCGGGATTGATCCAGACTATAAAGACGCCCTTTTTCAACTGGGGCTGCTTTACATAGAAAATGGCCTCTGGGACGATGCAACAACGGCGCTTAAGTCCGTAGTACGGCTGGACCCGGCTAATGCACTGGCGCATAGTAAGCTGGGAGATATTTATAAATCCAGAAAGATGTTTTACGACGCTGTCGCTGAGTACAAAAAGGTGTTGGAAATTAACCCCAAAGACGCCGTATCCCTGTACAACATAGGCGCTGCATACTCAGAAGGAAACGAGAAGGAAGAAGCAATCAGCGCCTTTACGAAGGCAATCGAGATCAATCCAAATTATACGGATGCTCATTTTGGATTAGGCCGGATATATCTGGATAAGAAACTGCTTGACGAAGCAGCGGCAGAATTCAAAAAGGTCACCGATATCAATCCACATCATGCCCTGGCGTATTACAATCTTGGTTTGACCTATTACTCCAAAGGCAATGTCGTCGACGCTATTGATGCTTATAAGAAATCGACAGAGATTGATGCCAAAAATCCCAATGTACATTATGACCTCGGCATCGTATATTCTGATGTCAGAATGTTTGATAAGGCAATTGATGAATTCAGCGCCGTCGTGCGGCTTGATTCCGGTAATGCAGCAGCCCATTACAGACTTGGTAAGGCGTACGCCGACAAAAAGGTGCTTGCCAGGGCGATTACTTCAGTTCAAAAGGCAGCGGCAGCCCATTACAATATTCAGAATCCGTATTCTGATAAAAGGGTTCTTGACGATGCAATTACTGCGTTGCAAAAATCAATTGAGGTAAATCCTTATAATCCTGCGGTATACTTTGATCTTGGCAGCGCATATTCGCAGGATAGGATTTTGGATGAGGCTGCCGGTGCGCTTGAGGAGACAATCAGAATCGATCCGAATTTTGCAAAGGCACATTACGGTTTAAGTATTATCTACGAAAGAAAGGGCATGAAAGAAGAGGCGCAAAGAGAGTTTTCGGTCTATCAAAAATTAATAGGGGAATGCAGAAAATAAATTTTATTATACGCTGTCAACCGAACCGGTTTTTACACGCAAAAATTATATATTGTGAATAGAAAGAGGGCTGAAACCCTCTTTTTTTATTGGCAGAGCATGCAGTGGCGCGTTGCGACGTGCCTGTTATATATAATATAATTGCATAGGAATTTTCATTTTATTTACGCCTGTCTGCGTGCACCGCACAGGCAAGCGGTTTTCATGGTAGCATAAAATCCCCCTTAGAAAAGGGGGCGGGGGGTTGTAAATAACTCAGGGAAACACAACCCCCTGAATCCCCCTTTATTAAGGGGGACTTAATAGTACTAAC
This sequence comes from Planctomycetota bacterium, assembly GCA_016188675.1. Classification (GTDB taxonomy): domain Bacteria; phylum Planctomycetota; class Brocadiia; order Brocadiales; family Brocadiaceae; genus Wunengus. Next base: position 20,096 of record JACPHJ010000068.1, read on the forward strand.
CTCATAGAATCATACCATGCGGGATAAAATATATACATATCTCAGGTCGCAAAAAATGGGCGCTACCAGCAAGGAACTTGTCGAGCAGGTACTGAAGATTAAAGGCGCCACGCCGAATATCAGCGAAAAACTTATACAGACTGCAATTGCAGGAGATCGCAGATTTGCAGTAGATGAACACCATCTCTGGAAGGTCATGGAAGAGAGTGGCACGCCTCTTTCAAAGGCAGCGTTCGTCCTTCTCAGCTTTTTGACAATAGACACACCTGAAAGATACAGAATAATTGTTGAAATCAGCGCCCAAAAATTAAGAGGCGGTAAGATTATAGACAGATTCCATACCCTCGTAAATCCCGGTTCATTAACGGCACAGGCCGCGCCCCTGCCTGCAGATTTCGCACATGAAATCGAAGACGGAGTCCCGCTGGGAAAGGCCGTGCGTGCCCTCTTCGATTTCTTTGGAGAGGCCATTTTGGTCGGTTATGATATTCACGCATCTATAAATCAATTGAATATGATTTTGAACAGGTTAAATGAAACTGTTGAAAACCCACCCTTGTGCCTGAAATTTTTAGCAAAGAAGCTCATTCCAGGCCTTCAGCCAAAATCTATTAGTGACATAGCGGCATTCTATAAACTCCCGGTTGTGGATACCTGTCGGACGGAAAGGGAGATTTGTACTATCGCTGAAATCTTTTCCCGGTATACGGAACAATTAAAAAAGCTGGGATGCAGCACGGTAGAGGAAGTTTTGGCGTTTCAATATCCCGAAATCGGCTATGTCGATTTTAGCAAATATGCCTTCGATAAGGGCTTTCTGTGGGCAATCCCTCAGAAGCCGGGTATTTATAAAATGAGGAGTAAAAATGGCGATATTATTTACGTGGGCAAGGCAAAAAATCTGAAGCAGCGGCTGAGTTCCTATTTCTGGAACACTGCGGATCGGCTACAAAAGATTACTGATTTGTTAAACAATGTTTATACCATTGAATATGAGGAAGCCGGTTCTGAGCTCGCGGCAATGTTAATGGAGTATCAACTGATAAAAAAACACCGGCCAAGGCTGAACCAGCAGCTCGAAGTGCATGAAAGACCGTCCGGATACGGAAACCTGAGGAATTTTATTGTAATATTGCCTTCTTCGTTTGAGGGAAGTTTGGAATTGTTTTTTGTGAAGGACGGGTTGCCTTTGCAGCGATACGAGATTTTAAAGGAAGCGGTGAACTTTTCCGGGGTAGAAAGAATTTTAGATGAAAATATTAAAGACGATAATACCCTTACAGATATTGAAAGGGGAGAAATGGAGATCGTGCTGAGTTGGGTAGAGACAAATAAAGATCAGGTGAATTACATAAATATGGACACGGTGACAACGAAGGAGGCGCGCCTCAAACTTTTGAAGGATTACATGCACGACGAAGAAACACCCCAAAAGAAGCATTTCCGTTCGTCATAGCAAAGCAGAGAAGAAGGGGTGTTTGTCTTTTCCTGCAAGACCGTAGCACGGAGGTTTATCTCCGCCCAATTTGACTACCGAGGACATCCCAATTTACACAGGATTTTCTCACGTTCTTCAAGAGAAAAGTCCTGTTCATAAAAACGAAGAAACAATTCCCTCACACTTCGCTGCGACCTTCGCGCCTGAGGCGATCTGACCTATTACAATTACTTTAATTCAAATTCTATCGTAGGCGCAGCATTTGCCTTTACTTCTGCCTGCCTGTCTTCTGCCTTGTAACGTTCGTTCCACAGTTTTACGGTATATTTTCCTTCCGGTACATTTGCGATGGAAAAACTCCCGTCGTTATTGACTCTTGCAAAATACGAGTTTTGAAGCACCAGGACGTAAGCAAGCATATCGACGTGCACATTACACCGCATGGAGGCAACCCCTAATTTATTGAAAGTAAATGATCGCATCTCACCCTTAAGCCACGTTCCCAGGTTCATGTTGTCTGCCACAGCATCCGGTGAATAGATATTGTGCTGAACCATATCGCTGTTAAGAAAATCAACCGTTGTCCCTTTTAGCAGAGGGAGTACGTGCGGGATAAAAGCCATGTTTTTTTGGTCCATGACGGCGTGTTCCTTTTGCGGTTCGAAGGTATTTGTGACATTCTCTATATAGGCAATGGAGTCCTTTATATACTTGGCCTTTTTGGCCTTGACCGTGCCTTGAATCGTCCCAAGCCCCTTCTCTTCAGCAAAAGCGTGAAGGGTCAAACTTGCTATTATAAAGAATGCTGAAAGAACGATAATCGGTGTTTTTGTATAAATTCTCTTGGTAGTAAACATATTCGCTGTAAATGCCTCCTTATTGAAACTATAAAATACCAGTAAATTGGTAACGATTTATTTCTTGTAGAACGCTTCCAGAAAGAACAGGGAGAAATAGCCGACCAATAAAATAAACCAGCCAAAGGTGATGATAAATTCCAGGGTGGTGGAAAAGGACATGGAAAAATTTTCAGAGATCATGCTGTAAATATCTTCCAGGGCGTCAAGCGTTTTGTTAACATTCGTCTTCCATGCCTCCAGGTGTAGTTTTTTGGTTATCAGATCAAACAAACGGGCTGAATACCAGTCCCCAATGAGGTTAATATTGCGTTCTGTGGCCGCAAATTCCTGGATGGATTCCGTACGGATCTGTATAATTTCACGCAAGGAGTGCCTGATCTCGCGGGATTTGAGCCAGGGTATCTTCCTGAGCGTGGTTCTTTGTAAAAGGCGTGCGGCCTTCTCCAATCGGTCTTCTACCTCATGTTCCAATACCCTCAATTTCAATAACTGAAGGTTGGCAATCTCGAAAAGCTCGATATTGCTGGCAAAATCACCGCGCGGGTCGAATACAAACGCCCCATCCCAGTCCACGATCGTTATATCATCCTTCGAATATTTGATATTAAATTTTAGCGTTGTATTTATCTCTTCCTCATCGAGAGGTATACGTTCCGTCTTCAGGAGTCCAGCAATACTGTCCTTGCGTACCGAAATAACGTTTTCCGGGTCTCCCTTGTAATCGGACACACAATACACACTGTACTCCTCGTCAAAGGACAGGTTGCAGTGGTATTCCCACAGAATAGCCCTGCATTCGACTATAATGCTTCGTTTGATATCAAAAACGCGTTCATCCAAAATGTTTTCCAGATCAATAGACGCCTCCACGATGACAACCCCCGGCGGGCAGAATTTTACAAGGAAATCCACCATCCGGCCATTTATATCCCTCTTTTCAACCTTGACCACCATCTGCTTTGGAATCACGTCGGGATACGACGGTGAACTCTTAATCTTTTTGATATCGACAATTTCTGCGGTATCGGGGCTGAGTTCTGTAATCCCTACCAGAAAGGAGACCAGCGTGCCTTTGACCGTAGCATGGGTATTCACGGGCTAATCCTCAACAGATAATTAAATTAGATTGGGTTTTAAATGACAAAACCCAAAGGCTTTTACCCACCCCTCAATCCCCTCCACGGAGGGGACTTTAATTCCCCCTTAACAAAGGGGGATGCAAAGGGGGTTGTCATTCCCCTCTTGAGAGGGGTAGGGGGTGTGTTTATTAATTGTATATTTAGTAGCGTAGAGACAGGTTTGAAACCTGTCTCT
>JACPHJ010000068.1:23761-24706 GCA_016188675.1 Planctomycetota bacterium
CTGGCTGAGATGCTTTTTTATGATATCCATGCATCTCCCTTCCAATGTTTTTTTCGCAAGGTTCGAATGTATCTTTACATGCACTATCTGAGGTTCCGTGATGGGCTTTCCTATCTGACTTACCAGATAGCATTCTGCCTCTGAAAAGTCGGGATTTTTAGCTATTTCCATAGATATTTCATTGGCAGCCAGATTGTATAATTTGCCGGTATGTGTAATAGGATTTTTTCCTGCTGTAGCCTCAAGTGTCATCGGCCTGTAAGGCGTAATCAACCCGTTTGCCCTGTTTCCCCTGCCCACCTGGCCGTCATCGCCGCACTCAGCGCTGGTTCCCGTCACGGTCAAATAGTAAATATCCTTATCATAGTTGTCTGCCGCATTGATGGTAATGGTAACTTCTCGAGTCGTCAGTTTTTTCACAAAGACCCGGATATATTCGAGCAGCTTCGCTTTCATTTTAAAATATGCCTCTTTTGATGAAATGAATTTTGAAATGAAGGCGATGGCAATCGTAAGGTTGATATGGTCATGTATCCTTATGCCCATGATTTTGATATCCTCGCCAACCATGGGATATGCCTGTTTTACTTCCGGTGAATTCAGGAATTGTTCAGTGAGGGAAACGAGCGACTCCGTTTCTGTCAGGGGTGAAAAACCGACGCCAATCGAGGTGTCATTTGCCAGTGGAATCGAGCTGTCAAAGGTCGCCCGAAGATCAACGCTGCCTGTCCTGATCTTTGTTTCGACAACGACATTTTTTTCCGGTTCCAGGCATCTCATCCGTTCGCGCAGCCATTTGTGAGTTGTTTCCCTTGCGATTGTTTCCAGAGGTATCTTTTCATCGCCCACAGACTCGACTGCCCGTCCCACAATAATCAACTGTATGTGTGTTGTTACCTTGCCCCCCCCGAAACAGACCTCAGAACGCCCGCCCACCAGGAGGCA
>JACPHJ010000066.1 GCA_016188675.1 Planctomycetota bacterium
TGATGAGAAAGGAGAAATTGCATGGGGTCATCAAATTCGATCATATGTATTACAACCCTACTCCCTTGTTAAAGACCTGCGCACCGGCAAGGAAACAGGGAATACACAGGCGGTGCTGGACGGCGAGATTGACGGGTTTATGGAAACATACCTGAAATGGAAAATGGTAAAAACGAGTTAACCATATTTAATCAATTCTCTATCTTAAAAGGCAACTGTAACCTTTAAATTATGCTATTTTCGCAGGTTTTAGCCTGCGGCTATCAAATTTATTTTTGAAGGACAACGTGAAAATATGATTACATTACAAAACAATGACCCGGAAGTATGGCGTGCCATACAGGCAGAAAAAGAAAGGCAGCAAAATACCATTGATTTAATTGCAGCAGAAAATATATGCAGCCTTGCAGTTCAGGAAGCGCAGGGGTCGTCAATGACCAATAAATACGCAGAAGGCTACGCCAGAAGGCGGTGGTATGCAGGTTGTGGAAATGTAGATACAGTGGAAGAATTAGCAATTGCGAGGGCAAAACAAATCTTCGGGGCAGAGCATGTCAATGTCCAGCCGCATGCAGGCTCACAGGCAAACATGGCCGTCTGTTTTACAGTGCTAAAGCCCGGTGACCGTATACTGGGAATGGATTTATCCCACGGAGGACATCTCACCCACGGTTTTAAGAAAAACTTCTCAGGGACGATGTATGAGATTGCCCAGTACGGCGTAAAAAAGGATACCGGATATATTGATTACGATGAAGTCAGGAGTATTGCCGTAAAAACCAAACCAAAAATGATCATCGCAGGTGCTAGCGCTTATCCGAGGGTGCTTGACTTTCCCAGATTCAGAAAGATTGCGGATGAGGTTGGCGCCTTATTTATGGCCGATATAGCCCATATAGCAGGGCTTGTTGCCGGCGGAGCCCATCCCAGCCCAGTTCCTTATGCAGATTTTACCACATCAACAACCCACAAAACCCTTCGCGGGCCACGTGGCGGTATGATCATGTGTAAATCAAAATATGCAAAACAGATTGATTCCATGGTTTTCCCAGGAATTCAGGGCGGCCCATTCATGCACGCCATCGCAGCCAAGGCGGTTGCATTCAAAGAGGCAATGACTGATGAGTTCAAACAGTGCCAGCACCAGACGGTAAAAAATGCCCGGGCTATGGCACAGGAGTTTGTAAAGATGGGATATACCATCGTTTCCGGAGGAACGGACAACCATCTCTTCTTAATTGACTTGCGGAGCAAAAAAATTACCGGTAAGGAAGCCCAGTTGGCGCTGGAAAGAGCGGATATCATCCTGAACAGGAATACAATTCCTTATGACGAAGCAGGTGCAAGCGCAAACGAACCAAACGGCATCCGCATCGGAACGCCAACCATAACTTCGAGGGGCATAAAAGAGGCAGAGGCCATTAAAATTGCCGAGTGCATTGACAAAGTCCTTTCGCAGCCAAACGATAACAAGACCAAAGAAAGTGTTCAAAAAATTGTAAAAGATATCTGTTCAGCACATCCGCTGTATTAAAAGGCCGGTCTGCAAAAAAATTCATGCAGAACGGTTTCAGTTGAAAAACCTAAACTCTGGGCTGGAGCAATCCAGCCCTGTTTTTTATATCTTCAGGAAAAATGGCTTCAACATTACCAACGAAAAAAATAACCGTCATTGGCGACGGTGGATGGGGAACCACCCTTGCCATCCTGCTCCATAAAAAAGGGTACGAGGTTACCCTGTGGGGCGCAGACGCGGCATACACCGATTACCTGAATGAAAAACGGGAAAACGTCAAATACCTGAAAGGCACTTCCATTCCTTCCGAAATGGGGATTACTTCCGATATATCCCGTAAGATTATGGATGTACAGCTCGTCGTGGTTGCAACGCCTACTCCTTACCTGCGTTCCGTGCTTATGAAATTTAAAGACTTCTTTGTCCAGAAAACCCCCATAGTAAGCGTTACAAAGGGTATAGAAAACGACACCCTCCTGCGGCCCAGCGAAATTATTACTGCCGTGCTGGGAAACCAGCCTGTTTCTCTGCTTTTGGGGCCTAGCCACGCGGAAGAGGTTGCACGCGGATTACCCACGACCATTGTTGCGTCATCCAGAGACCTTAGTCTGGCACGAACCGTTCAGGAGGTATTCACTACAGGCAGATTCAGGGTCTATACAAATCCTGACATGACGGGCGTAGAACTCGGTGCTGCGATGAAAAACGTGATTGCCATTGCCGCGGGCATCTGCGACGGCCTGAAGTTCGGCGACAATTCGAAGGCAGCCCTTATCACCCGTGGATTAGCGGAGATTTGCCGGCTTGGCGTTGTTATGGGCGCGCAAAAAAGCACCTTCTCCGGCCTTACGGGGTTGGGCGATCTTATAACGACCTGTATCAGCCCTTACGGGCGGAATCGCTGGGTTGGCGAACAGATTGGAAAGGGTAGGAAACTGCAGGACGTCCTGCAATCAATGGAGCAAATTGCAGAGGGCGTGTGGACCACAAAATCGGTGGTGGCGCTTTCAGACAAATTAAACGTGGAGATGCCCATTACCAGGGAAATTTATAACGTACTCTTCGCCAATAAAGACCCACTGGAGGCTGTAAGTAATCTCATGATGCGCACACCCAGGTCTGAAGTGGAAGAATTAGTTTGAAAAAGTAGGGGCGAAGCATTTGAGTCCCTGAGCAGCATTTGACTTATCATAAATATTTCGTAACAGTTTAGTTTTTTTGAAAAATTCCAGTAATGATGCGATTGTCATACACTGTAGTGGCAATTCATGAATTGCCACTACATATCTCCAAAAAGCCATTTTCAACTATTACCATTTTCAAAAAACTAAACTATTACAATATTTCAAATGCTTCACCCCTACACTTGTTCTGAAGAGAGAACGATGAACATCACACACGAAAAATTCATGAGACTTGCCATTGACAAGGCGCGACAGGGCATTAAAAACGGACAGACGCCGTTTGGGGTTTGTATTTCAAAAGACGAAGAGGTTGTCAGTTGTGTCCACAATATCGTATGGAAAAACATGGATATAACTGCCCATGCCGAAATTCATGCAATCAGAGAAGCTTGTAAAAAATTAAATACAGTTGACTTGTCCGGCTGTGTGATTTATTCTACCTGTGAACCGTGCCCTATGTGCTTTAGTGCCTGCCATTGGGCAAAAATATCCACGATCGTTTATGGTACACGAATCGAGGATGCAAGGAAATTAGGATTTAGCGAACTTACCATCCCGAATGAGAAAATGAGGCAACTGGGTAACAGTCCGATAGAAATAGTTGGAAACATCCTTTATGAGGAATGTTTAGAACTTTTCAGGTTCTGGTCAGCACAAGAAAGCAAAAGAGTTTATTAAGAGTTCACAATATTATTTATTACCATGCACAAGATACAGGTAAAAACACATTCTAAATCAGAATTTATAAATATAACGCCTGAAATACATAAAATTGTTCAAAGGTTAGAGTTCAGAGAGGGCGTATGTTACGTATACGTACCCCATACCACAGCCGCCGTTACAATCAATGAAAATGCCGACCCTTCCGTTCAAAAAGACATACTGAACGAACTCAATAAGATAGTGCCATGGGACGGACACTATACACATATGGAAGGGAATGCCGCTGCTCATATCAAATCCACCATAGTGGGGTCTTCTGTTTATATCCCTGTCTCAGATGGAAAATTGGCGCTGGGTACATGGCAAGGAATTTTTTTCTGTGAATTTGACGGACCAAGACACCGGGAAGTATTTGTACAAACTATTAAAAGTGAATAACACACAGACCAGACAAAGGATTACGTTTAACTGCCGGTGGAGCATAAAGGACGCTATAAAGGTCTTCTTTGCTTATGTTATCCTCATGTTCGTTGGAATGCCGTTAATCATGCAGTTCGTCTCTACGGTCTTCGGTCACGATTTTCTCAGAAATATCGGGCCTCGTAACGTTATTCTCTTCGTTACCCTTTTTATCAACTTATCGGTTTGTTCTTATGTGTTTTACATCGTCCACGTAGAATGCCATCAATCAATTACAGCCCTGGGCCTTTCTCTTGTAAACCTATCGAACAACATTAAACAGGGTATAAAAAAATATCTGGTTACGCTTCCCATCATCATTCTCGCCGGTTTCATTATAAATTTGATCTCCAGCTATTACGGAATAAACCCGGAAATGCAGGACGTTGTTAAATGGATTTTAGAAGAAAAATCTCTCTTCATATTAATCAGTTTAATATTCTTTGGGGTTATCATTGCCCCATTGATAGAAGAAATCATATTTCGGGGGTTTCTGCAATCGGCATTGAAAAATTACTTCGGGAGGCGATATGCTATCGTGATAAGTGCATCCCTTTTCGCTGCTGTACACATGGATGCATTTGCCTTTTTTCAAATACTTATCCTGGGAATACTCCTGGGTTATTTGTATGAGAAGACACAAACCCTCGTTGCCTCCGTAGTCATACATATTTTACATAATTCATTTACCCTGGTTTTCTTACTGTATTTTAAATATTTTTTAAAAGGGAAAGTACCGGTATTCTAGCTGATTTACGATTTTAGATTTACAAATTACGATTTGAGCAAAAGATAAATACCACGGAGGTATTATGTTTAAGGACGTAGATGAACAATTAGAAATTATCCTGCGGGGAACCGTAGATATTGTCACAAAAGAAGAGTTAATAAAAAAACTAACACGCTCTGTAAAAGAGAACAAACCCCTTCGTGTAAAATTGGGACTCGATCCTACTGCCCCGGATATTCACATTGGAAACGCCATTCCCATTCACAAATTGCGCATATTCCAATCGCTCGGACATACTGCCATTCTCATCATCGGCGATTATACTGCAACAGTGGGCGATCCATCCGGCGCAAACAAGACACGCCCTATGATTACCTATGAAAAAGTCCTGGAAAACGCCAGAACCTATCTTGCTCAGGCAGGCAAGATACTTGATTTGGAAAAGACAGAGGTAGTCTATAACAGCAAATGGTTTGAAAAGATGTCGTTTAACGACGTTATCAAACTCACGGCACAGATGACCGTCGCGCGTATGATGGAACGTGATGACTTCACAAAACGGTACAACGCAGGCATTCCTATCAGCGTTAATGAGTTTATATATCCCCTTATGCAGGGATACGATTCCATTATGGTAAAAAGCGACGTCGAGCTTGGAGGTACCGATCAGTTATTCAATCTACTTGTGGGAAGAGACCTCCAGAGGGACGCGGGCACGGAACCGCAGATTGCATTGACGACTCCGCTTCTTGAGGGAACCGATGGGAATAAAAAGATGAGCAAGAGCCTCGGAAATTATATCGGCGTAACCGAATCCCCCGGCGAAATGTTCGGCAAGGCGATGTCCATCCCGGACGACCTGATGCGTAAGTATTTCGAACTTGTCACAGACCTGAGTATCAACGAAATCAATCAACTCCTGGACGTTCATACCCATCCACGTGCGGCAAAGGTGTCCTTGGCAAAAGCTGTTGTCCGTCGGTACCATACGGACAAGGATGCAGAGGCCGCCTCTGCGGAGTTTGACCGCATTTTCAAAGAACATGCGCTTCCGGATAATATTCCCGACGTTCAAATTTCAAGCAGCGAACTAACGGACGGCAAGATATGGATTACACGGCTTATCGTTCTGTGCGGCTTTGCAAATACCAACAGCGAGGCGCGACGATTGGTTCAACAGGGCGGTGTAAGCATAAACAATTATTCCATTAGCGACCCCGCGCTGAACATTGAAATAAAACCGGATATGATCCTCAAGGTAGGAAAACGCAGATTTGCCCGGATAGTGTTAAAAAATTAAGTAATAATTCACCAAAACACAGAGTAACAACCCCCTAAATCCCCCTTTACTAATGGGGACTGCTGAAGTGTAATCCCTTTTATAAAATAGGGACATTCTCAAAAAATCTCCCTTAATAAAGGGAGACCAAGAGGGTTGTTATGTAATCTCTGCGGTAAACTAAACTGTTATAGAAATTAACACCCCTCTAAACATGTTTTAAAAATATTCTTCAATTCGTCGAGTACCTGAAACGTCCTCTCGGACACATTTTTTGCGGTCAAACAGTATCCCTCTTGTTTAACTAAAGCATCGGCTTTTGCTAATAGGCGGTACTGCCTCTTATTAAACAATACAGGTTTCATGGGTTCGTACGCCGTATCAAATTCCTGCACAAGCATCTTGTTTAAATCCCCGAAACCTTCCCTATTCAAGGCTGATATGCAGCATATTGGCGGTTGAAAGGCCGATTCAATTCTTGCCCTGTCTAATTTTGCAGGCAGGTCGCACTTGTTAATCAGGGGGATAATCGCATGCGCATTTGCCTTTTGTTGTAATTCGCCGGAACTTTTTGTCGTTTGCCAGAAGCTTAAGGCGCTCAAAATCCATTCGTCTTCCTGATCAAAATTTCGCGAGTTATCGAATACTGTAATAACCTTATCGGCACGCAGGAGTTGTTCCTGTGTCATCTCTATGCTCATGGATTCGAGCACATCATGTGTCTTTCGCATACCGGCAGTATCCACCAGCTCAAAGGGAATGCCTTCTACGGAAATGAATTCACTGACATAATCCCGCGTCGTTCCAGGCTCATGATGCACAAGCATGCGCTCTTCGCCAAGAATGGCGTTGATGAGCGTTGATTTACCCACGTTGGGTTTTCCCAGAATTACCAAAACCTGTGGTGTGGTCAACGCCATGCCGAAAGGAGCGGTTTTCAATAAATCCCCAATGAGGTTGGCCAAGCTAGAAACTGATTCATCCTGACTCTTCCCCCCATCTCTCCTCAAACTAAAAAATTGTCTTATGCCTTCAATAATTTCTAGTCCCTGTTTCATTGCGCCCAACAATGCCCCTGCATACTGATCCAGTAACACCTTCACCCCCAGCTTTGTCCGTGCTTGAACAAGTTCCTGAAGCGCCTCTTTCTGGACAAAATCCATCTTATCATTTTCAAATGACTGCGATAGCAAAGAATCCCACGCAACTCCCTCTGCACCTGAAGATTTTAAACACTCATAAGCACGCATCAGAACGCGGATACCGCCGTGGCAATTCACCTCCACCACATTTTCGCCGGTAAAACTGTCTCCTTTCTTTATGATATTTAAAATAACCTCATCAATCCTCTCTCCTCTGTGGTGAATATGTCCATAATAGAGATTGTGGCTTACAGCCTCACAAAGGTCGTCAATCCCTTTTCCCTTAAATACTGTATTAACGACACTCAAGGCATCTGCCCCGGACACAATAATCTTCCCGATGCCACCCTCGCCTAATGGTGTAACAATGGAGGCGATTGTTTTATCTTTTATAAATGTTTGCCCTTTTACCATTTTCATAGTTCTTCATCAAATCATGAGGATTTACGAGCGATGTAACTTCTCAATAGATTCCTGACTAATCTATCTACTTCCGAAAATATTCTCTGTATACCGACACGGTCTTTTCCCGATGTATGTCCTTTAATCCATACGAGCTTTGGTGAAAGCTCATCATAGAGCGTAAAAATGCTTTTGTAGATATCTGCATTTACTAACGGGGTGCCTTTTCTTTTACTGAGATAACGAACGCTCTCAAGTCTCTTTCTCCGCCGCAACAAATCAACCGCTGTATGACAGTCTGTGTAAATAGTTATCGATCCCATTTCCCCAGAGTTTTTGGTCTCGTTATCTAATTTGAGAGATTCGAGAGCCCAAAGCAGTGTCTGAAGTTCCAACCGCGTATTCGTTGTATGCTCCACAATCCTTGTTTTCACTGCATCCGGGGAATACAATTCCTCCAACACGTTCTTATGTGCCAGCGCTTCATCTGGGCAATTTGGAATACACAAAAATCCCCCTACTCCGAGTCTTCTTCCAGGATTGTAGCTAGAATCAATAAAAATCGTTAAATGAGATTTACTCACTGAGACACCGAAATATTGTTTTTGTTATTCAATATAGTAAAAAAATTCAATCTTATATCTAAAATATCCTTCTGGTTTTTAGCATAACTCCGCCAATTCTGCTTGACATCCACTATGTCATAAAATAACATGTTGGCAATTATAGAACAAAGATAAAAATAAATATTAAGTGTCTTGCCAAGAGGCAGGCAGAAACAAAAGCAGGAGTAAAGAATCCACCCGCGGAGCAGGTGGCTTTGGGTTAACCCCTAAAAGGGGATGAGTTTGCCATTTGTACTCATTACGCAAACTGTAAGTAATTCCCGTAGTGTGTAGAACTAACAGCGATTCGTTTTCATGCAACCAGAAACCAGTTCCGTCATACTTATCGAAGGGTATAACTGGCATAGCCGTTGTTCTCTGACCACGCCCACAGGACGTGGTTTTCTACATTATTAATAAATAGTGTCTGTTTCTACCCCTTAGACACGGCCATTATAGCTTCTGGCATAAAGTATAGAAAGTAGGATATGAAAATATGCTTAAAATAGAAGAGCACAAACAGGTCATTGAGAAAATTTGCAGTAATCTTCGAGTGAAGCGCCTCGATCTCGTTGGTTCTGCGTCAAGAAATGATTTTCAACCTGGAAGGAGCGATATTGATGTCCTTGTGGAATTTGATGGTTATGACAGACTCTTTGACCGGTACTTTGAACTGAAAACACAACTTGAGGAACAATTAGGAACGCAGGTTGATGTCATTCAAGACGGCGCGGTGAAAAATCCTTACGTTAAAAAAAGTTTGAATAGAGACAAGGTGCGAATATATGGATCATGATCCCAAAGCGTACCTTTTTGATATCAAACAGGCGTGTGATGAAATCAAAGTATTCACTCAGAACATGAGTTTTGAAGAATATTCTCTCAATTCCATGGTGAAGGCTGCCGTAGAACGCAAATTTTTAGTGGTTGGCGAGGCGATGGCAAGATTGAAAAGAGAGTATCCGGAAATACTGGACAAAATTACTGATCACGGTGGCACTTTTATGACCCTTTTTTACTTTCCCCGACTGTATTGGTAATTCTGGGGACACCCGTGTTTATAGGGGCAGAATGGTCACAAATTTTTTATTTCCTATCCACTAGAATCAGAGAATTACCAGATGTTTAATTATCCACTTCTCCTGAACGGCTTGAAAGAGGGCGCAAAGGGTTTGTCCCCGGCCTATTTTGCAATGATCATGGCCACGGGTATTGTTTCCATTGCGGCACACTTGTTAGGGATGTCGTTTGTCGCTGTTGCCCTGTTCTGGCTGAATATCGTTGCTTACCTGGTCTTATGGTTCCTCAATGTGCTGCGAGTTATTTGGTTCACGAGACAGTTCTTCAGCGACATGGCCGACCATCGGCGCGGCCCGGGTTTCTTCACGTCCATTGCCGGATCATGCGTTCTCGGTAGCCAGTTTGTGCTGATCTCAGGGAATTATCGGATTGCAACATTTTTATGGGTGCTGGGAATCATCCTTTGGATAGGTCTGACCTACACCATTTTTACCGCCTTTACCATTAAGGAGAATAAGCCCACTCTGGACGAGGGCATTACTGGCGCGTGGCTGCTTGCCGTCGTCTCCACACAGTCGATCTCTGTCCTGAGCGCCCTCATAGCTTCGCATTGGGAGCAGCCTTATAAGCTTGAGGTAAACTTCTTCGCCCTGTCCATGTGGCTGTGGGGTGGCATGCTTTACATCTGGATGATTTCCCTTATTTTCTACCGTTACACGTTCTTCAAGTTTTCTCCCGGCGACCTGACGCCTCCCTACTGGATCAACATGGGAGCGATGGCCATCTCCACGCTAGCCGGTTCTCTGCTGATTGTCAACTCGCCTGACGCGCCCTTCCTCAGATCGCTGCTTCCCTTCCTGAAAGGTTTCACTGTGTTTTTTTGGGCGACCGGGACATGGTGGATTCCCATGCTCTTTATTCTGGCCACGTGGAGGTATGTCTTCAAGCAATTTCCATTGAGGTACGACCACTTATATTGGGGAGCGATCTTCCCTCTGGGCATGTATACCGCCTGTACATTACAGATGTCCCGGTCGATGGAGTTGGAGTTTCTCTATGTGATTCCACGCTATTTTATATACATAGCGCTGTTGGCCTGGCTGGCCGCATTTGCCGGACTGGTTTACAGATTGGTAAGACATCTGTTGGTTTTCATAGGCAAGCAAGACCACTCGAAATCTTAATTTCGTGCCCCAGGAAAGAACGAGAATACACAGGGTCACCCATGAGAAGGCCTTTGTCAAACCTCCATTATTCAGTTGATAAGGTATAAGAAATAATTGTAATTTAGTCTAAAGTAGGGTGGATTAAGCATGGCGAATCCACCAAAATAAAATTGGGTCTACTAAGTTCTGTGTGGGTAAAATTTCAATATAGTTCTTTTTCAGTTTCCAGATTTTTTTGAACTGATTCTGGTGGATAGGTGATGCGTGTGCCATTAACTTTAGCCCAGGGTGTGAGTGAATGGAGTTGTCGGGATTTCTCACTTAAGATATGTTTGACCTGAATTTTCCGGACTGATAATGCGTCGGCTATCAGGGAGCGGTGGCAGCGCCAGGGCAGGGCTTCGGCGCACATCAGTGCGATTTGCTCCTGTCTTGATAGTTCAATGAGTGTTTGTAAGTTTGTTTCAAATTCCGGCGTTTGCATATAGTCGGCAAAACCCCTGAAAGATGCGTTTCTCCAGCCTGTGTTCGGCGAATCGGAACGCGGTTTTCGCAGACCGCCAAGCCCTTTTATATGGGTATAATTTATACCGGCGGTCTTAAGGTTACCGGGCAAAGTTTCTTGGTTAAATTGCGGGTTGTGCCGTGAGCGTGGTATGGTGCGCACATCCACGATACGTTTCACCCTATGGGCCTGCAAGAGGTGAATGAAGGCCTCAAGATTTCGGGTGGAATGACCGATCGTTAGTACAACGCCTGGTATTTCGGGCGTCCTTTTCTTCATAAAAATTTCTCCGTTCAGAAATGCTCCCACACCCACAGAACCTAACCATGTTTAAATACATTTGCATATAAATTTTAAAAATTTTATGATAATGGTACATTGTAATCGCCTGGCATATAATCGCAAGTGGAAATTATAGCTTTGTAGATGCAGAAGATTTTCTGCCTCTCCCATAAATTGTTACAAATAGGGGCAAACCTTCATGAGCCAAAGACTCACAAACAGGTAATAGAATATGCCACCCTCCCTTTATCCCTCCCATCAAGGGAGGGAAAGATTTCCTCTCCCCTTTGTGGGAGAGGATTAAGGTGAGGGGATTTTCGTGTCAAATTAATTGGTAAAAAGGATTCCCTTTATGCGCTTTAAAGCAATTCTCTTCGACCTTGATGGAACGCTGCTTGATACGCTTGAGGATCTGGGCAATGCGGCGAATCGTGTACTCGAAAAATATGACTTTCCCACTCATCCAATGGATACTTACCGCTATTTCGTGGGAGACGGGGCTACTGTACTCATGAAACGTGCGCTGCCAGAAAATAAGCGCGACGATGATACTGTCAGTATCTGCGTTCAGACATTCCGCGAAGAATATGGCAAAGGCTGGAACGTCAAAACAAGACCTTACGACGGCGTGGCAGAGATGCTCGATGCATTGTCGGCAAACGGCCTGAAAATGGCGGTTCTCTCGAATAAACCGGATGAATTTACAAAACGGTGTGTAACCGAATTTCTTCCGAAATGGCGCTTTGATATGGTGCTTGGCCAGAGCGACTTAATGCCTTTGAAACCAGACCCAAAGGGTGCTCTGGAAATTGCCAGGTGTCTGAATATTATCCCTTCGCACTTCATTTATCTTGGGGATACTGCAATCGACATGAAGACGGCCGTATTGGCTGGTATGTATCCGGTAGGAGCGCTCTGGGGATTTAGGACGGAAAAGGAGTTGCTGGAAAATGGCGCACGGGCGCTGATTCGAAGGCCGCAAGAGATCCTGAATTTCCTTAATTTCCTTAATGATGTTTCTCTTTTTATGGGTTCGTGAGTTCCCGATTTCTATACGGTTATTTATCCAGAGCTATTGGAAAAACGCCAAAACTTGGGCAGTGTAAAACCAACCCAAAAACCTTAGCACATCGCCTTCACCCAATGTGGAAAGTTTTCAAGATCGAAATTACCTCTTCATCTTCAAGGTCATACCACGTCTCATACGCATTAGCTACGGCAAAGGGAAATCCGCCTCTCACATTGAGGCAGACAAGCTCGTCCACCTGCGGCAGGATAAAATCAACCGTTCCTTTCGGCGCTGTTGGGACGGCGATAACAACCTTTTCCGGTTTATGTCTTTTTATGAAATCTACGGCGGAGAGCATCGTGTATCCGGATGCCAGCCCGTCATCCACAACAATAACGACCTTATCTTTAAGCGAAGGGAACGGACATCCTCCCCGAAAAAGTTCGTTGCGCCTTTTGATTATATCCACAGTTATCTGTATTTGTCTTTCGACCTCTTTCTTTGTGAGATGGAGTTGACTGATAAGGCTCGTATTCAATGATACCTCACCATCGGGCCCGACTGCTCCAAATCCAGCCTCCGTGTTGTCAGGCAGTTGAATTTTTCTCACAATGATTACGTCAAGAGAAAGCCCAAGACCTTTCGCTATCTCAGCGGCAACGGGAACGCCTCCCGATGGGATGCCAAGCACTATGCCGTCTGAGTCTTTGTATCCGGAAAGTTTCTGGGCAAGAAGACTCCCTGCTTGCTTTCTGTCTTTGAAGACATAAACCTTATTTCTGAGAGACCTATCTTCAATGAGATTAGCCATGATCTATTGCACTTTCAAATCATTCACTAACGTACGTGACATATCCACCAGACGTGATTTGTCCCCCTTGCCTTCCTGCACCGCAATCAAACCTTCGTCAAAACAAATATCCTTCACTCTCAGATTCCAATTTTCTCTCTCCCAAAACAAGAACCTGCGGATTATTGACTCATACGAATCTCGTGTCTTTTTGCTTAAGCCATGCGCCTTCATATGCTCATTGCACTTTTTTATTGATTGCTCGATTAACTTTGGGGTGATCTGTGTCATATTTATATTGACATATTATCATAAAATGCAGTATTTTATCGATCATAAAGCATTAAAATGTATTTATACTAACAGGCGTTAGTATAATATAACGTTATACCGCTATGAATGCCGCATCGTGCGGCAAAAAAACAAAATACGGCACCGCATTTAGGAATTAAAAAAAACAAACACAATATAGGAATAAAATATTTTAGGATAAAAGCTATGCTGCGTTCATTTGAGCGTCACATCGGATTTACCAGAAATATATGAAAACTGGAATAAAAATGACACCAGATTTGAAGATAAATGATTTACAAATATTTACCGGGGATTGCCGCGAAATTCTCCCTACTCTACCTGCTGAATCAGTTCAGTGTTGTGTCACTTCCCCTCCATACTGGGGGTTGCGTGATTATAATCATTCTTCCCAGATTGGGGCGGAGCCGTCACCAGTTCAATATGTGGAAAGCCTTGTGGAAGTATTTTCTGAAATTCGGCGTATATTACGCAAAGATGGAACCATTTGGCTGAACATTGGTGACGGATATGCACGCAACGGTGGAACGGGTAATTGTGGGCCGAACGCAATAGTTGGCAACACAAAAAAGCTTATTCAAAAACGTAATTGCAAAGTTCCAAATTGTTGGGGTTTGAAAGATAGAGATTTAATGGGTTTGCCTTGGCGTGTCGCCTTCGCATTACAAGAAAATGGTTGGATATTTAGATCAAGAATAACGTGGGTCAAGAAGACAGCCATGCCGGAAAGCGTAAAAAATAGGCCAACAAATTCAACTGAAGATGTATTCCTAATGTCAAAATCGTCAACGTATTATTACAATTCAAAAGCCGTGCGTGAAGCCTCTGGAGCAAATTTGAGAAATTGCTGGCTTCTTGGTCCCGACGCTAGCGGTAACGGGCATCCAGCAACTTTTCCACGCGAATTAGTGCGGCGTTGTGTCCTTCTTGGCAGTCAAGTTGGTGACACTATATTAGACCCATTCAGTGGTTCTGGAACCACAGGAGTAGTGGCTCAAGAATTGGATCGCAGTGCTATTCTTATTGAGCTTAATCCAAAATATTCAATTTTTTCAAAGGAACGGATAAGCTGTGGCAGCCAAAAAAGCCTCCGGCTCTAAAGAGCAAATTCTGAATTACTTTTTAGCAAATATTGGTAAGGTATTAGAATCAAAACGAATTCAGCGTGCAAGCGGTGGCGCGGTTGAGTGGGCACGCCGGGTTCGCGAACTGCGGAATGAGGAAGGATATCAAATTCTTTCTCACAAAGATCGTTCGGACTTAAAACCGGGTCAATATCTTCTTGAAACTATTGATCGTGTTCCAGCTTTCAAGCGTGGTATCTCGAAAGAAACACGTGCTTGGGTTTTAGAACGCAATGGTTATACTTGCCAGATGTGCGGTGTCGCGGCTGGCGATGCAGACCCATTTGGTGGGCCTCGCACGGTTCGTTTAACAATCGGTCATATTAAAGATAAATCAAAAGGTGGGGACGATACCCCGCAAAATCTACGCGCTATTTGCACTAATTGCAATGAGGGTTTACAAAATACCGCACTTCCAAAACCTGACCAAATATATTTGCTCTCCCAAGCACGCCGTGCAACAATCAATGACCAGAGAGTTTTACTCAATTGGCTATTGAAAAAATTTAATTTGGTAGCCAGTCCGAAACTTTAATCCAAAATTCATTAAGGCAGCGCCGAAGCAAATACATTTGCAAAAGCCTTGCGCGTCCTGCGCAAAGAAGGCGGTATAACCCGGCGTTCAAGACTGACAAAACCGCGTCTTGCTCGTAACGAGTTCGGGTGTGTTTTGCATGTAGCGTCTGATTTGTAAACGGGCTTGTTTCGAGCGGTTTTGCAACTTAACTTTGCGTTAGGGCAACGAAAAGGAGTCGATAGTATGACCGACCAGTTGAGTAGGATGGATTAAGGCGCCAATTTGTACGCCAAATCCGCTAACAGCCTTACTCAAAAGGTGAATTTGCTCCCGCTCAATCCACCCTTACATACTAGGCTTTTTGGGTAAGATTTAATTCCTGTTGCAGTTGTTCCTTCTTTGATATTTGTGATATTTTAAATTTTCCCTCAAAAATCTCTAAGAATTTCTTTTCACATCTAGCTAAAACTTTTTCTAAATCGTCAAAAGTAATTAAATTGTAAAATTCCTTGTTTGGGAAAAAATAGACCAAGTAATTTTACTTACTCAGAATTTTAAACGGAATTCTACTGTATGCTAAAATTACATGCAAGAAAAATGAGAAGTTTCGTTATTGCAATAGCCTTACTTTTACAAAAAATAAGAACTAAAATAATTGCTTCTGCACAGAAATCTTTTCAAAATGTTGACCCCAGTTAATGCCGCACAACGGTTCTTCTGTTATATCGGGGTTTTTACAGCCGCACACGTAGGCATAAATTCCAAACGCCCTTGCCCACTCTGATATTTGTTCGTAGGCATGTTTCCTATAGGCCACGTCTAAAGCAACAACACGGGAGTGCTCCGCCAACAAATGGAGCGGCTTACTGTTTTGATAGTGTTTCAAGATGTCCTGCAAAATAGGCCAATACCCAAGCGCTTTACAAAGATTTTTCTTTATTTGCGGTCTCAGGAACAGATAATTTATGCCCGTGGAATTTACCCCAAATCCCTGGAGCGCCTGAAACAAGGGCGTTAAATTAGATTGCGTATCCGTCAGGCTGGGAATCAACGGGTCTAATTTTATCTCTGGCGTAATGCCTATTGAAGTTAACCGTTCAATATTCCGGATTCTTTCCTGCGGCGTTGCGGCGTATGGCTCTATCTTTTTCTGAATATCCCTATTTAAGGTAGTAATGCCGATTTGAATGTGTACCAATGCCTTGTACTGTCCGAACAACTGAAGAAACTTTGTGGGAATTCTGCCCTTGGTAAGCAGATTTATACCAACGCCGTACTCCAGCAAAATCCTCATCAATTCATAGGTTACCTTGAGCACCTGCGGGATAGGTTGTAATACATCGCAGGTGGGACTGAAAAATACATAGGCAGGTAACTTCCGACGCGAGGCCAATTCCTTCTTTAATTTTTCAGGCATATTGCCATAAACAAGCACCTTGCCATCGCCCGGATAGATTGAGTAACCCCTTGCATAACAATAGGCGCACTGGTGGATGCACCCCAGTGTCGGATTAATCGAGGCTACCTGGCTGAGGCATTTTAAGGTGGATCTGGTAAGGACGTGTCCTTTACGTTCGATAAAGCCTATCTGCATTATGTTGATTTCGGATTGTGGAATTCGGATTTCGGATTTTGAATCAGAATTCTGCAATCCGAAATCGTATATTGTCTCATTTATTCAATACAAGTCCCCCATTAGTCCTGTATAACAGCAGATTTTCTTGCAGTATCTCGTGAAAAATATCCCGATCACCCTGATTATCAATCAACATCCCGATACCGATAATGTCTTCCGTTTTTGATGGGGATGAAAAACCCTGGCTGTTGTCATTTGCCTGATAACTATCATTCCCTGAAAAGTCCGCCAGAATTCCCATGCCCTTTTCCAACCCAATACCTTGAGAAGAGGTTACACTGCGATAAGCATCGTTCCCGCTATAATCAACCAAAAACCCGATGCCGGTATCATGTCCGCATCCCTGTGAAACTCCAAAAGAGCACTCGTACGTGTCGTCTCCTGATTTATCTTCCAATAGTCCAATGGCCGAATGGATTCCTGCACCCTGGGCATAACGACCCGCATAATATTTATCGGTGCCCTCATGATCATACAATAATCCCAGGGAATAGTAATATCCACTGCCCTGTGAAAAATAGTCTCCGTGATATTGATCGTTTCCTTTTTGGTCAATGAGTATGCCGATCCCGCCAGATGCGCCAACAACTGTTTCTTCCGGCCTGATGCCCATGCCCATTCCCTGAGACATGGATTGAAATGATTTTTCGGGATCTCTGAAATCCGGATACTTTCCACCTGCGAAGTAGAAATCATTTCCACTAGAATCTATTAAAGAGCCAACCCCTTTTGTAAATCCAACGCCCTGGGCAAATTGTCCGCTAAAATAGACGTCGTTGCCCTTAAGGTCACTCAGCAACCCCATTCCGAAGAATCCTACTCCTTGATTTAATACATGGCCGTTATAAAAATCGTCTCCATTATTATCCAATAGCAGTCCAATTCCAAAGAAGCACGATCCTTGCGAAAATTCCTGGCCCAAATATTTATCGTTTCCGTCAAAATC
>JACPHJ010000067.1 GCA_016188675.1 Planctomycetota bacterium
GATACATACGCGAAATCCATAATTTATGAGCGCCTACATCACTAATCAAAATATCATCGGGTTTCAAAACTTCGCGTACAACGCACAATATTTTTTGGGGCTTCATAGGGAATGATGTATCGTCGTGCGTAATTTTGCATTCTTCTGTAACTGAATTTCGCAAAATACTGATAATATGTTTTGTTTCTTTTATTCTGACCATACCTGACAAATGGTCAAGGGTTTCTGAAATTTTACCGATTAATTCCATATCAACATTGTAATAGGCGTCTACCTCGCTGGGAGTAACGTCGATGTGAAGTATATTCTTTGACTTATGTGGATTCCATTTGTAAGGGGGATATTCCACAAGGTCATATCCAATAGCGATAATTAAATCTGCCTGGTCAAAACCGCAAGAAATATGGTCATCATCACGCAGGCCGATTGAAAGCAATGAGAGTGGCCAGTCATCAGAGACAGCCCCTTTGCCCATAAACGTAGTGGCTACAGGTATATTTAATTTTACTGCAAAGTTTGTCAAAGATTCAGAAGCTTGAGATCTGATGACGCCGTTTCCCGCAAGAATAACCGGATATTTTGCATCTGAAATTAACCGTGCGGCAATTCCCAATGTCTCTTCGGTGGGGTAGGGGATATGTACCTCTTCTTTCAAGGGAATTGGCAGAGCTATGAGGTCTGCCTTTGCTACGTCCTCCGGAAAGTCAATGTGAGTAGCGCCTGGTTTTTCCATCTGGGCAAGTTTGAATGCCTTCCTGACAACTTCGGGGATAATATCGGCAGTGTGAACAAGGGTATTCCATTTTGTGATGGGCTTGAACAGAGCAACGGTGTCCATGTATTGGTGTGATTCCTTGTGCATTCGGTCAAGACTGGCCTGACCGGTAATAGCGACAAGGGGTACTCGATCCAGATTGGCATCGGCAACACCCGTGACAAGGTTGGTAGCTCCAGGTCCGAGCGTGGATAAACATACACCCGCCTTACCCGTCAGCCGGCCATAGACATCCGCCATAAAAGCAGCGGCTTGTTCATGGCGTGTCGGAATGAATTGTATCTTTGAATCCAGCAGAGAATCGAGGATGTCTATGTTTTCCTCGCCAGGGATTCCGAAGATATAGCGAACGCCCTCGTTTTCCAGACATTTTACAAGTAAATCTGATGCTTTCATAAGACTTTAGAAATTTCCGGACATCTAATCATAAATGTATCGCTTTATCAACAACTGCATGGGCAGCCTCCAGAATGGCTTCGGAAAGAGTAGGGTGGGGGTATATATTGCCCGATAGCTCGGAAGCTGTGCCTTCTAAAAGTGTGGTAAGTGAGACTCCCCACATCAACTCACCCACGTTGGGTCCTATGGCATGCACCCCTAATATTTCACCGTATCTTTCATCTGCAATAATCTTTACAAACCCATCCTCATATTCTCCGTCGATAACGGCCTTACTATTGGCAATGAGTGGAAATTTCCCCACTTTTATTTTGTGTCCTTTGCTTTCAGCCTCTTCCTGTGTAAGTCCTGCACTTGCTACCTGTGGAGAGCAATACGTCACCCTCGGTATATTTTGATAATTTATCGGGGTAGTTTCTTTGCCTGCAATGTGAGAAACGGCCCAAAGACCTTCATGTGAAGCCTTATGAGCTAAAAGGGGAGGGCCGGTAATGTCTCCGATTGCGTAGAGTCCCTTTTGGTTGGTTTCCATAACTTCATTGGTTTGCAAATATTTTCCTTTAAAACTTAATGAGAATTTTTCTATTCCAAGATTGGTTAATGCCGGTGTTCTCCCTAATGCCAGGAGTAAACAATCTGCCTTCAAATAGTCCTTTTCCTTTTCGGAGAAGGGAACGAGGTTTTCGGTTGTGGCAGGGGGGCGGGGGGTATCAATCTTGCTTTTTGTTTCTACACGAACGCCATTATCAACTGCGACCTTCTCTAACGAGGTGTTTGTTAAAATGTCTACACCTCTTTTCGTAAGTATTTTCCTTAACGCAGCGCGGATTTCTTTGTCTTCGGCAGGAAGAACGTCATCCAGAAGTTCTACGATGGTAACTTTTGAACCGAGAGTATTAAAAAGATACGCGAACTCAATTCCTACAGCGCCGGCACCGGCAATAATGATAGATTTAGGGATTTCTTCCTGTGCTAAGATGTCATCGCTGGTGAGTACGTATTTCCCATCGCAGGGAAATGTGGGAGGGATGAATGGAACAGAACCGGCAGACAAGATAACATTCTTTGCTGCTAATTCGACGATGTCTGTTCCATTTTTTTTAACCAATACGTTATTCGCAGAAGTGAATAGCCCTTCGCCTTCGAAGACCTCGACACCATTTTTTTTGAGGAGAAATTGCGTTCCTTGGAATAATCGTTTAACGACAGACTCTTTACGCCGATGAAACTGTGGATAATTAATTCCTAATTTATCAAAGGTTATTCCATATTCCTGTGCCTTAAGTAGCTTACGGTAAATGTCTGCAGAATGTAAAAGTACCTTTGTCGGGATGCAACCCTGATGCAAACACGTACCACCGACTTTATTTTTTTCGACGAGCGCAGTCTTTATTCCAAGCTGGGCAGCCTTTATGGCTGCTATGTAACCGCCAGGCCCGCCACCAATGATTACCAGATCGAGGGTAGCGCTTCTCCCAGGCAATTATCCCTCCTTTTTCCAGGTGAATAATATAACTAATATCAGCGCAATGGCTATAACCATAATTGCCTTTGGACTAATATCCGGAATGATCGATTTCTCCATTGATAAAGATAATAACTTGCCTATCATGTTTCACCTCCGTTTAGATTAGTATTTTATGAGTGAGAATCAATTATGTAAAAGATACTTATCAGAATGAACTACTCTGTGTA
>JACPHJ010000073.1 GCA_016188675.1 Planctomycetota bacterium
GCAAAGAAGGTAATGATACTTCTTACCGATGGTGAAGAACAGATTATCACACGGAGCCAGGTCGCAGAGGCTGTAAAGCTGCTGTTGGAAAGGAGGGACATTGCTATCTATGTTGTTGGTATTGGAGATCCCAAGAAGGCTTCGCCAATCCCCAGAAGAGATAAAGAGGGAAATGTTACCGGTTACGAAATCACGGAAGACGGAGCGACCATTTACACCAAACCCAATCCGTCATTTTTAAGGGAGATTACCGAAATGGTAGGTGGAACCTATCAGCATGATGCTACAGGTGATGAACTTAAACACATCTTCGGACAGGTTATTGAAAAGCACAAAAATATCATAGGGATCAAAAAGAAAACTATTATTCGGGATGTTTCTCAATACTTTTTGGGGGGTGCGCTGGGATTATTTGCTTTGTATTTTAT
Organism: Planctomycetota bacterium; assembly: GCA_016188675.1. Taxonomy (GTDB): domain Bacteria; phylum Planctomycetota; class Brocadiia; order Brocadiales; family Brocadiaceae; genus Wunengus. Next base: position 429 of record JACPHJ010000073.1, read on the forward strand.
TCTATAACGCACTCTGTGAATCCAAAATGTTTTGATGGTCTTTGAGGTATAGAAGGGAGGAGGTTCTACACCCCAATAGACCATCAACCCATTTCAGATATATTTGGAAGTTTTAGAAATCCTTGAAAGCTTCATCATTCATGGGGAAAATCTCGTCAGCATCCGACGCTGCCAGACTTTTTTTACCATTTCCCTGACCGTTTCCATTGCCATTTCTTTTCATGTGAACGATATGCTCATCATTCAATCTATTGCGTGATATCTTTTTATCGGATATACTTGGTTTGTTATATACCCTTTCATTCTTCGCAGAGGGTTTTTTGGTTATCAGAGGTTTGTTTTCTTTTGTTTCCTGTTCTTCTTTATTCCCAACCTCACCGGCAATCTTATCCACCAGTGAGAGTAAGCTTTGTGCCTGTGCTGATAACTCCTCGCTAGCCGATGCCGTTTCTTCTGCATTTGCAGCATTTTGCTGTATGACCTGATCCATCTGAGCTATTGCTTTTCCTACCTGTCCTACGCCTTCTGACTGTTCCTGCGAGGCATTGGCAATCTCATTCACCAGGTCGGTCACCTTCTTGACATTTTTCACAATTTCTTTGAGGGACGCTTCCACCCTTTTGGTTAAATCAACACCGGCGTCTACCTTCCTTGTGCTGTCTTCTATAAGCTGTGTCGTATCCTTTGCAGCCCTGGCGCTGCGCTGAGCAAGGTTTCTTACCTCTTCGGCAACTACAGCAAATCCCTTTCCATGTTCGCCTGCCCTGGCCGCTTCTACGGCTGCGTTCAGAGCCAACAAATTGGTCTGGAATGCAATTTCATCAATTACCTTGATAATATTCGCTATTTGTTTACTACTACCGCTGATCTCGTTTATAGCCGTGTTAAGCATGCCCATGGCATGATCGCTCTGTTCTGCGGAAGTATTGCAGAGGTTTGCCAGGCTGGCGGCCTCTTTTGCATTATCGGCATTTTGATTGACCATGGAGGAAATTTCTTCCATAGCCGAGGACGTCTCCTCAATTGAGGCTGCTTGTTGCGAGGCCCCATCAGCCAGACTTTGGCTGGATTCAGAAATTTGTCCTGATGCCGAGGCAACCTGCGAAGAACCTTCTGTAAGGTCTGCAAGCAACCTTTTAAAGAGGCCAGAAATCTTGCCGGTAATTTTTAGAACGATCCATCCAAGCCCTACCACAAAAAGCACGGCGGCTATTCCAATAATAAAATTCCATTTCTTTAAAGAAACAGCCGCACGAAATGCCTCCTTTTTGTCAATTTCTGCGATGATTGACCATTTCAAATCTTTTATATCCAGTGGGGCATATGCACTTAATACGTCCGAACCTCTATAATCTTTTATTATTTTACAATCGCTTTTATTGGTCAGTGCATCCTTTACAGCCTCTGTGTCTATCTTATTTACTAATATCGTCTTTTTCTCTGAAAATCTTGAATCAGACCTCATAAGCTTGTCGTTTCCTACGAGATAGGTTTCGCCTGTTTCTCCCAGTCCAGACCTTCCCATCATAACACTATTGATCTGGTCAATGGGTATTTGAAGAACCAGGACACCCGCTTTGTTAAATCCATCACTAATAGGGGCGGCAATAAACGAGGCAGGTGCAAAGTCAGAAGGTGCATACGGTTCAAAATCGATCGTTTTTATAAAATCATTTTCTGCTGCATGATTTACTTCTTTATAAAGTTTAGCGATATTGCTGTTTGCATAAGGACCATTTATGAGGTTAGAACCAAAATCTGGCTCTTTATAGGCTGTATATATTATGTTGCCCGTTTCTGAATCGATTAAAAAAATATCGTAGTAACCACGTTTTTCCAATAAACTCTTGAAATACGGATGAAACATTGCATGGGTACTGCTGTACTCACTGCCATCGGTGGCGCTGAGAAAATCAATCCTCTTTTCCTTATGAAATGGATTTTTTGTGACATAAAGATCGTGAGCCTTTTCGGCGCCTATCTCCTGAAATGCCCGTTTCATTTCCTTCATGGCGTTGCAAATAGTTGGATCCTCGGACAATGCAGAGATATCTAATCGTATTTGCTCAAAATGTTCCTCGATCTGTTTTTTCTTAATATCTCTTACAGAAACTAACTGATTGAAGGATTGATCGTGAAGGGATTTACTGGCTATTTGATAACTCAATAC
>JACPHJ010000074.1 GCA_016188675.1 Planctomycetota bacterium
CTGATCATATCGGCAATTTCTTCAAGACGGGCGTCGCCCGATAAGCTTTCAATTGTGGAAAACGTCTTGCCATTCTTCACCAGCTTGCTTACCTTCCACTGTTCGTCCGCATAGCTGGCTATTTGAGGAAGATGCGTAATACAGATTACCTGATGAGACCTTGCAATGCTGCTCAGCTTCTCGCCGATTACCTCTCCCATCCTGCCGCCGATATTGGCATCGATCTCGTCAAACACAAGCACCGGCGTTCTATCCACTTTTGCCAGTTGGTGCTTTAAGGCAAGCATGACCCGTGATATTTCACCGCCGGAGGCAATTTTCTTCAAAGGTTTCAAATCCTCACCGGGATTAGGCGAGATGAGAAAATCAATCTGGTCAAACCCATGACTATTTGCGCCTGACGCATCAGGGTCTGCGTTTTTATTCAAAAAGGGCGATGCGATTTGAGCGCAAAACCGCCCGTGAGGAATGCCCAGATCGTGAAGTTCTTCATTTATCAGAGGAGACAGCTTTTCAGCCGTTGAAAGACGTTTCCGGGTTAATTCGCTGCCTTTCTGTTTCAATGACTCTGTCAATGCCTGTAATTCTTCATCCACCTGTTCAGCCGTTGTTCCTTCGCCCGTAAGCTGCTTCAGTTTTAATGCCGTTTCGTCACGATACGCTAAAATTTCCTCTATGGTGTTACCGTATTTTGCCTTCAACTTTCGAATCGTATTTAAACGCTCTTCGATAAATTCCAGCCTTTGAGGGTCGTAATTGAATCCGTCTCTATATTTTCCTAAGGAAAAAGCCGTATCTTCTATTTGAAAATGCGATTGATTGCAGGCATCGAATAACTTTTGCAGGGCATCGTCGAGTTTCGCAACCGATTGCAATTCTTTTACAACGGACTTTAATCTTTCAAGAATAGATTCGGAAGACTCGTAGAGTTGCTCATAGCAGGAGGTGATGGTGCTGTATATTTTCTCTGCGTTAGCTAAAAGAATCCGCTCTTTTTCCAGTTCTTCTGCCTCACCCGTTTTGAGTTGTGCCTTATCAATCTCATCGATCTGGAAGGCGTACAAATCTATCTTTTGTCTGCGCTCATTTTGATTGTTTTTCAGTTCGTCCCGCAGCCTTGTTTTTTCATTAACCTGCCTGAAAATCCCGGAAAAATCCTCCCGTAACGGAGAAATTCCTCCAAAATCGTCAAGGATATAAAGTTGGTTGATTCCATGTAATAATGCCTCATGTTCGTGCTGGCCGTGAATGTTAACCAGCATCTCTCCGATTTCCTTGAGCATGGTCACCGTTATGGGGACGTCATTTATGCGGCATCTGCTCCGCCCGCTCGTGTCTATGCTTCTTTGAATTAACAGATCATCCTCAGTAGACTGGTTATCAGAAACCTTTTTAATTTGCCTGAGAAGGGTTTTGTCCCGGATATAAAATTTGGCAATTACGGTGGCCTCATCCCTGCCGCTCCTCACAACATCGGAGGATACGCGTCCGCCGAGGATGAAGTTGAGTGCGCCGATTACCAGCGATTTCCCTACACCTGTTGCACCGCTAAATACATTCAACCGTTCACAGAGTTGTATGGTGACCTTATCAATCAGTACAAAATTGGTTATGTATAACTCCTGCAGCATGGTTAGATCGCCATTTTCTGCAAATAAACTGAAATAGTATCTTTCACCGCAAAGGCGCAAAGTTCGCAAAGAAGGAAAGCAGAGGTTGAGAAGATGAGAAGTTGGGAATCAGAGAAAGTCTCAACTTTCCGACTTCTTTCTCTCTGCGCCCTTTGCGTCTCTGCGGTGGATTGTGTTTTTTATTGGATTTTAGAACCTGGCTTTATATCCTTTTCCGTTGTTATGATTGTTAATTGACCATCGTCTTTTGCGGCCAGCAGCATACCCTGGCTCTCGACACCCCGCAAGATTGCCGGCGCCAGGTTGTTTACAATAACAATCTTTTTCCCGATCAGGTCTTCGGGTTTATAATGATTCCTGATTCCCGCAACAATCTGTCTGTTTTCAAGGCCGTCACCCGCATCGATCTTCAATATCAGCAATTTATCCGCATTGGGATGGGGTTCGGCATGCTTTACCTCGGCTACCCGCAGGTCTACCTTCAAAAAATCTTCAATCGAAATCATATAAAAAACCTTTCCTAAATAAAAAAAAATGCGCCGCTTAGATATAATTACTTCAATAAACACTACGTCTTTTATTAACTATAAGTTTTCAGCATATCTGAAAAGGCGCATTTATTTTTTTATAAATATAACTGTTTTTAAAATTTGTGTCAATGATTTAAACCTTTAAAATAGTCATCGTTCGATATTACTGAGTTAATCCCTACCGTGGAACTGCCCATAATCACAAATTCACTCAGCCCTGCATGGTTGCCCGTGTTTCCCCAGTCGTACGTGTATCCCAGCCTCGTCCACGGATACGGATAATCACCGGAATATATCGTTTGTCTGCGATGTCTGAACCATTCGCGGTATGTGTAGGAAACGTCCGCCTGTTTGTCCCAGTCGTACTCCACAATATGCACACGATTATCGAAGGTCAGGAATCTGTTTAAAACCGTGGGGAACGTTATTTCCGCTTCATGGTCAGTGATTTCAGGATCGGGGCTGGGACGAAACATATCGCCCGGGTTCACCCACATTTCTATAAACTTCGTCTTACTGCCTTCGGGAGGCAGACCCAAAAGTTGTTCGATCCTGAGCGCAGTAATATCCTGGGAATTATTTTGAATAAAATTTTTCAATTCCGGGACGGCAGTCACCCAAATATTCGCATCTCCAGGGAGTTGATAGTCTTTACCCACATAATCGTCATAATAAGACTTGTTTGTCCATGTAATGACCAAAACACGTGATTTTCCTGCCTCACCTTCCCACTGCAGTTCGAGGTTATCATTATTTTTTACTATGGCTACAAGATTTTTGGATATCTCGTCCTGCGTAGCTACTTTTGCGTCCTCTATAGCTTGTAAATATTCAGGGTATGCGTCATAATTACCCCCAAAACTTTCGATCCATCTCTGGTTTACCGGCAATATCGAACTTAAAAGCAGTACTGCCAGAAATGCCGCTGTGAAAGGTGCAAACCGGGATTTCATTCCAAACATACTTTTTTCTCCTCCTTTTGCGGAAAAAGCCAAAACTGTTTTTACCCAACACAAAAATGCATTAATAAACAGAGAGGTTTATAAGTTGTTAAATCTTATTGGCCTTTATTTAAAGGCTTCTGGAAATTACAGAACTGAGAAGCGTACATTAAAGAAATATGGCTTCCCTTTTTGGTAGCTTGGTAAAATCAATCGCGAAACTTGTTCAGGCACTGCTTCCTCTAATTATTATCGCAATGTTTCCTTTATCAAACCAACAATAACTTTTGGTTCTTGTGCAACATCGATCGTAAGCACCCCTATCGGTTCCTCCAATATATCAAATTGGCTTTCTAATAAGTCCACTTTCATAAAATGTCCATGCCGCCCCTGTAAACGTTTCTGAATCAGGGCATAGTTTCCCTTTAAATAGACGAACTGTACCATGTCGGTGTCTGTTTGAAGTCGCTCACGATAGGCGCTTTTAAGTGCAGAACAGGCAATGACAGCAGATTAACGCTTACAAACAAGTTCTCTGATAAGACTTTCTAATGAAACCAGCCAGATATGCCGATCGGCATCGCTTAAGGCAGTACCCTGTTGCATTTTATCGATATTGGGCTGAGGGTGAAAGTCGTCTCCCTCATAGAATGACCACCCCAAATCCCTGGCCAAGCATTGACCAATCGTTGTCTTCCCAGCACCAGAAACACCCATCAGAATAACGACCATTGTTTTAGATAACTCACTATTCATAAATCACGTTCGTATTTAACCTCCATGAGGCAGAGTCCCTTCGCAGGCGCTGTTGGGCCGGCCAGATTCCTATTCTTCGCATCTAAGATATCCTTTACATCTTCCCCAGAAATCTTTCCCCTTCCCACTTCTATGAGTGTGCCCACAATAGACCTCACCATGTTGTACAGGAACCCATCTGCTTCAACGGTAAAATAGATATACCTTCCTTCCCTCTTAATCTCCAGCCTTTTTATGGTGCGTATCCGGTTCTTTTCCTGAAGCGCCTTCGTGGTAAATGAGGTGAAATCGTGAGTGCCTGTGAGGTATTGAGCCGTTTTGGCCATATTATCCATATCCAGTTGAAAACCGCATACATGGCAGAAATTGCGGTTGAGAGAGGTTCTGATCCAGTCATTGAAGAGGGTATATTTATAGACCTTGGATACCGTGTTATATTGGGAATGGAAGGATTCCGGCACGTCTGCCGCTTCTTTTATCGTGATATCATGCGGGAGATAAAAATTTATTGCAAGAAGTAAACGTTTGGATGGAATATTCGAACGGGTGTGGAAATTGGCAACCTGACCGAGGGCGTGGACGCCCGCATCGGTACGGCTTGAGCCGTAAATTTTAACCGGTTCCTGAACGACCCGTTCTATCGTCTTCGAAAGCGTTTCCTGAATTGTTATGGCATTCTTCTGCCACTGCCAACCCGCATAATTTGTGCCGTCGTATTCTATCAGAAGCCGTATATTACGCATAAGCTGTTCTATTTTCCTTTCGTTACAGCAGAGATTGAAGCAAAAAAAACAAAGACAATCAATGAAAAAGCACTTAGGAGCCAATTTGATCAAAGGTTGAAAGTCTATAGGTAATTTTGTTATTATGTTGCAAAGTATACGATACAAATAATTTTTTGAATTGGAGGTCAGAATGGAAAAATCAGTCATTTCAACGAATAATGCCCCTGCGGCGATCGGGCCATACTCTCAGGCAATCAAGGCGGGGAACTTTGTGTTCGTATCGGGGCAAATCCCTATAATACCCGCAACAGGAGAAATTATACGGGGTGATATAAAGCTTCAAACAAGACAGGTGCTGGAAAATCTTAAAAATATCCTGGAGGCGGCCGGTTCATCCTTAGACAAGGTTGTAAAGACGACTGTCTTTATGAAAGACCTGAATGACTACACGGCAATTAATGACGTTTATAAAGAATTCTTCGCCAATAAACCTCCTGCCAGGGCGGCAGTTCAGGCGGCAAGGCTGCCCAGGGATGTCGGAGTGGAGATCGAGGCCATTGCCTTTGGCGTTTAAAAAAGAAAATTTGACTTGCATTCCAAAAACTGGTAACATCGCTACTTAAAATACAAATTATTCCTCCCTTGATGGGAGGGTTTGAGTGAGGGTGATTAGCCCTTTTCTTTCACCCCCACATGACTTCCCCCCTTAAGTGGAGAGACTCTAATAATAAATTTGGCTGGACTGGAAAGGCGCCTTGCATAAGGCATTAAAGAGACAAAATTATCGTTAAACAATCTTTGATGATTGATACACTAAAAATTTATTCAAGGTTAAAAAGTAAAGGCATTCAGGAAGAAGCAGCCAATGAAATAGCAGAAATATTTAATGAGATTGTGAGCACAGAGATAGCGACAAAAACTGACATTGAGAAATTAAAAATAGAGTTAGAAAGAAACCTCGCTGAAATCAAAGTAGAAATCCTGAAATGGGTTGCCGGTATGCTGGTTGGACAGGCAGCATTGATAACCGCATTAATTAAATTACTATAAAAAGACGCAAAAACAGAATCCATGTTAAATATAACAACGAAGGCAAAACACAGGGATATTTATCCTGAAGTTGTGAATCTCCTCGATAACTCCAAAAAGTTTTTTGAGCGGATCGGCACATCGGATATGGAAAAAAGAGTGGCGGAGATGCGCACCCAGCTTGAAGAGCCTTTTTATCTGCTGGTGGCAGGTGAATACAATTCCGGCAAATCCAGTTTCATTAATGCCATGTGTGGTGAGCATATCTTACAGGAAGGCCCTACCCCTACGACCAATCGAATCACGTTACTAACGCACGGCGATAAGGTCGAAGTCAAGGAGGTGGGCGATCACCTGTGTCAGGCGACTTATCCCATGGAGGCGTTGAAAGACGTCACTTTAGTCGATACTCCCGGCACCAATTCGATTATCATAGAACATGCGGCGCTGACAGAAAGCTTTGTACACAGGGCCGAGCTTGTGCTTTTTATAACCTCTGCAGACCATCCATTTACCGAGAGCGAGCGGCAGTTCCTGCAATTTTTGAAGGGTAAATGGGGTCGCAAGGTGCTGTTTATCCTGAACAAGATCGATCTAAAGACCGCTGAAGAGCTTAATGAGATTGTAGTCTTTTTGGAAAAGAATTGTTACCGATTGCTGGGCTTCGAACCAAAAATCCTGTCGGTGTCTGCCAAGGAGGCGTACATGGCAAAGACCGAAGGAAACGAAGCCCTCCTTGCAAAGAGTAAAATCGCAGAGGTTGAGTCCTTTGTATTTGAAAAATTAGACCTGGACACAAAGATAGATTTTAAACTGGTCAGCCCTTTAAAATATTTACATAATGTGTTCTCCGAACTCCAGCAGAATCTCAATGAAAAAGTCAACAGGTGCAATACAGACATCAAAAGCATTGAGCGGTTTGAGACGCGCCTGAAGAATAAAAAGCAGGACATGCGTGAGTATACATTAAAATACAAAGACGAAATCAAGCTCGTATTCTCACGATTAAAAGAAAAATTGGATAATTTTTTAAATTCGTATGTCACGATGAAGTCTGTGATTCTCTCCAAGATAGGAAGGGAAAAGATCGATGATCGATTCAAAAGGGAGGTGTACGGACTTTTAAATCCGCAAACTGACTTAGACCGGATTATTGACGATGTAGTGGATTATGTGGCGAGAAACAACCGCTCATTGTGGGATCTTGCACGGGACCACATTGAGAAAGAAGTAGGATACGATCGCAGGGTTGGGTCTATTCTGGATGGACATGCAGAACGACACTATGACGATAGAAAGCATGAAATTGAGGTTGCTTTAAAGTCTCGTTCCAAAGAATTCAGGGAACTGGATATCGAACGGGAGTCGGAAAGACTTAACAGCTCGGTGCAGGGTGGATTTATTAGCTTTTTGATAACAGAAGCGTTTGCCGTTGGCATTGGGGTAGGTGTTACGATGATGTTCTCATTTATTGTACCTCCTCCTGTCATTATAGGAATTTCTGTGGCGCTGGCATCTGTCGGGCTTGCCATCTTTCCACAAAAACGGAAGAGTTTTCGTAATGAATTTGTGAAGCGGACTGATGCGTTATGTGAACGATTTGTCGAGTTTATGAAATTCGAGATTGATAAGGCCATTGATCGTGTAATCGAGGATATCAGTAATAATATCTCATCATATCGCGACCTTCGCTGGACAGAAAGAGAAGAAATGGTACGACAGGTATCGGAAGTGAACTCGTTACTGGAAAATGTGAAGAGCCTTATGCGGAAAAGCGGTTTAAGCTAAGGAGAAAAGCATGAAAATAGTAAAAATGTTTTTTGTGTCGGTTTGTTTGGTGTTTGTTTCATACGCAGCATTTGCAGCAAATTATTGTTTGAATTGTTTTGACCAGATTGATGAGACCGAGAAATATTGTGTGGTATGCAAGGCGAAATTGTCTGTCGATGAATTAAAGACCAAGGAAGAGCAGTTGATTCATGCTGTGACCGTTTCAAGAAAGAACTACCGTGACACACTCGATGAATTGAGACAATATTATCAGGAGACGGGGAATCAGTTGCGGCTCCAGAAAACGCGCAGGGAACTTGACGCACTGGACAAAGTGCCGCAGCCGCTGTATACCGACGAAGGACTGGGAAATGTGCGGACCGGGGTGATATTACGGGATATTGAAGACGCCAACATTTTATTTAAAGACGCCATGATGTACAAAAAGTCTTTCAGTAAAGAGAACCGTATTACAGCCATTAAGCGCCTGGAAAAGCTTATGGCTACCAGCGATAAGGTTGGAGATGCGGCATTCGGAATCGCAGAGATTTACGCCGGCAGTTACTTCCATGACTACGAAAGTGCCGCAAAGTATTATATAAAAAGCTATCAATTAAATCCCTATATTAAGCAACCTGCACTGTTGAGAGCTGCAGAAACGTATGATAAAATGCTGACAGATTATGAGAGGGCAAAGGCGATTTACCAGCAGGCTGCCCTCTACAGCCCGGATGCAAAGTCACGAAAGAAGGCACAAGACAGACTGTCGGTGTTAGAACAAGGAACTGCTGGTAAAAAGTAAAGCGATATGCTCTTTGGGATTGGGTACGATATTCACAGACTTGCCGAAAACCGCAAACTTGTGCTGGGAGGGGTTGCGTTTGATTATCATCTGGGACTGCTCGGCCATTCGGATGCCGATGTAGTGCTTCATGCCGTATGCGATGCATTACTGGGAGCGGCAGCCCTTGGTGATATAGGAGAACATTTCCCTGACACAGATCAGCGGTGGAAAGGAATTTCCAGTAAAGCGCTTCTCTTAAAGGTAGTTGATCTTGTGAAAGAAAAGCGCTTCAAAGTCAATAATGTGGATGTAATGATCCTTGCCGAAAAACCCAAAATCGGTTCAAAAAAAATAGAAATGAAGAAAAATATTGCAGAATGTCTCGGTATAGGTGCAAACCGGGTCAACGTCAAGGCAACAACGATGGAAGGTGTTGACGCAATTTGTCGTGGTGAGGCAATTGCCGCGCAAGCCATCGCAAGTTTATGTGAGGATATATAATTTTAAAGGTTAAATAACTTCAATATGGCGCTTTGGAAAAGGAAAAAAAAGGCAAAGGAATCTGAAGATACTGCCCGGAAAGAAGGGGCATCCGAAACATCGGAGGCCGACGTTTCTGCTGTAACAGCAACAGAAGCGCCTCCCGCAAAAGAAGAAACCAGGCAGGAAGAAACCGTCTCTGAAAAACCATCGGAGAGTGAAGCTCCTCAAGTAGTTCAGGAAGATTTGAGCGGTGGAGTGATATTGTACGGAAAAAAGATTTCCGGGGTATTTGGCAAGGGATTCTGGGGAATTTTTTCAATTGCCATTTTACCACCCGTATTCATATTTGCATTCGGCATCCTTGTTATTGTGTGTATGCTTGTTTTTCCACTCCTTGCGGTCATGCTGGTAGCGTCAGTACCCGTGGTTTTCGTGACATTATCCATCTTTGCTATAGCGCTTCCGATAGTGTTTCCTTTGCTGATAATATTCCTGCTCATCACCGGCAAGGGGAGATTATTGATTGGTTCTGAAGGGAAGTGGTTCGGCTTGGAAATGTTTGGAAAGAGCTATACCTTAAAATAACTGTTATAAGGGGCAGGTTTGAAACCTGCCCCTACTTGGCAATAACCTTAATTCCACCCATGTAAGGCTGAAGGACATCCGGAATTATAACGGATCCGTCTTTTTGCTGATAGGTCTCAAGTAGCGCAATAACCGTTCTGGGTAAGGCCAAACCAGAGCCGTTTAATGTGTGCACAAACCGCAGCTTTCCGTCCTCGTCACGAAAACGAATATTAATGCGCCTTGCCTGAAAGTCTTCGAAATTGCTGCAGGATGAAACTTCCAGGAACTTATTCAATCCGGGTGCCCAGACTTCGATATCATAGCATTTTGCCGCCGCAAAGCTCATATCTCCCGTAGAAAGTTTTGCTACTCTGTATTCAAGTCCCAGGAGTTGAAGTATCCTTTCTGCATTACCGAGCAGCAATTCCAATTCATCATACGATGTTTCCGGCCTCACAAGCTTAACTAGCTCTACTTTATTGAATTGATGAACCCGTATAATGCCCCTCGTGTCTTTGCCGTAAGAACCCGCCTCTCGCCGGAAACAGGGGGTATAGGCAGTATAGTAAATGGGTAGCTCTTTGAAAGAAAGTATTTCGTCACGGTGGATATTGGTAACAGGGACTTCCGCCGTGGGAACCAGAAAGAGGTCATCTGCGGCTGTCCGGTACATATCCTCTTCAAGCTTAGGTAATTGCCCCGTGCCGGTCATAGTAGTACGGTTAACGAGAAACGGGGGAAATAATTCGGTATAGCCGTGATCTCTGGTATGAACATCCAGCATAAAAGAAAACAAGGCGCGTTCGAGTTTTGCGCCAAGCCCTTTTAATAATATAAAACCAGAGCCGGATATCTTGGACGCCCGCTCCGTGTCCAGGATATTTAAGATGCTTCCTAATTCCCAGTGCGGCAGAGGAGTAAAATCGAATGTCTTCCGTTGCCCCCATGCCTTGACTATGACATTATCTCTTTCATCCTTGCCAATGGGCACGTCTGCGGCGGGGACATTGGGTATGCGGAGCATCAGATTGGTAATTTGAGCGTCCAGTTCCTTCAGCTTTTCCTCAATGGATTTTATATCATCGCCGATCTTTTTTGTTTCTTCGATAATTTTAGAGGCATCCTGTCCCTTTTTTTTGAGTTCGCTAACCTCTTTTGAGTGCTCGTTGCGTTTACTTTTCAATTGTTCGCAGGCATGAATCATGGACCTGCGCTGAGTATCGACCTCTAAAATTTGATCAATGCTGGCCGCATTTTCATGTTTATTGGCGATAGCCTGTTTGACCTTGTCAGGATTGTTCCTGATAAAATTTATATCAAGCATTTGTAGAAATAAGCCTCCAAACTATGTAAATCTTTTTAATATTGCATTATTTTACTTGTAATTTCAAAGCATTCAAGGGAATTCAATTATTTTTTGTTTTGATACTATATTTTAGATAAAATACGAAGAAGGTACGGTATGATGAGTTGATGCAATAATAAGCGGTGTTATGAGATGGATATTGATTGACGCGGATAAATGAAGTTGATATTATGCCACAGCGATGATTTCTTCTTCATAGAAAAGGATATAGCCATCCATCTTCCCATCGACGTCGATAAAGGTTGCCGTGTCCTCCTTTTATTGGGAAAACAGCAAAAGGGATGAAATAGTGGGGTTGCTTAAAGAGTTGGGCTATGGCAAGAGTGAGGCATTCTATCGCGTTGCCCAGGCTATCTCTGAGACCTTACCCAACGAAAATAAGGAGAAGAAACGGTTGGATGGATTTCTGGTTGGTAGGGAAAGATTGAGGGAGGAAATAACCAAAGAAATATCAGCGACAAAACAAAAGAAATTATTTTAACGAGAAAAAACACAACCCCCTCGCCCCCTTTTTTAATGGGGATTTCAAGTAAGTCTCTCTTAACAAAGGAAAACTTTTTAACGTCCCCCTTAAAAAAGGGGGATGCAGGGGGTTGTTATTCTCCAGCTTAAAAAAATCTTTCAGTTTTCAGCATAATCCTGCTGATTCTGCTTGATATCAGATATGGTATAAAATAACTGTTGGCAATTTAGGATAGAAGTAAAGAATCCACCCGCGGAGCAGGTGGCTTTGGGTTAACCCCTAAAAGGGGATGAGTTTGCCATTTGTACTCATTACGCAAACTGTAAGTAATTCCCGTAGTGTGTAGAACTAACAGCGATTC
>JACPHJ010000075.1 GCA_016188675.1 Planctomycetota bacterium
ACGAAGCAGATAGCGTCCCTCACGCCGCAACGTTCTGCGCAGGCGCTCACGGTCCAGTTCAAAATGAAACGTGTGTTCATTTACCGGTTCCTGCGTAGTTGGCAGAGTGATGCGAACCAGCCTAAAGTCCCTCCCGGCGTCTTTCTTTAATGCCCCTATATGCATCAGCAGGTCGTCACGACTAATGTTCTTCCGATTACGAAGTTCGTGCAGGCTTGCCCATAGACGTTTGAGCCTGCGACGGCGCATGGAACGTTCTTTGGCTATCCGGTCATAACTTTCAACATAAACATAGAACTCTGACTCTTGCTGAAGTATTTTGACACGGACATGTTCACGCGCCTCTATCCATGGCTGTTCAAGCAATGGTCTTTCAACACGGCTCAAATGTCCCTTCGGAGTGCCAACCAAATAATCAATCCCCCTCGAACGCATCTTTTCCAGCATATCCTCCGTAGGAATGCCGCGATCCATGAGCCAGGTGCGCCTTAATTTCCCGTACCGTTTTTCGATCCGATTCAGAAATTCCTCCAATGTCGCTGTATCTCTTGTATTGCCAGGATATACTTCATAGGCAACAGGAAAACCTTCCGGCGTCAACACCAGCGCCACTACCACCTGAACACAATCGGAACGTTTGTCACGGCTGTATCCAAAGCGTTTTTTACTCCCCGAGCCTACTGGCGGTGGTTCACTCTCAAAATACGTACTCGTCAAATCATACAGCAGCACGTCATACTTTGAGAATATTCAGCCAACTCGTCCCCTTACGGCTTGACGGCAAACGTTCTCTCCAAAATGCATCCAACTCCAGAAGATTCCACAAATACAACCCCAACCAACCGCCTCTATCGTCCTTACCCATCCCGCCCGCTGGCTATCATTGAGTTCTCCAAGGTACAGAACCTGCCTCTGTACCACCCCGCCACCCATGACACGGCGGTTCTCTACCACGCTCCAATAACGGTGTGTCTTTCCATCCTTTGTCCGTGTTTTTTCCCGTAAAAACATGAACTCATTTTCTCAGGTCCTTTCGGTAGCGTCAATAGGATAGGTCGGCACTACATGCCATTTTTCAAAATGCACTCCTGTAAAATCAAGGGTCTCACGGCAATTTATCCCTAAAAATAATCACTTTTCAGCGCAAATTGCGAAGGCCGGGCTAAGATACCGAGGCACAAAAATATTCAGGAAAAAGCTGAAAGACTTCTGACAGCGACTACTATCGTGTTGAAATTACATGGTCGGAGGCGCAGTACTTGACGGGAGCATTCCCAATTTTTTGTAAAAAAGCAATGAACGAGTAGTATGGCTGTATATTGAATGCATTTTATAAAATCGTAGTGGCAAGGCGCGCCTTGCCATTACAGCCATGTGTATTGTTGTGTATAGTCAACCAAAAATAAGAAGCTTAGATGAGCGAGCGATTTTTGTTGGGCTATGCACACCTACCCTGTTAATCTGATTTACAAAAAATCGGGAATGCTTCCGTACTTGACTGAGTACAGAGCTTTAAGATTGTTTGCAGCGCACGGTCTGCTGATGTTCCGTGGGGGTCAAAGACCACCTCTCCTTGTGGTTGGCGTGGACCGTATCTATCAAAGTTCGGTTTGACGAAGAGCGCCACTGTTTTCGTTCCCACAGCAACCGAGAGGTGCATCGGGCCGGAATCCGGCGTGAAAACGACCCGACAGCCGGAAACGAGCGCCGCAACCCTGCGAATGTCCGGCTCTTTTATATATAATGCCTGCCCCAGCGAAGTACGAATGAGTTCCTCACGTGATGCCTCCTCGTGTCCAATGAAAACCACGACTGGAAACCCGTGCGAACGGAGACCTTTCACTACAACGCCAAAGTTCGAAATATCCCAGGACTTGCCTTTGCGTTGACGGCTGCCAATAAAAATGCCAATCGGTTGACCACAAGAATTATGGATTCTTTCTCCGAAAAATCTTTCAGCCCAACACCGTTCTTCATTACTGAGCGCCAGTTTTCGCTCGCCTGACGTATGAATACCAAGCCATTTCGTGTACTCATTGATCTGGTCTACCTTGTGGAGTGAGTGTGGGTGTTCCATGGCAGACGTAAAGAAAATATTGCCAACTGAACAACGGCACCCAATCCGGTGTTTGGCGCCGGAAGCATACATAATGAATGCGCCAAGCGAAGCAGATGCCATACTAAGGTGAATTGCAACGTCGTAATGTTCCTGACGCAGTGTGCGAATAAGCCGCAACAGCCGGAAAGGCATCCATGAGTCCCGGCGACTAACGGCGTAAACGCGCTGCAGGTTGTATCCTTTAAGAATACCGGGGGCATAAGGTCCGCCAACGAAAGAAAATTTTGCCATAGGTAATGCATCAATCAAGGCAGACACGGCAGGCGTTGCCAACACCGTATTACCCATGCGGTAATTCACGAGCACAAGCAGAACCCGCTTTGCCGCCCTTAAATCCGGAAGGGGTTCATTTCCATCCGGCGCTGTCTTTGCCACAGCACGCAATACGGTACGACACATGCGGCGCATAAATTTTCGCAGTACATCCCGTAGTTTTAAATGTTTATGAACCATTAAAGATAAGTTATTATATAGTTAACTTTTAGCCTAATGCCTTCTCGTACCGATTCGTTGAATCCAGATCTTTTTCACCATTCCATCATCATCTTCGTCATAAATTTCACCCACGACTTCTTCTAAAATATCTTCCAGTGTTATGATGCCTATCGTCCGGGTACCTTGACGCACTATGGCCATGTGAATTCGATTCCCCTGGAAATTCTTGAGTATCCTGAGAATGGACTCGTTAGCATCAACAAAATAGGGCTTACGAAGCAAGCCGGTTAACAAAAATTCTGTTTTGGTGTCCATCATGGCAACAAATTCTTTTGTGTGAAGGATACCGATTATTTGCGGTTCGACTTCGTCAGATATGACAGGAAGTCTTGTGTGTCCACAGGCAATAATGACTTTTAATATTTCCTCTTTGCCCATAGAACTACGAACTATAACGGCTTTGGAAAAGGGAAGCATAACTTCAGATGCCTTCTTAAAGCGCAGTGCAAACAAATTTAAAATATAATCCCTATGGAATGGATGTAACGATTTCAAAGAAAGTTCTGATACCCCGTCTTCGGAAACAAGAACTGGGCGAATACCCACCAGGGAAAGAAATCTTACCGTTGATTGTTCAAGGATATGGACGACGGGCATGGCTATCCTTGTCATAAGGGTTAATAAATAACTCGAGGCTAACGATATCTCTTCCGGATAACGGATTGCAATGGCTTTGGGTACTAGTTCGCCAATGACAACGGTAAAAAATGTAAATGGGATGGCGAAAAGCGCGATTCCAAGAATTTCTGCCGTTGTACCGGAAACATTCAGGTATTTCTGTAGAAACGGAAGAATAGTAGCCTCAACTTCTGCGCCGCCCACTGCGGCGGACAAAACCCCGACCAGAGTAATGCCTACCTGAATAACGGCAAAAGTTCTTTCTGGCCGTGCCTTTAGTTTGATAAATATTTTTGCAGAGGCATTTCCTTTAGAGGCCATATCTCGTAAAAGCGGAACATTGGTGGAGGCAAATGCCATTTCCATACATGAAAATATGCCGTTAAAAAGGAGCAGTACGATTACTATTATCCATTCCATTGTGTGACTAGTTCAATATGCTTTTAGGTTTATAAATAATCCTTTTGCCTGTTTTCGTTATAATTATCTTGCCAAAGTCCTCCATCCTGCTTAGCTCTTCTCCATTAAAGACAGGACCATCAACACAGACGCGCTGACCGCTGCAGTCACACTGCCCGCACACGCCAAACCCGCATTTCATGTACCTTTCCAGCGATAGCTCACATTCGATACCATGCTCTTTACACAACCCTGCAACCTTGAATAGCATCCGCTCAGGACCACAGGCATAGACCTTCTGGAAACGTTGCTTTATGAGTGAGTCCCTGAGTAAATCAACGGCAGTCCCTTTGAAACCGACCGTTCCATCATCGGTGCACAGTTTCATGTTACCGAACCGTTTTTGATAGAGTATTTCTGCGGCTGTCCTGGCACCCTGTATAACCGTTGCATTTCCTTGATGTTTTTCAGCAGTAAGGTTTAATCTATCTACCAGAGACGCCAGACACGCCATCCCGATACCGCCGCCCACGATACATGAATTGAAATCTGGTTTCAAGCTGAATCCTCTGCCATAAGGACCGCGTATCCCAACCATATCCCCTATTTTTTTACGGTGGAATACATTTGTAAATACTCCCCTTTTTAACACTGAGATACCTATAAGGCCGTCCTGAACATACGACAGGGCAAAGGGTTTTTCATCGAGGAGCGGTATCCACACCATTACAAATTGCCCCGGCTCAAAATTAAGATTGAGCTTGAAAAAGAAGGTTTTGACACCCGGTGATTCTTCCAGAATATCGCAGATTTTTACCATCACTGGCTGCTCAATCATGTGCCGCACCTACAAGGTCTTTTATACTGTCAACACCATTTTCCTGCATCCACTGGCCGACCTCTTCACAAACCTTCCTAAAAACGTCAATACCGCGTGAATAAACACCCGTCCCTATCCCTGTGGCGGACGCCCCAGCCATCAGCATCTCAATGGCATGCCGTCCGGTGGAGACACCCCCCACACCAACAATAGGAATCTTTATGGCCTTATATAAATCATACACGCATCTTACGGCAATGGGTCTCAGTGCATCACCGGTAACCCCACCCACCTTGAAACTCAAAATAGGCTTTTGGGCTTCTATGTTGATGATCATCCCCGGCCCCATCGAATTAACAGCCGTAATAGCATCAGCGCCGGCATCCTCCGCGGCCTTTGCAATCGTACAAATTTCAGGAATGTTGGGAGATAGCTTAACAAACACCGGCAATTTTGTTGCCTTCCTTACGGCAGAGGTTATCTCATAAGTAGCCTCTGGTGTGCCCTGTCCTGCAAGAAGCCCAAACCCCGGCGTATGCGGACAGGAAAGTGGAATTTCAACAGCCGAAAATTTTTGGGCAGAAAGCCCTTCTACCACACGCACAAAATCCTCCTTCTGCGTACCGATTACACTGGCAATTACCGGCGCGCCCACATCCTGAAGGTTAGTGAATTCCCTGGCGGCTGCATCAACGCCCGGATTCGAATACCCGACGGCGTTTAGCATGCCTGCCTCAAAGGTAAGAACCGTAGGATTTTTATGCCCTTCCCGGGGTTCTACGCTAATGGATTTAATCGTAACAGCGCCTGCGCCATTCTCTGCGACCCGTTTCAACAACGCCTTCGTTGTGCCCAATATCCCGGATGCCAGAATGGTAGGATTTGTTAATTGAATACCGCATAAGTTGACAGACAAGTTTATTTTGGACATAAGATTATGTATTATAGTAACAAGCGGGCAAATGTAAAACAATTTTATCAGTTTTCGTAGTGAACAGAAGTGTCTTTTACCACCATGTCTTCAGTAGAAACGAAATATTTTCTCGTCTTTTTGTCCAACACACCCCAATTCACGCAAATTTTTCGTTCGCAAGAATTTTTTCAATATACTTCTATTCTTCGCAATATATCTCTTTAAAAATCAGACTTCTACTAAGTTGCCATAAAATTATCATTTACACAAATATTGCAGAACATTCAATGTTTATTGGTACGATAGTTGTTCTGTACTATTAAATTTATTATTAAGATTTACTTGACAATCAAATAAACTAATATAAATATAGTGTTTTAAATTTTTTTGGAAACGCAGATTAATATTACGATCCAACGGTTGTCAACCATTTATGAAAATTCTTGGAATTGATCCGGGGACACAAGTTGCCGGTTACGGCGTAATAGAAAAGACAGGTTCGAAGACACATGTCATCGAGTATGGCTCTATCAAAGCCGGTAAAAACCTGGATTTTCCCCAGAAACTCAAGACAATTTACTGCAAGATTATGGACATTATCTCCAAACATCAGCCTGATCAGATGGCCATCGAAGAGGTTTTTTACGGTAAAAATATAAAAGCGGCAATAAAAATTGGCGAAGGAAGGGGCATTGTCTTTTTGTGCGCGGCATTTGCAAACATCCCCATTACTGAATATGCTGCTACGGTTGTAAAGAAGGCCGTTGTAGGCAACGGCAACGCCCACAAGGGGCAGGTGCAGGAAATGGTAAAAATAATTCTCGGGTTGCCTGAAATCCAGTTTTCCGAGGATGCCTCCGATGCGCTTGCTATTGCAATTTGTCATAGTCACAATCTTACCTATGAGCATAAAATATCTTAAAATATTTCCTATA
This sequence comes from Planctomycetota bacterium, assembly GCA_016188675.1. Taxonomy (GTDB): domain Bacteria; phylum Planctomycetota; class Brocadiia; order Brocadiales; family Brocadiaceae; genus Wunengus. The sequence continues at coordinate 6,300 of JACPHJ010000075.1, forward strand.
ATACTGTTATGTTTTTTCACAAAAGAGTTTTAAGCAAAAATCTATCGCAGTAAGAATTTTCTCATGAACTGGATACTTACGCCATTTAAAATTATCGGAAGTTTTTCTCATACGTTCATCAGGGAACTGGGAAGAATGGTGTGTTTTCTCGCAACCTCCTTCTTCTGGATGTTGTTCCCTCCATTTTTACTCCGTAGAATTGTTAAGCAAATTAATTTTATTGGCGTAAAGACTACACTGGTCATTATTCTTACAGGATCATTTACGGGAATGGTGCTGGCGTTGCAGACTTATTACGCCCTCGTCAAGTTTGGCGCCGAAACGAGTCTGGGCCCTGTGGTGTCTCTTTCATTGATACGGGAACTGGGTCCTGTTATTTCCGCCTTGATGGTTACCGGACGCGCCGGTTCCGCATTGACGGCTGAAATTGGTATTATGAGAATTTCAGAGCAAATCGATGCACTTGACGCCATGGCTTTAAATTCGTACAAATATTTGATCATCCCCAACTTACTTGCAGGCATAATATCGCTTCCTCTCTTGAATGCCATCTTTGTTGTCGTTGGCGTTTGGGGGGGATATGCCGTGGGCGTGGGACTTACGGGAGTCTCCAGCGGAACCTATTTTGGCGGTATCAGAGATTTCGTTAGTGCAAAGGATATCCTTGAGGGTCTGTACAAATCCTTAAGCTTTGGTATGCTGATAACCTGGATAAGTTGCTATAAGGGATATTTTACGGGGTACGGGGCAGAAGGCGTAAGCAAGGCAACTACGCAGGCAGTGGTACTTTCGTCAGTCACAATCCTGATATGGGATTACTTTATGACGTCTATATTATTGACTTAATCCGGATAATCAATGATTGAGGTTGTCGACTTATACAAAAGTTTTAACGGCCACGAGGTGCTTCGGGGCATTAATCTAAAGGTAGAAGAAGGGCAAACCATGGCCTTGATTGGAGGCAGCGGTAAGGGGAAATCGGTACTTCTCAAGCACATAATCGGCCTGGTAAAACCCGACAGAGGCAAGATATTAATAAACAATCAGGATATCAGCAAGCTGAGAGGAAGGTTATTAAAACAATTAAAGGAACGATGCGGCATTGTTTTTCAGGGAGGCGCCCTTTTCGATTCCCTTACTGTTTATGATAATATCGCATTCCCTCTCAGGGAAAAAACCAGGATGAAAGAATCGCAAATTCTGGATACGGTGCTTGCAGAACTGGCCAGGGTGGGACTTTCTGGCGCACAAAATAAATACCCTGCCGAGATAAGTGGCGGTATGAAAAAAAGGGTTGCACTTGCACGCTGCCTGGTTATGAAACCCGAAATAGTCCTTTTTGATGAGCCGACTACGGGACTTGATCCGTTAATTGCAAAAGCAATACATAAACTGATCAGAGATTGCCAGAAAAGTCTCAATTTTACCGCACTCATGGTTACCCATGAAATACCGGCAATTTTTTCTTTGGTAGATCGTGTTGCTATGTTATACAATGGTAAAATTATTGCATCAGGAACTCCGGAAGAAATAGAGACCTCTAAAGACCCAGTGATTCATCAGTTCGTACATGGAGAATTGGAAGGCCCTATTTCCATACAATAAGCGTGTTCCTAACAATCTAAAAGGTGACAAATATTATGAAGAAATTTGACGTTGAAATTATTGTTGGCATCTTTGTTTTCTGCGGCTTGCTCTGCCTGGGATACATGTCCGTCCGGCTCGGCAAGATTAACCTGATGGGAAACCACCATTATCCTGTAAACGCCGTCTTCAGTTCCGTTAAAGGGCTCAAAAAAGACACTGTGGTGGAAATATCCGGAGTTGAAGTTGGTAAGGTTAAAGATATCAAGCTGATTGATTATCAGGCTGTAGTCACCTTACTCATCCAGGACGATATAAAGTTGCAGGAAGACGCCATAGCATCTATTCGCACCAAAGGGCTTTTAGGTGAAAAATATGTAGAAATAACACCCGGAGGATCGGATACATTGATAGAACCCGGGGATTCATTACATCAGACAGAACCACCGATTGATATAGAAAAGTTAATAGGAAATTTTGTTTTTGGGAAGGTAAAGGAATAACGAGATGAAGTCTAGAAGAATTTTATCTGCACTATGTATTGGCGTATTTTATTTTTTGGGTACAACAACTCTTTCGTACGCAGGAGAACCGGGAAAACTCCTCATGGAAACCATAGACAAAGGGTTAGCCGTTCTTAAAGATCCTTCCCTCAAAGGAGAGGACAAGGTACAGGAACGCAGACAAAAGTTATGGAAAGAGATTTCCCCTATTTTCAATTTCGAAGAGATGTCAAAAAGGGCACTTGGCCAGTACTGGAAAAGCCGGACCCCTGAGGAAAAAAAAGAATTTGTAGAATTATTTACTATCATAATGAAAGATGCTTACATAGGAAAAACCGATACGTATTCCGGTGAAAAAATTGTTTGTATCGGCGAAAGACAGGATAAAAATTATGCCACGGTACAAACCAAGCTTATCACAAACAAAAACACTGAAGTATCCGTGGATTATAATATGCACAATAATCCCGGAGAGTGGAAAATCTATGATGTCATTATTGAGGGGGTAAGCCTGGTTAACAATTACCGCAGTCAATTTAATAATATCCTGATTAAATCTTCATACAAAGAACTCGTTCAGAAGATAAAAGAGAAAAAAGGTAAAGAAGAAACCGCAAAGAAATAAGAAGATAACTCTATCATATGCTGGGTACTAAAAAAGGAGAAAATACGTGAGAAGACCTGTTTTTTTGATGCTCGCCGTTGTTTTTACAATTTGTTTATGCAAGGAATTTGTTTGGGCAGAAGATTCAACCGTTCCGGAAGGGCAATCTGATAAAACTGCACAAGAAGCCGAAACCCCCGTCATAAATAAACCGAATGAAGAAGGAGAATTGAAACCCATTGTCTCAGCAGGTCAGTTTGATAACACGGCAAAAGAAGACAAAACCCCCGCCAATACAACACCTAAAATTGAAGAACCAGTAAACAATGAGGATATAAAACCAGAGACCCCTTTGGTTAAAGATCCGCTTCAGTCATACAACAGAGCCATCTTTGTCTTTAATGATAAGGCGTATCATTATTTTATTAAACCAATATATACCGGATATAATTCCATGATACCTGAAAAGGCGCGGGTAAGCGTCAGGAACTTTTTTACAAACATCAAAATGCCTGTGCGTTTTTTCAATTGTCTCTTCCAGGGAGAATTAAAAGGCGCGGGGACGGAACTGGCGCGTTTTGTTATTAATAGCACCGTCGGGGTAGTGGGATTCTTCGATCCGGCAAAATCAAAATTCCATTTGCAAAGGCAAGAGAGAGATTTTGGCCAGACCCTTGCCAAACACAAGGTGAATTCCGGCATTTACATCGTGTGGCCTTTCCTCGGCCCGTCAACTGTACGTGATACGGCGGGATTAGTTGGAGATGCCGCATTGAATCCATTAGGCTGGATTTCATATTTCTTTCTCACGCCACTCGAGGGCTTTGGGAATTATGCTTACGACACCGTCAACGACGTCTCCATTGATAAAGGGCAAACGTATGAAAGCGTAACAAAACCAGCCATTGACCCGTATATTGCACTTCAGGATGCTTATGTACAAAATCGAATCAAGAAAATAAAAGAATAGCCTAACTTCGTCAAGACGATGATGACGATGATAATGTACACGGAATTCATCCTATCGAACAGCCCGTTTGTTTACCCTTGACACGAAAGTCTCTTTTGTTATAATTTTAACTTCTTTTTTATTATCAGAATAATTTTTAGTATATTACCTCATGGAAACTGCCATACGGAAGGCAAACATACTCATCGAAGCGCTTCCATATATACGTTCTTTCAGAAACAAAATTGTCGTAATCAAGTTTGGCGGCAGCGCAATGTCCAGCGATGACATACTGACAAATGTACTCCAGGATATTGTATTCATGAAAACAGTCGGCATTATGCCCATATTGGTTCACGGCGGCGGTCCGCGTATCAGCGAAGAGATGACAAAACGGAATTTGAGCCCAAAGTTCATTGAAGGACATCGTATAACCGACCGTGAAACACTTGATATAGCCAAAGACGTCCTGATAAATCAAATCAGCGCCTCCATAGTAAAAAGGATTTCCGCTCTGGGGAATGAAGCGGCCTGTATCTGGGAAGACGGATACTGCCCATTGAAAGCGGAAAAACATTACATCGAGACGAAAACAGATAACGGTAGCCCGAAAAAGTTAGATATCGGTTTTGTCGGCAAGGTAACCGCAATTGACAGGGACAGGTTTTTGAATTTGTGCAACACCTGCACGATTCCCATTGTGCCACCTATCGCAAAAGGAATCAATGGCGATGTTTATAACGTTAACGCGGACAATGTAGCGGCGTTTATTGCAAAGGCGCTCGGTGCAGAAAAGCTCGTTTTTCTTTCGAATACGCACGGCATCATGACAAGGCCTGATGATGATACCTCCTTTGCTTCCACATTGCACGAAAACGAAGTCCACGAGCTTATTGATAAAAAAGTAATCAAAGACGGGATGCTCCCAAAGGCGCTGGCTTGCATTAGCGCGCTTAAGGCTGGGGTAAAGAAGGCGCATATCATCAACGGACTGATACCACACGCGCTTTTATTGGAAATTTTCACCGACAAAGGTGTTGGAACTCAGATTATAATATAAATAAAAACCATGAACACAAAAGAAATTAAAGAAATTTACGATCACTATGTCATTCCGAATTATATTCGAAATCCCATTCTGCTGGTCAAAGGCAGCGGAGTGGACGTGTGGGACGCAGAGGGCAAACGATACCTCGACCTTTTTTCAGGCTGGGCAGTCAGCTTGCTGGGACACTGCCACCCCAACGTCGTTGCAGCCATTCAAAACCAGGCCGCAAAACTCCAGCACGCCCCGAATATTTATTACACAGAGCCGCAGGGATTGCTGGCAAAACACATATCCGAAAAATCTTTTGGCGGACAATGCTTCTTCTGCAACAGCGGCGCAGAGGCCAATGAAGCGGCAATCAAGCTTGCCCGCATACACAACTCAGGTTCAGGCAAATATAAGATCATTACTTTTTCCAATTCGTTCCACGGGAGAACGATTGCCACTGTCACGGCTACCGCACAACCAAAATACCATAAGGGATTTGCGCCGCTCGTCGAAGGGTTTTCCTATGTGCCGTTTAACGATCCGGAAGCCCTGGAAAAAGAAATAGATGTTGCGACCTGCGCCGTCATGCTGGAACCTATTCAGGGCGAAGGCGGGATTAACATTGCCACAAAAGAATTCCTGCAAGGTATTAGAAAACTATGCGATGAGAAAGGATTGCTGCTCATCCTCGATGAGGTGCAATGCGGCATGGGTAGAAACGGAAAATATTTTGCTTATCAGCACTATGGCATAGAACCCGATATCATGACGCTGGCAAAGGCGCTCGGCGGCGGCGTGGCTATTGGCGCCATGACGGCCAAAAAAGAAATTGCAAAGAGCCTTGTCCCGGGCAGTCATGCCTCCACTTTTGGCGGAAACCCATTGGCATGCGCAGCGGGAATAGCGGTGTTTGAAACGATTGAAAATGAAAAGCTGCTTGATAATGTAAAAAAAATGGGGAGTTATTCCGTAGAGCAACTGAAGTTACTGCAAAAGACCTATAAGGTAATAAAAGAAGTCCGCGGCGTGGGGCTCATGATTGGGATTGAACTCAATGTGAATGGAGCAGAGATCATCAAAAGCTGTATTCAGGCGGGATTGTTCCTCAATTGCACTCATGACAATGTCATTCGATTTATGCCTCCGCTCAATGTTAAAAAAGAGCACATTGACGAGGGCTTGAACATTTTAAAAACTGTTCTTTCTAAAACTTAATTTACGAGAGAATGACTATGAAATGTAAGGATCTAATTTCAATTGCAGACCTTTCACAGACTGACATAGAGGAAATATTTAATGTAACAAGGGAACTCAAGGAATGGCATAACAAGGGATATGATGAAAAATGTCTGAGTGGCAAAATCCTGGGCATGATTTTCGAAAAGAGTTCCATGCGTACAAGAGTTTCCTTCGAAGTGTCCATGGTACAATTGGGCGGCCATGCCATTTATCTGACGCAAAACGATATAAATCTTGGTAAGAGAGAGGCCGTAAAAGACGGCGCAAGGGTACTGTCCCGTTACGTAAACGGAATCGCTATCCGCACTTTCGGCCAGGACACAATCCAGGAACTGGCCAGATATGCCACAGTACCCGTTATCAATGCCCTTTCGGACGCCCTTCATCCATGCCAGGCGCTCACTGACCTGTATACTATCAAAGAGAAATTTGGCGCCTATACCAATATTAAAATAGCTTTTATCGGGGATGGGAATAACGTTGCACGGTCCCTTGCTCAAATCTGTGCAAAACTGGGCATTCACTTCCACATTGCCTCACCAAAGGGATATGAACTCACGCCAGACTTTGTTTCCAAAACGAAACAGATAGCGGATGGAAACGATCTGATTCATCTTTATCAAGACCCGAAAGAAGCTGCCGAAAAGGCACATGTGATTTATACGGACACCTGGGTTAGCATGGGACAGGAGACAGAGGAAGAGGTTCGCAGGCAGGCATTCAAATGTTTTCAAATCAACAGCGATCTTTTGAAGGCCGCAAAAGATGACGTTAAGGTAATGCACTGCCTTCCAGCCCATCGCGGAGAAGAAATTACGGACGAGGTTATTGACGGGCCCCATTCTATCGTATACGATCAGGCTGAAAACAGGCTTCACGTAGAAAAAGCCCTTTTAAAACTTTTGCTAAGGAAATAAAAAGTATAATTTCACCGCAAAGACGCAAAGGACGCGAAGAAAGACTGAAAGTTAAAAAATTACCCGTAGTATGGTAAACATTGTTTAATAATTTTTGACCCATGTTTTTTCTTTTGTCTTAAAAACTCTGCGCTCTTTGCGCCTTTGCGGTGAACATAAGCTATCAAAACCATGAGAGTTGACAATCGCGGGTATGACGAGTTGCGTCCATTAATCATCAAAAGGCGCTTTACCAAATACGCCCCCGGCTCTGTGCTTGTAGAGACGGGCAATACCAAGATTATCTGCACAGCATCGATAGAAGAAACCGTGCCCCCTCATATAAAGAATACCGGTGAGGGCTGGCTTACGGCAGAATATTCATTACTGCCGGGATCCACGCCCACAAGGGCCCCGCGGGAATCTGTAAAGGGGAAACTAACGGGGAGAACCCATGAAATCCAAAGACTAATCGGCCGTTCTTTGCGTTCAATCATCGATCTTGCCCTCTTAAAGGAACGGACTATATGGATCGACTGTGATGTTATTCAGGCAGACGGCGGCACCCGCACTGCGGCAATTACAGGAAGTTACATAGCATTGGTGGATGCCGTACAATGGCTCATGAATAAAGACCTCATCAAAGAAAACCCCGTCTTGAACAGCATCGCAGCCGTAAGCGTAGGCATTGTAAATGAAGACGTTCTGTTAGACCTCTGTTACGCTGAAGATGCCGCCGCACAGGTAGACATGAATATTGTAATGACAGGTAATGGCAAGTTTATTGAAATACAGGGCACCGGTGAAGAATATACCTTTGATGACGAACAACTGGCAGAGATGTTAAAGACGGCAAAAAAAGGCATCCGCGAAATTACCGAAATTCAAAGGAAGACATTGGAAATTAATGATTAAATATCTGTAGCTTCCAAAATTTTTATTCAGAAAATAAATATGACTTCCATAGTAAACGAAACACATGCAAAAACCATTGTCGTTGCGACACAAAATGAAAAAAAGAAAAAGGAGCTTATAGAAATCCTCCGGCATGTCCCCGGGATTCTGCTTTGCAGCGTAGAAGACTTTCCTTTCTTGCCTGCGGTGGAAGAAGACGGAAATAGCTTTCGGGAAAATGCCATAAAAAAGGCAACCATCCTGGCCACTGCCTGCAATACCTGGGTAATGGCGGACGATTCGGGACTCGAAATCGACGCCCTGAACGGACGTCCTGGTATCTATTCAAGCAGATATGCAGGTCCAAACGCAACCGACGAAAAGAACGTTGAAAAGGTGCTGTCAGAATTGAGGGGTGTGCCAAAAGAAAAACGCACAGCCAGATTTCATTGTTCCATTGCCCTTGCCAGCCCACATCAATTGTTTTTTGTAGTAGAAGGCCGCTGTGAAGGTCTTATTACTGAAGAACCCAGAGGGAAAGGAGGGTTTGGATATGACCCTATATTTTATGTGTCCGATTACAATCAAACCTTCGCCGAACTTTCCGAGTTAAATCCGCAAATCAAGAACAGTATCAGCCATCGCGGCATCGCCCTGAAACAGTTCAAAGAACGTATAATTCCACTGATTCAGAGATTTTGAAATGATATTTATCGTCCAAGCAAGGCTTCGGCAAGGCGAATGTCCTCCGGTGTGGTAATTTTGATATTTTCATCCGTACCAGGAACAATATAAACAGGATAGCCTGCCTTTTCCACCATCTGAGCATCGTCCGTAAATTCAATATCCGAATTCTTAAACTGACTAAATACTTTTAAGATTAACTTACTCTCGAACCCCTGCGGGGTCTGTGCCATCCAGAGGGTGTTTCTCGGTATCGTTCGCTGGATGCGGAAATTGTCACCCACTTCCTTAACGGTGGCCTTCATAGGTGCGGCAAGGATAGCAGCGCCGGTTTCTTTTACCTTATCGATAACCGCTTCAAGGTGTTCATTTCTCACGAGAGGCCTGACAATATCATGGATAAGGATAATTTCAGTATCGCTTTCGACCTGGCAAAGCCCGTTATACACACTATCCTGGCGTCTTTTGCCGCCTTGGACAATTTTTTTTATCTTGCAACTATCGAGAGCATCCTGCCACGTATCACGTAAGGATTTTATCTCACCTTCGCCCACGACAAGAATAATTTCACTGATATTATCATTCCGGGCAAAACGTTCGATTGTATGAAGGAAAATGGGTTTGCCATGTATCTGCAGAAAGGGTTTTTTGACAGCCCCGCCCATGCGCAATCCAAGACCTGCCCCGACTAAAATAACAGACACTTTCATAACATAATTTACCAAAGATATACACAGAATTACACAGAATATTGCAGCAAAGCAAAATCCCCCTTACCAAAGGGGGATGAGGGGGGTTGTAAAAAACTTGCTAAATTGGGACTCTTATTCATTAAAATTCCCTTGATTTAACCAATTAAATAATTAGAATGAACTTAATAATGAATTCCGTAAAAGTCAAGTAATTATTGTGATAGACAGATTTTACTCTGGTTTTCCCAATTATTACAGAAGTATTTCTGTATGATTATACAGTTATGCATTGTCGACTTGAAGGATGGATATGTCAAACGATCAATGGCTAGTAGCTATTCGGTACGATTGGAATTTGAAGGTGCTTTATATCATATCGAGAGGCAATCAGAGAGACTGAATATTTTTGATGATAGCTATATACAGACAAGAGATTGCAGGAATAAAAAATAATTTACAACGAAGGGTTGAACATTTAGAAACCATTAAAATATGGCTTGTATTACCCTTCAAGTCCCGTTAGAACATTGGCATTATGCGAGGTATTATATGTCACTGAAAGTTAAAGAAATTGAAGAAGAGGCACTCCGACTTCCTTCCCACGAACGAGCCCTATTAGCGGAACGACTTATCCATAGTCTGGACGAAGAAGACCCGGAAGCAGATAAACTGTGGATAGTAGAAGCTGAACGCCGCTATCGGGCATACAAAGAAGGAAAGGTCAAAACAAAATCGGCAGAGTTGGTATTTAAAGAAGCCCGCTCAAAATTTAAATGAAACCTGTTATATTCCTTCCCGAAGCTGAGCAAGAAATGCTCGAAGCAGCAAGATACTATGAATCTCAGGCGTCTGGGTTGGGTATTGATTATCTCTCAGAGATAGAGCGGGCAGTCGTGGCAATTTCTGAGTCTCCCATGACATGGCCAATTCTTGAAGATGAGTTAAGAAGACGTCTTGTACGGAGATTTCCTTTTGGTATTTTATATCATATCGAACCTAAAGAGATTATTATTGTTGCAGTAACACACCTAAGTCGAAGACCAGGTTATTGGAGAGGACGCATATAAACTTCTAACTACATGCTGGACATTATTTAGGCACTTGTCCGCTTGCAATTAGCTGCTAACGGTGTGACGAATATTGTATCCCGGTTTATACCCTCTCATACGGATAGAAAAGCTTTTTATATTCATCCTGCGCAAAGCGGTCCGTCATCCCTGCAATGTAGTCGCAGACTGCCTGATAAAGACCTGCCTTTTCTATCCATTTTTGATATTCAGCGGGAAGCTGTTTGGGATTGTTTACAAATGCCACAAAAAGTTCTTCCAGGAACCGCTTTGCCTTATCTGACATCCGGGCCACCCGATAGTGCTGATACACGTTTTTAAACAGGAAATTCTGGAGTTTCTTTTTTTGTTCGGATAATGCGGGAGAAAAGGACACAATCAGGCCAGAATAATTTCTGACGTCTTTAACGGATTTTATACCTTCGCGCTTGAGTCTGGACAGGGTGTTTTCTAACAGGTCGGTGACCTCAATATTGATCAGGGTTCTGATCGTCTGAGCGATTAATATGTCATGATTGTTGACCACATATTTTTGTTTCACCTTTTTCTGTGTTTCACGCCATAAGTCAACTGCCTGCAATTCCTCGTCGGTAATAATGCCTGCCTTCAGGCTGTCGTCCAGGTCGTGATTATCGTAAGCAATAGAATCAGCCTTATCAACAATCTGCGCCTCCAGCAGGGGGCGTTCGTCGGCGTTATATTCCATTGTGGCAGATGTATGGTCGTAAGGAGAGGTGTGTTTTACAATGGATTCCTTGAGTTCCCACGATAAATTCAGACCTGGAAAATTCGGGTACTTTTGCTCAAGGATATCAACGACGCGCAGACCATGAAGATTGTGCTCAAATCCTCCATGTCCCTCCATCAGCTTTTTCAGGGCGTCTTCGCCTGAATGTCCAAAGGGTGTGTGTCCCAAATCGTGAGCAAGCGCAATGGCCTCTGCAAGGTCTTCGTTAAGATTCAACGCACGTGCGATGCTCCGCGCAATTTGTGCGACTTCGATGGTATGGGTTAATCGAGTCCGGTAATAGTCACCTTCGTGATTCACAAAGACCTGGGTTTTATATTCAAGGCGGCGAAAGGCAGTGGAATGAATAATACGATCACGGTCACGCTGATAGATACTGCGATATTGATGCTCCTCCTCTGTATACTTCCTCCCCCTGGAATCCTTGCTTTTCATGGCGTAAGGGGCAAGTTCCCGTTCTTCTCTGTCGTCGATTTCTTTTCTTGTCAACATTATAGTAAATGTCTTTTGAATTCTTTGTAAAGGTCTTCCAGGGATTGAGGAATGACCTTTACGTCAGAAATGACGGGCATAAAGTTCGTATCGCCGTTCCAGCGAGGTACAATGTGGAGATGGAAATGGCCTATAAGCCCAGCCCCCGCAACCTTTCCTAAATTAATACCAAGATTAAAACCTTCGGGGTTCATTATTTTTGTAAGGAGTTCCTTCATGTCCCTTGCCAGTTCCATTACTTCAAGCATTTCATCCCCGGAGAGGTCGGAAATGTCTGCCTTATGTTTGTTGGGTACAACCATGAGATGCCCGCTGTTATATGGATATTTGTTCATTATACAGAAGCATCCTTTTCCTCTGTGCACTACGAGGTGTTTTTCATCCTGATTATCCCGGACTGCATTGCAGAGAAAGCAGCCGTCTTCTTTTGGAGATTCCTGAATATATGTGATGCGCCAAGGCGCCCAGAGGTTTTGCATAGTTTATTTCCTAAACAAGGATTTAATTTACAATTTACGAAGTACGATTTTAAATCCAAAATCTGAAATCGGAAATCGTAATTCGTAATTACGGTATCATCTGCATCCGGTACACGTATCGGCTGTGCAACTGCCGCAGCCGCCGGAACTGCCCTGTGAGGAGGAATCACTTCCACTGCCTCCTACAGACATCCCAAACACAGAAAATATCTTGTGGATGCGGTCGCCCTGGCAGGAGGGACAAAACAACTTTTTCCGTTCCGATGCGCTCCGAAAATATTCATCAAATTTCGTGTTGCACTGGTCGCATTGAAATTCGTATATTGGCATAAGTTTTATCCTTATATTTTAACGACTCATCTCACCGCAAGGGGAGCAAACAGCCGAGGTTGGGAAGTTGAGAGCATGGGAAGTTTTGGATTTTCTCAACTTCTCAGCTTCTTAACTTCCCAACCTCTCATTACCTGTCCAACTCTGCGTTCTTTGCGCCTTTGCGGTGAATTATCGTCGCTTATGGTAAATAAGACAAGGGATTAACAGGCTTATCCTTAACATAGATTTTAAAATTGATTTCAGGAGGTTTGCCTGTGGTTGTCTGGTTAACACTAGCGATAGGCTGTCCCTGTTCTACATAGCTGCCTTCTCCCACCATGGGACTGCTGCGGCATCCGTATATGGTACGGCTGCCTCCGTCGTGTTTAATTACGATGACAAGCATGCCGTCGTCGGTATCCGTAACGGCCTCTACGGCGCCCTTTTTGGCAGCAACTACTTTTTGTCCTGGTTGAGGCAGGATATAAATACCCATATTTTTGGCGCCATTCCTGATTTCACCGAATTGCGATACGACCTGCCCCTTTACAGGCCAGATGAACCCTTTTGGTGATACACCGCCCGTTATGTTGCTCACCGGTGTATAGCTAGCGTGCGATACGGAAGAGGTATAGGATTTCCCGGAATCAGCGATGATAAGTTTCTGCCCCACTTTCAGGTCTTTTGTATTCGTTATATGATTGGTTCTCAGAATTGTTTCGACTGATACTCCAAAACTTTTCGATATGTGCCACAAGGTATCCCCTTTTTTAACGACGTAGGTCGTTTTTTCGCCTGAAACAGGGGGTTGGTATGCCGTAGCTGTAGTGGATTTTACGCCTTCAATGGTTTTGATTTCTCTTTCAAGTTGTGCCGGCGCTTTTGACTTTGTAGGTTGAAGGGCACAACCGCCCATGAGAAGGGATAAAAATACACTGCCTATAATAGTTGTTTTTGTTGGGAGATAATATTTCATGGTAATAGGCGATAAATTTTAACAGTGCATACAGGTAAATTCAAGTGTTTTCGATTTTCGGATTAAATTGTCTTAAATCGTAGGAGACGGCTTGCCGATAAAGTAACCCTGCGCATAGTCAACGCCATATTCCCTGAGATAACTAATGATTGCTTCACTTTCTACAAATTCTGCAATAGTTTTTATTCCCATACCCTTCGCCACATCCGCTATGGCCCTGACAAAGATGCGGTCACTCTGCGTCTCATGGAGTTTCATTATAAAGGAGCCGTCTATTTTAATGTAGTCTACCTCCATCTCTTTCAGGTATTTAAAGGAGGTAAAACCAACCCCAAAATCATCCAGTGAAATACTACACCCTATTGAACGCAATTCCCTGATGAATTTAATGGCCATATCCAAATCGCGAACGGCTGCCGTCTCTGTTATTTCAAAGATCAGGTGTTTAGGGTCTGCTCCTGCCGCTGCTATCATGGATCTCAGAAACTCCAGAAATTCTTTATCGTGCAAATCTTTTCCCGAGAGGTTCACACTGATGGAAAATATCTTGCCCTGTTTCCGTAAATCGGATTGAACCAGCAAGGTTTTCTTTATGATTATACGGTCAATGGCAGTAATCAGTCCCAACGTTTCGGCTGCATCAATAAATGCGCCGGGAAGAATTGTTTCCCCATTGGTATCATGCTCTCTTGCCAGCGCCTCATAATGGTGTATCCTGTTGTCTTTCAGGTCTAAGATGGGTTGAAACCACGGTACAAAACGTTCTTCTTCGATGGCCTTCTGGATACGCCCTTTCCACTCCATCCTTGAGTGTATCTTCTCCAATAAGAGGTCTTGCGTGTGGTAGATGTGTACCCTGTTATGTCCCAGTTCTTTTGCATTATAGACAGAGGCATCCGCTTCTGTAATAAGTTCTTTTGTCGCACTCCCGTCCCTTGGATAAAGGACTATGCCTATACTTGCGGTTAAATGGCCGGATATTTCCACGAATCGGAGTTTTTCCAGCTTCTTTCTGATTTCTTCGGCAGTCGCCATCGCTTCCTTTTCGTTTCTGGCCGGAAGATAGATTGCAAATTCGTCTCCTCCCATACGACCCAAAATACTTTCCCTTACGTCTTTATTCACATAGTGTTTATCTATTTCAAAGAGGGTAGTTATAAGAAATCCGGCCACGCGATGCAATATAGTATCCCCGGTGCTGTGCCCATAGGTATCATTGATTAATCTAAACCCATCTATATCAATCAAAAGAAGAGATCCCGTCTGGTTATAAGTCTTATTATGAGACAACCATTCACTCAGTTGTTCCATAAAGCAGGCCCGGTTGCGAAGTCCCGTCAGTTCATCATAAGAAGCGAGGTATTTTACTCGGTCTTCCGCTTTTATTTTTTCTGTGACGTCCTCTTGTATTGCAAGAAAGTGGGTAAGTTCCCCCTTTTCGTTTCTAATGGGGGTAATCAAACCATTGCCCCAGTAGTACTGGCCATTCTTTTTCTTGTTTTTGAATATCCCATGCCATATCTTTCCAGTAAGAATAGTGTTCCATAATTCTTCATACTCTGCCTGGGTAGTTTCTCCGGAAGCGAGTATGCGTGGGTTCTGGCCAATTACTTCTTCCCTGGCGTATCCGGTTACACGCTCAAACGTAGAGTTTACATATCCGATACACCCCTTCACGTCAGTAATGAACACAATATTTATGCTCTGATCAATAGCCGTAAAAAGCCTTCTGATTTCCTCCTCTGCGCGTTTGCGTTCGGTAATGTCCTGAACAGTTCCGTTCATTTGAACCGCCTTGCCGGTGCCGTCAAAAACAACTTCCGCCTGTGCATGGACAATGCGCTCCGAGCCGTCGGGTAACACTATGCGGTGATCAATGCTGTAAGGCGTTCTTTCATATAGTGCCTTATTAACAGACTCCCTTAAAAATTCTCTGTCGTCAGGGTGGACGGAATTCAGGAACGCATCGTAGGTAACGCCAAAAGATTGAGGAGTACGGCCGAAGATGCGATAAATTTCGTCAGACCATTTCAATTCATTTGTTATTATATTCCATTCCCAGCTCCCAAGGTGGGCAATTCTCTGTGCATTGGCAAGACTGGCTTCGCTTTTACGAATGGCGTCTTCCGAACGTTTACGCTCGAGTTCGGAAGACGTTCCTGCAGCAAATATCCGTAACAGCGACTCTACGTGTTTTGGGTTGTATAGCTCTTTGCATGACATTGCAGAAAGTAATCCCAATGGTTTACCATCAGAGTCGAATAACGGAGCGCCCGCGTAATCCTCGACGTCCATTTTTACAAGCGCGTGACCTTCCGGAAATTGTTTTTGAACGTCCTTTACATAGGCGCACACACGATTGTTGATAATGTTGTCGCAAGGTGTCCCGGCAAGTTTGAAGGTAAAGTTGTCCACAATATTACCGTGTGCGCACGCTGCAATAGTGCTTATTTCCTTATTATTGCCGGACAATTCACCAACAAACACGTAGTCTACATCTAACGTCTTTGCAAGATGCAATACCAACGAACTGAAGAACGTCTCGCCGGTTGATAACGAAACCCCTTCTACAATATTCATCAATGTCTTTTCAAAACGTTTCTGCTCCGTTATGTCTGTTGAGATACCACAAACTCCGTAGAGAGTTCCATGAGAATCATACATGGGAAATTTTACTGAAATATAGGTATGCAGACCATCATCGTGGGGAAGGGCTTCTTCCAGCATAAGAGAAGTTTTCGTTTCAATTACCCTGCGGTCGTTCATCCTAAAGGCATCGGCCTTGTCTTTGTTGTTTGGAAATAAATCATAGTCGGTTTTGCCGATGAGTTGATCCTTGGATACATGCAAGACTTTTTCGAACTGGCGGTTTATGAGTAAATAACGCCCCTCGGTGTCCTTTAGGTATATGGGCGTTGTGGTGTTGTCGATAATTGACTGCAATTGCTCCTTGCTGTCACGCAGCGCATTTTCTATCTGCTTATTTTCGGTGATTACCTTTTCAAGTTCTTTAACCTTCTCTTCAAGTTTTGCGGTTACGACACCGGTGTGTTTATTGAGAAACTCTTTTTCATCCTCGATTGTTTTCTTCTCAGTTCCCGCATCAGGTTTTTTTACTCTTTCAAGAATGGGTTTAATTTCTTCCCAAAATTCATCCGGCTTTTTGGGTTTTGCAATAAATGCCTCCGCCCCCAGGGATAACGCAAGTTCCCTGTCCTTGCTGTCTGTATAAGTCGCAGAATAGAATACACAAGGAATGGAATTAAGGTACAGGTCCTTTTTGATGTTTCGGAGGAACTGAAAGCCGTCAACTTTGGGCATCATGGCATCAGTAATAATCAGGTCAGGCTTGTGGATACCGGTCTTTTCAAATCCGTCCTGCCCATCCTTGGCCTCGAATACTTCATGGCCATGTATTTTAATGTAGCTCTTCAAGAAATCCCTGACTTCTTCAATGTCATCAACGATCAGTATTTTCATACTTTCTGTGATTACAAAAAAGCGATTATTGTTTTTTAAGGGTATCTTTTCGAACGATAGGTTTTCGGTCTGCATCCGGCGACTTTTTGTTACCGGTCTTGATATCGGTCAATCGGTGTTCGCTGGTGGGGAAGTTATCGCCTAGATAAGATTGGCGTGCAATGGGGTTGTTCAGGATTTCCTGGGTAGTACCGCTGGCAACAACCGTGCCTTCGTTTATAATGTACGAGCGTGTTGTAATGCTCAGGGCTTCCCGGACATTATGGTCGGTAATGAGCAGCCCAATTCCCTTGTTTTTAAGCTTTAAAACGATGTCCTGTACCTCATTGACGGCAATAGGGTCTACACCGGTAAACGGTTCGTCCAGAAGTATCATGGTGGGCGAACTGGCGAGCGCCCGTGCGATTTCGAGCCGCCTTCTTTCTCCGCCGGAAAGGGTAAAGGCCTTGTTTTTTGAAAGCGACTTTAAGTTAAATTCTGTAAGAAGTTCGATCAGGCGTTTGTATTTATCGCCGGAATTGTATCGGTGTGTCTCCAGGATGGCAAGGATATTTTCTTCCACTGTCAAACGCTGAAAGACAGAGGGTTCCTGGCACAGGTAACCCATCCCTTTTCGCGCCCGCTGGTAAATAGGGAGACCGGTAATGTCCTCGTTCTGGAAGATCACCCGCCCGCTGTCTGGCCGGATAGCGCCAATAATCATATTGAAAGAGGTGCTCTTCCCCGCCCCGTTTTGTCCGAGTAATCCAACGATCTCCCCGTCGTTGACCTCAAAACTGATCTGCTTCACAACGGTGCGTTTACCGTATGACTTTGTTAACCCTTCTGCCCTTAATAAATTCATAATGAAACCTTATTTTACCGCACTGTGTAGGGGCAGGTTTGAAACCTGCCCCTACGGTAAATACAATGAATACATGAATATTGATTCAATCGCAGGTTCAGTCGTCCCCGATTCTTTGTGTCTCAGTGGTTTGTCTTTCCATCGTTAACGTTACTTTATAAACTTGATATTATTCAACGGCCAGAATACAAAAAATGCCTTGCCGACAATGTTCTTCTCCGGAACAAATTTCCATACGCCGCTGTCATTGCTGTTTCTGCTGTTGTCACCAAGCATGAAATAATCTTTCTCACCTAACTGAATTGGCTGGGTTGTGCCCCACGTACCGGCAGAAAGATTGGTATAATAAATATCGTGGGATATTTCGATATTTTCAAATGTCGCATTTACGTGAGTGCCGCCAAAACGGATGCTGCTCGTATCAAATGGCCGCACCTCAGCTACCTTCCCGTCATCATTGTCGAGCACAAAGACTTTTTTATTATCTACCGAAAGTGATACGATACCGTCCACATTCGAAAATGCTATTTTGTGTTTTTGTTCCGTTTGTATGCGGACGTCTTCTTCCATAACGACATTTTCATTCTTCTTAAGGTAACATTTTCCGTTCGTGTCAGTTGTTGGAATCGTCACGACAAATACGTCGTTATTCTTTTCCAGCACCACTTCCAGGCTTTGTGAACCTTTCAATGGGGTTGCGTCAAAGCTGATCTTTATATCTCCTATTTCACTGCTGCCCGATCTGTTATTATAACCGTTCTGGTCTGAAATTTTCCGGCCAAATGTCACTAAGGATGTATCAGAAGCGCCCTGTGACATGTTATTCAAGGCAAGTGATTCCTTGCGAAGCGTCCATGAATTGCTGTCGTCGGTTACCCATAAAGGAGTTGTGTCTTCCTTAACCGGATAATGGCTATTGTAAGCGGGAAGCCACAATGTTTCCTGTATAGAGTCGGGTTTTCTTTGTATCTTGTCATTAATATAAATATCGCCGTTGACGATTTGAAGCTTTTCGCCTGGCAAGCCAACAAGCCGTTTAATGTAATTTTTCTTTTTCTTCGAGAATCGGGTCGAGCCGCACCGTGGACAGCGCAATCCGTCACGCCATTCAGTATCAGGTAGCTGTGCAGAACAGTTTTTGCACCTGAGATCATATAATGGATAAACAAACACGGTAACGTCCCACCGGTTCGGTTTTTTGAATTTAGACCAGAATTTGTTGACCAGTATCCTGTTTCCGCCGTGGATTACCCGATTCGACAGGTCTGTCCAGGGGATTGTGATTTGACATTTCGGACAAGTCCCCTTTCTCCACAGCCATGCAGGCCAGTTATAACGTATCCTGTTATTGCAGTTGTTGCAATACAGAGAGGCGCTCATTTCAAATTGACAATTGGGGCAGGTTGCGCTTTCGCTTTGACGGTCGGCGTAAAAAAACCAGCCGCAATTTGGACATTTCACATCTTTGTGCTCACCCAGCAGGGTCGGCGCCATCGAACCGGTAGGGATTTTAAATGCCTCCACTACGAAATAGCGTATGGCAAAGGCTATTGCAATGGCGAATGCTATAGATTCGATGTTTTCCCGTAACTTGCCTTTGCGTTTTTTTGTCGTGCTATTTAATCTGAGAGACGGTTGTTTTTCTTTAATATCAGCCACTCATCACCTCATTCATCAACGGAGAGGACGGACAAGAATGCCTTCTGGGGGATTTCCACGTTTCCTATGGATTTCATTCTCTTTTTACCTTCCTTCTGTTTTTCCAAAAGTTTTCGTTTCCTGGTAATATCGCCGCCATAACACTTGGCGGTCACATTTTTTGCAATCGGACGGATTGATTCCCTTGCAATAATCCTGCTTCCGATTGCCGCCTGCAATATAACCTCAAACAGGTGCCGCGAGATCTCGTTCTTAAGCTTTTTCACCAATTTCCTGCCCTTAACTTCAGCGTCTTTTCTGTGAGCTATCGTTGAAAGGGCATCTACACGCTTCCCTCCTACAAGGATATCCAATTTTACAAGGTCTGCAGCCTCATATCCAATAAAATCGTAATCCAGTGTACCGTATCCCCTCGTAGCGGATTTCATCTTGTCAAAGAAATCAAAGATAATCTCGGCCAGGGGCAGTTCGTAAATAAGTATCGCACGCTTTTCGCTGAGATATTCAGTACTCTTGTATCTTCCCCTGCGTCCTTCGGCGAGCTGCATAATTGCGCCCAAATACTCAGTTGGCAGGATAAAGCTGGCGCGCACCACGGGTTCCCGAAACTCCTCGATTTCGTTTACCGGAGGCACCTTTTCAGGGTTATCTACCTTGATTACCTCTTTATTCGTTTTTACTATCTCATAGGTTACGTTGGGGGCGGTTTGCACAATATTGATGTTGCTCTCGCGCTCCAGACGTTCCTGGACGATCTCCATATGCAAGAGCCCAAGGAATCCGCACCGAAACCCGAATCCGAGCGCCTGCGAGGTTTCCGGCTCAAAGGTAAATGATGAATCGTTCAGACTCAACCGTTCCAGCGCCTCACGAAGCAGGTGAAAGTCGGAATTGTTTGCCGGATAAATACCGCAGTATACCATGGGTATGGGCGGTCGGTATCCAGGCAGCGCCTCAGCCGTTCTGTCCCTGTTATGAGTAACCGTATCTCCCACTTTGACATCGTGAAGGGATTTGATATTGGCGATGCAGTAACCTACTTCTCCCGCAGAAAGGCGGCCTTTGGCCAGCATCTTGGGTTTGAATACGCCTACCTCTTCTACCTTAAAAGAACGGTTCGTCTTCATCATGTATATCTCATCACCCACCTTGACGGAACCATCGAAGATACGCAGGTAAACAATTACACCCCGATATTCATCGTAAACTGAATCAAATATCAGGGATCGCAACGGTGCGTTTGAGTTACCTTTCGGCGGCGGGATGCGCTTAATTACGGCGTCGAAGATTTCGTCAATGCCTTTTCCTGTCTTTGCGCTGACCATTAATGCCTCTTCCGGAACGATTCCCAGTGTCTTTTCCATTTCGTTAAGCACGTCATCGGGACGGGAATTCGGCAGGTCTATCTTGCTAATAACGGGGATGATTGCGAGATTATGCTCCATGGCAAGATAGGCATTGGCGACCGTCTGCGCCTCAACGCCCTGGGAGGCATCTACCAGCAAGAGCGCCCCTTCGCATGCGCCGAGACTCCTGGACACTTCATAGCTGAAGTCCACGTGTCCTGGCGTATCAATCAGGTTGAGATTATATTCCTTTCCATCACGCTCAAGTATCAATGCAACGGCGCTGGCCTTGATGGTAATTCCGCGTTCGCGTTCCAAATCCATATCATCGAGCATCTGGTTGCGGAATTCTCTGGACGTAATCGTATGCGTCTTTTCCAGCAGACGATCCGCCAGGGTAGATTTTCCGTGGTCGATATGTGCAATTATACAGAAATTTCTAATTCTTTCAGTAGACATCCTGCTGCTCCTATAATCCCCGCATCATTTCCAAGCTGCGAAAACACGATTTTCGTTTCTTTGGCTGACGCATCGAAGGCCTTTTCCTTGATTACCTGTTTGATGGGGTCCATTAATAAATCTCCAGAGCCTATCATACCGCCGGTCAAGACGATTACCTCTGGATTTAATATATGCATAATATTTACAAGGGCGACACCAAGGTACTGCCCGGTCTCCTTAATAATATCCAATGATGCCCTGTCGCCCTGCTGCAAGGCTGCATCATTTATCATCTTTGCCGTAACGTCACCGGCGTCTCTTAGAGATGACACGACTCCGCTCCTTAACAACTCTTTAAAACGCCGTACCATGGCCGTGGCCGAGGCGTACGCCTCGATGCATCCGTAATTGCCGCAACTGCATTTCGGCCCATCCATCTGGATTACCATGTGGCCGATCTCCGCAGCTACATTATTGACGCCGCGCCAGAGCTTATTATTTATAACGATGCCTCCGCCAATCCCCGTACCGAGAGTGAGCATTACAAGGGAATCTGCTTCCCTTCCTGCACCTACCCATTTCTCACCCCATGCGGCGGCATTGGCGTCGTTTTCCAGGACGCAGGGTACGCCGAATCGTTCAGCCACCATGCGTTTTATAGGTATATTCCGCCATAGCGGCAGATTGGGCGAAACCAAAATCGTTTCGCCTTTTTTGTCGATAAGACCGGGTGAGCCAAGCCCGACTCCTATAATGTTGGTAGGGGCAGGTTTCAAACCTGCCCCTACATTGATAATTTTATCTATCAGTTCAAATATTTGATTGGATATAGTCTGTGGGTCGGCGTTATTGTCTGTTCTTATTGAAAGCCTATGGTGGATATTCCCGTTCCTGTCGACAAGACCGGCCTTCAGGTTCGTACCGCCTAGGTCAATACCAATAGCATAGTTACCCAATTTTGTTAATCCTCATTCTGACATCTATTTATATAAACGGAAAATTTTAACAAAAGTACGGCGTTAAGTCAAATTATATGCACTTTTTGAAGCGCTTTAAAAGAACTAAATTGCTATGGAATTTCAATTTCAGGCATGAAAGGCCGTCAGTGTATAGCAGTGAAGCCCCCCCCTGTTAAATTAAATCTCCCTTAATAAACTAGGGGGACATAGGGGGTTGTGTTTTTCCTGAGTTTTACAACCCCCTTGCCCCCTTTTCTAAGGGGGATTTTATGCCTGCTACCACCCGCAAACCCGCATGAATAAAATGAAAATTCATATACAATTAAAATATGTAAAACAATCAGCCCTGAAAGGGTGAAAGAAGTTTGAGCAATTATTTCCAAATATAATTTGTATTCAATTGTGAAAAACAGGTGCTTGCCTGCAAATTATCGATTGTAGTATAATAATCAAATAATTATAGTAATTGAAGCCCTTCGGTATTATTATATGATAGTAGCAACCTTTTCGGTTACGCCATTTTACACAGGCTAAAGCCTGCGAGTGCGTATTGAAATTCATGTTCAGGCTTTTTTAATTAAGCAATTAACAAACACACACCTACCCCTCCCAAGAGGGGACTTCTTAAATTCCCCTCTCGGGAGGGGATTAAGGGGTGGGTAAAAAAGTCGTTGGGTTTTTGCCTTTCAAAACCCAGCCCAGTTTAATTGTATAGGAATTTTTCATTATATTTAAGCGGTTTTTGAGACGGTGTTGGCAGGACAAGCGTCTCGCTTGTCCCGCATATGTTTTGCTTTTGATTTGGTCAACCGGGACGGTTGACCTGCCAATTTCTTCCAACTTAGAGGTATTCAAGGACAGGGGGGGCTTAGTTGCTCAGGTTGAGATTTCACGGCAGGGGCGGTCAGGGGGCAAAGGTTGCAAGCAGGGTGCTCGGAACTGCCGCCTTTTATGAAGGGTACTACGCCCAGGATTTTCCTCTTTACGGCGCCGAACGAAGGGGCGCACCGATAGTCTCATTTACACGCATCTCCAAAGAACCTGTTCTGGAACGAGGTGTAATATCAGAACCGGACATTGTGGTCGTAATGGACGAAACCCTTCTGGATGACCCTCTTGCACACCCATTAACTGGACTAAAAGAAGGAGTCGTTGTTTTCATAAATACCACGCATAGTCCAGCCGAGGCAAAGTCGAAGTATAAAGTTACAGCGCGGGTCATTACCTTAGACATAACAAAGATTGGATTAGAAATGCTGGGATTGCCGGTACTGAGCACTTTAGCTGGCGGCGTTGCATCGAAGATTGCAGGTCTTGGCGAAGATGCTTTAAGAAAAGCCGTTGAGAAGGAGGCATCCGAAATCATAACGGATAGAGGACTTGTATTAAAAAACATAGAGGCGGCACGCTATTGTTTTCATGCCGTTCAGCCGATAGAAATAAAGACAACCGAAGTCGTTCATAAGGGGAGTCCCGTTTTTGACGTACCATTCGAAACCGCAATTATTTCAAGTCCGGCTATCAACACAACAGGAAACACCCCGCTGCGAAAGACCGGTAATTGGCGGGTATTTAAGCCTGTCTGGAATTACGACATCTGCACCAAATGTATGACCTGTGTGGCCAGGTGTCCCGATGGCTGCATTGCCGTGAATGAAGACGGCTTTCCCTTTACGGACTACGACAACTGCAAGGGATGCATGATCTGTGCTGAGGAATGTCCCGTAAAGGCAATAGAACGAGTGCGGGAAGTGCATGCATGGTGACTATGAATATTGTAGGGGCGGGTTTCAAACCCGCCCCTACTGAAAACAAAAGGAATAATAGGAAAAACAAAATCCATTTGGACAAATTAAACACAAATCAACGAAGGGAGGCAAGGGGATAGTTCCACAAAAGAAAGGTATTTCCAAACTTGGTTTGGATATAAACGAGTCAGAAGAAAATCCATTAAGGAGGACAGCATGAATATATTCGTAGGCAATTTATCGCACGACACAACCGAAGAGGATTTGCAAAAGGCCTTTGAGGCATTCGGACAGGTTAAATCCGTAAATATCATAAAAGACATGTTCAGCCGCGAATCAAAAGGCTTCGGCTTTGTAGAGATCCAGGCCAAAGCCGAAGCCCTGGCTGCAATAAATGGGTTGAACGGCACAATGTTAAAGGGGAAGGCGCTCAATGTCAACGAAGCACGCCCTCGCCCTGAAGGAGGTCGGGGTGGTGGAGGTAGACAAGGAGGTGGAGGACGGCGTTTCTAACAAAAACCTCTTTTTTTGGTAAGTTTTTATAAACCACAAAGGGCACAAAGAAGTCCAAATGCTTTTTTTGTGCCCTTTGTGTCTGTGCTTAAATTCTTTTTTGTTGCGGCTATATTGCTATACGGGTTATGATAACTGAAAAGGATGCACGGTCTGCGCTGGGGGATGTCCCGTAAAGGCAATAGAACGCGTACTGGAGGTTCATGCGTGGTAAACATAAATATTGTAGGGGCAGGTTTGAAACCTGCCCCTACAAATAAAGGATGATTTGCGAAACGTATGTATGACCCAAAAAAACAGAACCGCCGTTCGATAAGATTAAATTAAAAGAACACAACTATGCTGCTGACTGAGGGTACGTAGAGTTACAAGCCAAAGGCCAGAAGGCATTATTATGAATAAAAGTGAAAAGTTAAAATTGTTGCAGAAATTAAGCGAAAAGGAACTTACACAAAAATTTCTGATTCCACTTTACGAATCAAAGGGGATGGGATGTAAAAATGTTCGATATACCCATAGAAAATTAGAGTTTGGCAAAGACATAATTTATAGCAAAGAAAATGAATATGGGATTCAAATATACACCGGCGTCCAGGTGAAAAGAACCAAAATTACAACAAGTGATATTGATACTATATTACGCCAGATTACTGAGGCCTTTGGCGAGCCTTTTACCAATTTGAGTGACGGTAAAAAGAAGGATTTAGATCGGGTTGTTGTTTTATCGTCAAACGAAATCTTAGAAGAAGCAAAAGATTCTTTGTGGGCTTCATTAAAGGGTGCAAGATTAGATAAACTAATCAATTTTATAGATGGGAATCAACTTGTTGAACTCCTTGACAATCATTTACCCTCTGCTTTCTGGGAGGAATATGATTACTTTAATAAATACTTTGAGGCAATGAAAAATGATTTTGAGACAATAAAAGACATCTCGGCAATTGGTCAGAAAGAACCCATACCGTTGGAAGACATTTATATTTCTATGAGGGTGAGTGAAAAGACCAGGGAACGTGAAATTCCGATAGAAAAGGGAAGAAAGATATTTGATGATAAATTAATAAAGAAGGGAAATGAAACAGAGAGGCCAATAGAAAGAGCCAATATTATCGACGTGGAAAGGGCAGTTAAGGAGTACAGGAAATTGGTAATTGTAGGTGCTCCCGGTTCTGGCAAGACAACGTTGCTAAAACATCTTGCACTCAAGTCCTGCAAGGAAAATCTAAAGAAACAGGAACGAATTTGCGTCCCCATTCCAATAATATTGCTTAAACTCCTGGAAAGCGGAAAAAGTTTGAGAGGGTATATTGACGTGGTGTTTGAGGAATATGATTTCCCGAAGGCGAAAGAGTTTGTTGAGAAAGACCTGAAAGAAGGGAAGTGTATAATCCTCCTAGACGGATTTGATGAATTAGTTAGCAGGGAAAATCAGGAACAGATTACACTACAGATACAGGAATTTGTGAAACAATATCATAGAACTCAAATTATTGTCACATCAAGAATTGCTGGTTACAATGACGAACTCAAAGACTTTACAAAATTGGAATTAATGGAATTTGATGACAAGCAGATAAAGACGTTTATAGAGAATTGGTTTGGGAAGACAGAGCCTGATAAAACAAAGTCGATGCTTGAAGCAATTAAAAGTGAATACATAAAAGCTATTGTTCGCAACCCATTAATGATTACAATCACTGCGATCATTTATGAAGAAGATAAAAAACTGCCTCAAAAAAGGGCAGACCTGTATAAACGGTGTGTTGAGGTGCTCTTGAGCAAATGGGATGTACAGAAGAAACTGAAAAATGTGTATGCCCCAGACAAGAAAGAGTTCATCTTGAGAAAATTAGCCTTCTATGGCCACAGCAATAATAAAAGAATCATGACAGAGGAAGAAATTATAGAGGAAATGCTCAGACATTTCCCTAGGACGCAACTGGGAAGGGAAGACGCAAAACCATTTCTCAACGAGATATGGCAGAGGAGTTATCTCCTCAGGCAGGTATCGATGGGCAGTTACGATTTCCTTCATCTGTCATTCCAGGAATATTTCACCGCCCTTGAACTGAAAGAGCAGGATGACGGCATATCTACCATTATCAAATATTTACCAGAACCATGGTGGGAAGAACCCATCCTTCTATATGCTGGGTTAAAAAATGACGCTACTAATCTTATTGAAAGAATGAAAAAAGAAGTACCAGAGGACATATTTTATAGCAACCTTATGTTCTTTGGGAAATGCATTGCAGATGCAGACCGTACAGAACCATCGTTGAGAGAAGAGATTGTAAACAATCTATGGCTTCTTTATCGAACTACTAAATTTTCACCTCTCAGAGAAAAGGCTATTAGTATTCTCTCTATTATTAAACCAGATGAATTAATAGATTTACTAATAAAAGAATTGGAAAATAAAGAAAGTGCTGTTCGATTGGAAGCTTCATATATTCTTGGAAAAATAGGAAATGAAAAAGCAGTCAAATCATTATTTAATCTACTTGCTACTGATGGAGATAAAGAAGTTCAATGGAGAGTTGCAACATTAATTGGAGAGATAGGAAGTGAGACAGCGGTAAAGCAACTGACAATGGCTTTCTCTGTTATAAAGTCAAGCCTTATTCGAGGTAGTATAGTGCATGCGCTAGGGATTACAAAAAATGAGGAAGCAATTGACCTGTTAATCAAAACTATTAATCAAGGTAAAGATGATGATGTTAGTGGGATGGTTGTAGATACGCTTGGAATTACAGGAAGTGAGAAGGCAATCGAACCTTTAATCCAAGCCCTCACAACTGACAAAAAGGGTGATGTTAGAGCGAGATCTGCTGATGCGCTTGGAAGGATAGGAAGTGAGAAGGCTATCGAACCTTTAATCCAAGCCCTCACAACTGACAAAGAGGGTGGTGTTAGAGCGATGGTTGCTGATGCACTCGGAAGGATAGGAAGTGAGAAGGCAATCGAATCACTCATCAAAACCCTCGTTACTGATAAAGAAAGCTATGTTCGATGGAGAGCTGCCGATGCACTTGGAAGGATAGGAAGTGAGAAGGCAATCGAACCTTTAATCCAAGCCCTCACAACTGACAAAGAGGGTGGTGTTAGAGCAAGTGCTACCGATGCACTCGGAAGAATAGGAAGTGAGAGAGCGCTTAAAGTGCTAATCGATATTTTCTCCAATGATAAAGAGGGCAATGTCCGAGGTCGTGCAATAGAGGCACTTGGAATTATTGGTGGCGATAAGGAAATAGAACTAATAATCAATGCTCTTACAACTGACAAAGAAGATTGGGTTAGAGCGAGTGCTGCCGATGCACTCGGTAAAATAGGAAGTGAGAAGGCAATCGAATCACTCATCAAAACCCTCGTTACTGATAAAGAAAGCTATGTTCGATGGAGAGCTGCCGATGCACTTGGAATCATTGGAAGTAAAGTTGCCATTGAACCGCTTATAGAAGTTCTTACTAATGATAAAGTATTTTTTCTTAGATGGAGCGCAGCAAATGCGCTTGAGAAATTAGGGAACGAGAAGGCAATAGGAGCATTAATACTTGCTTTAAAAGACGAAGGCGAGTGGTATGGATGTAAAGTGAAAGACGCAGCATTTAACTCCCTGGAAAAAATTAGTAAGAGAATCAGAAAAAGAATTACATTAGAGACGGTTTGAGGTATAGAAGACCATGTAATCTAACAGCGTAAATCCGGTTTCGATTAATCGATAGTCATCAAGCTGTGTTAAGATATTCATTTCAGTTAGTACGGGTAAGCAATGAAACAGATATATGATCCTGAAAAACACCATCGTCATTCAATAAGATTAAAAGAATACGACTATTCACGGCCAGGGGCGTATTTTGTGACGGCGTGTACCCATAACCGTGAATGTTTGTTTGGCAATATTATAAACGATGAGATGGTATTAGGTGAGTATGGCAAAATAGTCGAAAAGGTGTGGTGCAATTTAATCAACCATTACCAGAATATTAAACTGGATAAATTCGTGGTGATGCCTAATCATATGCATGGTATTGTTATTTTAATGGATGTGGATGATGTAGGGGCAGGTTTCAAACCTGCCCCTACGGGTTTGATGAAATATTACCCATTGTCTGAAATTGTTCGTGCCTTCAAAACCTTTTCATCACGTCATATTAATGAATTGCGGAAAACACCGGGTATTTCTGTCTGGCAACGTAATTACCACGAACACATTGTACGCAACGAAAACGAATTGAACCGCATACGGGAATATATCATAACCAATCCTCTAAGGTGGCAGTTTGACAGGGAAAATCCAGAAGGTGTCAATGTAGGGGTGGGTTTGAAACCCACCCTTACAGGACACACCCCTACAGATCATGATAAACAATGGGATGATTTTGAAGAGGCGATATTTGGCAAAAAATAAATACAGGTTTGTATAATTTTGCGTGGTATTGTAGGGGCAGGTTTCAAACCTGCCCCTACGGTTACCTGTCAATATTTAGGATTACAATAATCTAAATTTTAGGAAAATACAGTCGAAATGACAAAAGAAATGCTTACGGGTAATGCGGCGGCTGCGTGGGGTGTGAGGCTGGCTGAGGTTGATTATATCCCTGCTTATCCGATAACGCCACAGACGGAGATTATCGAGACACTGGCAAAATGGATTTCTGACGGGATTCTGGACGCCAAGTTCGTTACGGTAGACTCCGAGCATTCTATGATTACCGCAGCAGGGGCTGCCTCAGCTACTGGGGTGAGGGTATTTACGGCAACGTCGAGTCAGGGGCTTCTCTATGGCTTTGAGATGCTCTATTCCGTGGCAGGATGGCGAGTGCCGCTTGTGATGGTAAATGTCTCAAGAGGGTTATCCGCACCGATAACACTCGAACCCGACCATAATGACATCCTTGCCGCACGGGATTCCGGGTTTTTGCAGATTCACTGTGAGACCTGCCAGGAGGTGCTGGATTCGATCCTGATGGCATACAGACTGGCGGAAGATGAGCGGGTGCTTTTGCCTGTGTTTGTCAATATGGACGGGTTCCATCTCTCCTTCACGCGTGAACCTGTAGAAATACCGGATTTGGAAAAGGCCAGAAAGTTCTTGCCAGCGTATCAACCCAAACATGCCTTTTTCAAGGCAAGTCAGCCTATGGCGCAGGGTGTGGCAGTCATTGGAGGCCCTGCTTATTCGTATTTCAAATATCAGATGCACTTGGCATGCATAAAGGCGTTGGAGGTCTATCGTGAAATATCTGAGGAATTTTACAAGAATTTTGGCCGATCCTATAATACCATAGAAGGGTATATGGCCGATGATGCCGAATATATAATGGTTATGTCAAATTCATTTTCAACCCTTGGAAAAGCCGCAGTCAAGAGTGCGCGTGCGAAAGGTATAAAAGCCGGGCTTTTGAGGTTGAGACTCTTAAGGCCGTTTCCAGAGTCCGATATCGTTAAGGCGATTAAAGGCGCGAAGGTTGTAGCCGTAGTAGACCAGAATATCAGCATAGGGAAGGGCGGTATCCTGCATTCAGAGATTGCCGGCGCTATATGTAATCAAAAGGATAAACCTCTTATGCTTTCCTTTGTTGGCGGGCTTGGGGGAAAAAACATAAGTCCTCAGGAATTTGAATTTATCATTCATAGTATGGTTAAGTTGGCAGATACCGGGGAGATTCCAGCCCCTCGTCTCCTATACACAGAGACGGAATGGAAGGAAATGGATAGGTTGAAGAAGACGGCGGGGAAATTGTAATGGTTCACCGCAAAGACGCAAAGGGCGCAAAGAAAGCTGTGAGTGGTAAGATTTAAGTTGGACTTACAACTGCAAACTTACAACTGATTTTCAGTTTACACTTTTCATTGGAAAGATGTTTCTATGGAACTGACTCCAATAAGATCTATAAAAGACATTCCTACGGAGGAGGATATTTTCCCGGGCACTCCTTTGTGTGCAGGATGCGGGGGGCTTCTGGCGTTGAGGCACTGTCTGAAGGCTTTGGGGAAAAAGGTCATTATTGTAAATGCCGCAGGTTGTTTTACCCTGCTTTCTATTTACCCGTTTACGCCTTTTCAGAATTCGTGGCTGTATACGGCAATTGCCTGCGCCCCTGCCGGTGCACAGGGTGTAAGGGACGCACTGGATATCTTAATTAGAAAGGGGAGGCTTGGCCCAGAAGAGGATTTGAAGGTGGT
Source organism: Planctomycetota bacterium (assembly GCA_016188675.1). Classification (GTDB taxonomy): domain Bacteria; phylum Planctomycetota; class Brocadiia; order Brocadiales; family Brocadiaceae; genus Wunengus. The sequence continues at coordinate 36,634 of JACPHJ010000075.1, forward strand.
TGTGCTGACGGGTGACGGCGCTGCTTACGACATAGGCCTTGCGTCCACGTCCGGCGCCATATACCGTAATCTTGATTTTTATTACATCTGTTACGATAACGAGGCTTACGGAAATACGGGTTTCCAGTGGTCAGGGGCAACGCCCTTTGCGTCAAAGACGGGGACAACGCCTGCAGGAAGAATAAGTCCGACAGGTACAGAACTCTCAAAAAAGAATCTCTTCGAAATATGGAGGAGTCACAAGCCGCCTTATTTAGCCACCATCTCGCCGTCCCATCCAGTTGACTTGATCAACAAGTTTAAAAAGGCAGAACAATACAAAGGCCCAAAGCTGTTTATAAATCTTTCTCCGTGCCCACCTGGGTGGGCAACAGACCCCTCCCACTCTGCTATGTTTGCGAAATTGGCAGTTGATACGGGCATCTGGGCGCTGAAAGAGGCAATTTGCGGTGAGGTAAGGCATACGTTTGTTCCAAGGAAATTCAAGCCTGTTGAAGAATACCTGAAGGGACAGGGACGTTTTGCGCATCTTTTTAAGCCGGTGCGACAGGAAGAAATTTTAGCGAAAATACAGGAGATGGTTGATCAGTATTGGAATGAAGTGCAGGATAACGAATCTATAAAGAAATAAAATACGAAACCGGTTAACTCACCACGTAAAACTTTTTATAAATACATAACCATGAAAAAGATTTTTATTCCGATTATTATTACTTCCAGTTTATATGCCTTCGCCTGTGCCCCTTCAACGCATCGTATTTATCTGGAACATACGCACACTGAAAATCATGATTTATCCGCTACGGAAATATTGCACCGTGAATTCGATACCACACGAAGGGTGTTGCAAATTTTAGAAAATGCCGCAAATTGTCTTGAGAACGACAAACCCGTCTCTAAAGAGACATTCAACGAAATTATCGATGTCATCAATGGTTTTACCCACAAATGCCATTTAGAAAAAGAAGATAAGGCGCTGTTCCCATTCCTCAAAGACGTTCGGGGCGGTGAAAAGAAGGATTTTTTGGGACAACTGCTGATGGAGCATGTGTCTGCACGTGATGAGATAAGGAATCTGTCCGGGGCGATAAACTACATCTATCAGGGTAAAAAGGCAAAAAAGAAGATCATAAAAATCGCCCGCGCCTATATCAAGTTTATGGACAAACACATCCATACAGAGGAAAAAGTCCTTTTCCCCTGGATAAATAAGGTATTAACCAGCGATGAACAAATGATACTAATCAGGAAATTTGAGGCCTTGGAAAAAGAAGACATTGACGCTGGTGTACACGAAAAATACACCGTTGTAATTGAAAGGCTCGAAGACCAATTAGGACTCTGTACTGAATAAATTCATGTATATCACAGCACAGCAAAGTCTCAACCAATTAACCACCCCTTTTTCTCCTCCTTCACAAGGAGGGGATGGGGGGAGGTAAAAAATACTTTAACAATCAACCCAACACCAACCTGGTTTTTAATAATCTTCAGAAACTCTTAAATTTACCCTGGTATTTTTTAATTACACCTTTGTCAATATATAACCTACAATCGAACTTCCAAGCACGACCCATAGAGTATTCACTCTTTTGAATACAAATGTAACAGCAACACTCATGAGTGCGATTAGCCATGTCTGCCAGTTAATAAGACTGACACGGGCAAGTTGTATTACCGCCACAGCCATTATCGCCACTGCCCCTACGTTGACTGAATCAAGGAAGCAGGACACCCACTTTGAAGTCCTCATCTTCGGGATGAATGGATTCAACATGGCTACGAAGAAAAAAGACGGTAAAAACATGCCAACAGTTGCAAGTATTGCGCCTTTTATTCCGATAATCTGGTAGCCGACAAAGGTAACCGCGCTGGAAACCGGTCCGGGCGTAAATTGTCCGACAGCAATGGCGTCAACAAGTTGTTGTTGTGTAAGCCACCCCAATCGGTCAATGAGTTCATCCTGAAGATAGGCAATTAACACATAACCACTGCCAAAAAGCACAGACCCGATTTTCAGGAATACGAGAAAGAGTTTAACCAGTGAAACATTACCGGCGATTTGCCCTGTAGAAATGGCGGTTGCGGCAATTGCAGCCTTTAGATGTCCCGATTTTGCCGGCAGAAGAAGCAAGGGAAAAAGAGATGCTTTCATACAGTCCATCTTTTGGTTGAACAAAAGCCAGAACATTCCAAGGAGCCCGCCTGCAATAAGGACAAGAATCTCACTCATACCGGCAAGAGAAGCAATCATCACTGCAGCACCGATTATACCCAACTGCCAGTTTTTCAAGGCCTTCCTGCCGAACTTGTAAACTGCATTAATGATAATAGCAAGTACAGCCGGTCTGATGCCGTACCAGATAGGCTTGATATCAGGGATAGAACCGTACTGCTGATAGAACCAGGCGATAGCTCCTGTAATAAGCGTTGCCGGGATAATAAAACCCATGCCTGAAACAATCATACCCGCCCACCCTGCCCTGTGGTATCCGCAATGCATTGCCATCTCGGTTGAATTAGGACCCGGGA
>JACPHJ010000070.1 GCA_016188675.1 Planctomycetota bacterium
AAGAGGGGGATATGGTTTCGAGTTCTTGGTTCCGAAGGCATCAAAAGACAGTTTATATCGTTATGATCTTTGCAATGTTTGTGTGGGGAATCAGTTACTCCGCTATGGAGATGATTCCCAAAAAACCCATAGGAAAGGTATTTGGCAGGAAGGTTACGCAAAACGAATTTGCGGATATGTTAGGGCGATGGCAAAGATTGTTCTTTTCTCAAGCTAAAGACTCTATCGTTTCCCTGGTTTGGAAGCAACTCATGTTTGTAGACGAAGCCAAGAGGATGGGGATAGTCGTAACGGCGCAGGAGGTTGAGAGCGCAATTCAGGGACTGGCCTTCCAGATATTTGGCGGACAGATGAATATGCCCAGGTCGGGGCTTATGCAATTCCTTTGCAACAATTTCAGGCTTAACACAGAGCAGATCGACCGTACCATAAGGGAGGCATTGCTTGTCGAGAAACTTGAATCCATGTTGCGATCGTCCACAAAGATGACGACCGAGGAAGTCTGGCAAAGATACTCCTTGGAAAACGAACAGGTAAAATTCAAGGTACTTTCATTGAAGGCAAAAGATTTCCTTGATTCGGTTAATGTGACTGAGGATGAAATCCGCACCTATTATGAAAAGTACAAGAACGATGAACACGATGCGACCGCCGGAAAACCCGGATACAAGCTGCCTGAAAGCGTCAAGCTGGAATGTCTGACCGCTAAATTTGACGATATGGAAAAGCTGGTTCCGGTTAAAGAAGAAGAGATGAAAAAGTATTATGATGATAACAAGGAAACACAATTCAAGATTACTAATGTAGAACCGAAACCCGAAGATACAAAGGTTGCGACCAAAGATGCTTCGACAACTGATAAGAAGAATTTAAATAAAGAAGGAAAAGAGACCACGAATGATGGTAAAACTCAGGAAAAGAAGCCGTCACCGGCGTATAAACCTTTTGCCGAGGTAAAAGAAGACATTCGAAAGATACTTGCCAGACAAAAGGCAATGGAAAAGGCTGCTGAAACCATGAATAAGCTGGACGAGGAAATCTATGAGACTATGGACAAGGCAGAAAGGCCGAGTTTTAAAGATCTGGCAACCAAATACAATGTAACCTATGAGATTCCGAAGGGTAAGAAGTCAAACAATGAATTTCTTACGGAAAATGACCTCACGGAGGTGTTGCCCGGTTCGGATCAAATTGTTCGAGTCGCTTTTGAAAGAGATAAATACGAGCCGTCCGTTCCTTTAGATTACGTGGAGGGCAAGGTCGTTTTCCAGGTTATTGACAAAAGGCCGTCCGCACCGGCACCATTCGAGGAAATCAAAAATGATGTAATAAACGATTTTAAACTGGAAAAGGGATTCCTTAAAGCGAAGGAAATTGCCGAAAAATACGCAGGGACAACCAAGGACACTTCCTTCAATGATATTGTAAAATCGATTAAAACGGAATGTCCGCAAAAAGAAGTTTCTGTTTGTGAAACCGATTATATTTCTCGTCCGATTAAGCTTTTCAATAAGGAATCGCGATACATTGAGGCGCTAAAAGAAGACCGTCCCAATGTGGCAAAAAAGGCATTCGAACTGAAACCAGGCCAGCTCGGGGTAGCCGCGGAGACATCCGGGGAAAAGGCGTGCTATATCATAGCGTTACTGGATAAAAAATCTGCGGATAAATCAGCCTTTGAAAGAGACAAGGAAAACGTAACCAAACGATACCTGTACGAAAAACAGGAGACCTTCCTGGCTGATTGGCAGAACGACGTTAGCAGAAATATGGAGATATACACAAAGTTTCAATAAGAAGATAACAGTTTACCACAGAAAAATACGGAACAGCACTGAAATGATCGATAATGAACAGGTAGGTGAAAACGTTGGAAACGATTTATGGCATAAAGGAATTGACAAGAAAAATTCACTATCCTGTCGCGACCATTGGTATGTTCGACGGCGTTCACCGTGGACATCAAAAGATCATCGAGTGCATACGGTATAATGCCTCGAAGAAAAACGGTGAATCGGTAATAATTACCTTTGACCGCCACCCAAAAAACGTTATTGAAAACAGACCTCCTTCCTTTATCACCTCTCTGGAACATCGTTTGAAATTGTTTGAGCACTTCGGAGTTGACCATACCATAGTGCTTGGTTTTGACCGGAAACTGGCGCAAATGAGCGCCGAAGACTTTATCCATGAGATACTGGTTTCGTGGCTGGATGTAAAGTGTATTGTCCTTGGATTCAATTGCCGCTTCGGAAGGGGTCGTGAGGGAGATATATCGCTTGTCCGTAAACTGGCCGATAAATATGGTTTTGAGGTATACGGATGTCCACCGGTAATATATCGGGGTCAGGTAATCAGCAGCACGGCCATTAGGCAGGCCGTCCTGAAAGGGGAACTGGAAAAGGCAGAGGGGATGCTCGGCAGGCCGGTTTCTATCCTTGGTACGGTGGTAAAGAAATCCGGCAGGGGTAGAACCCTGGGGTACCCTACGGCAAATTTAAACTTGCATCATGAGGTCAGACCGCCAAGGGGTGTTTATGGGACACGTGTCCATTTGGCTGGACAAGAACATCTGGCATTAACCAACATCGGCTTGAGACCTACCTTTGCAAGGGAGCAGCTTTCCAGTGAAGACGAAACGCTGGAGATTGAAGTACATATCCTCGATTTTCAAGAATCAATTTATGGGAAAGACCTCGAAGTACAATTCCTCTTTAAGATACGGGATGAAATACCATTTAAAACGACAGAAGAACTCAAGTCACAGATAGAAAAAGACAAAGAAGTACTGCTTAAAAGGGCATTAACTGCCCAGCATATTGAAGAGTAAACATTTAAAACATTTTAGATTTACGATTTAAGAATTACGATTTTAGATTTTTTGGTTAGATAAATCCCAAATCTGCAATCGTAATTCGTAAATTTGTTATATCTTTTCATATACCCACACCTTTCCGCCGTTTACCATTTCATCTGTCCTCTTTACGAGCCGTTTTTTGTAAAGGTTCAATAGCCTTGTACCACTGGTATTTGCCTCAAGTTTCATGATTTCCGAGAGGTCTTTTGCCGAAATCTTCCCCTTTTTAAGGATGAGGTTCAACGTCTCTTTGAGGTAGTTATTCAGACTTCCCAGCAGAATTTTCTTTTCATCCCTCATCTCTGCCATGATTGCCAGGTCTTTCCTCTCAAGGGCAACTTCTATATTTTCCTTCTGATTTTCATTGAGCCCGGTCAAAGTTATATATTTATCGCCGTATTCTCCGCTGAGAAGTCTTGACATGAGCTTTGCCACGACCTCGTCGGCGCATGAATAATCAACGATCCCAATCTTTGAAAAATCAAGGGCAACGATTGTTCCGTCTTCTTCCTGCGCAATAACCCTCTCGATACGCTCCCTGATTGCCTGCCCTGATGTCCTTGTCACAAGGTCATTCGAGCCGTTCTTCAGTTCTTCTTTGAGAAATTTATAAAGATTATATGTTTTCATTGTTAGAATAATTAGTCGCGAATAATATTTTCACCGCAGAGAACGCAAAGAACGCAGAGAAATCATAGTTATAGTGATCGACTTAAGCTAATCCCCCTCGATCCCCCTTTGTTAAAGGGGGGATTTTGTATACTTATTTTTGTCGTCCACTATAGACACAATAAAAAAACACACACCACCCCCTCTTTTTAGAGGGGAGAGCAAAAGTCCCCTCTATTAAGAGGGGATTTAGGGGTGTGTTTAATATTGCAAATGCGGCGCCCCCCACTTTTTAAAGCTATAGTCAGCGACAAAAGAAAGTTGTCATCTATGAAAAAGCATGTCAAGAAAAAATA
>JACPHJ010000071.1 GCA_016188675.1 Planctomycetota bacterium
CTTACAATGCGATGGTAGGGCACGAGGGTGAATATACGATAGCCAGGGCAGGCAAACCCAAAAGGGTTGTGGTTGTCGGTGGAGGGCCTGCCGGTATGGAGGCCGCCCGTGTTCTGGCATTAAGGGGTCATCACGTTACCCTCTACGAGAGAAATGACCAAATGGGTGGGCAATTGCGATATGCCTATATTCCTCCTGGACGTGAAGAAATACAAAACGTCATAACATATTTAGAACGGCAGATTTTAAAACTCAAAGTAAACGTAAAAACGGGCAAAGAGGCAGATTTACAGATGTTAGAAAAAGAACGCCCTGATGCAGTAATTATAGCCACAGGTGGACAACCGATAATGCTCAACCTCCCGGGAATAAATGGAGAAAATGTTTATATTGCCAGTGATGTACTGGATGGAAAAGCATCACTGGGAAGAGAGGTTGTCATCATTGGCGGTGGAACGGTTGGATGCGAGGTAGCCTTGTATGTTGCCAAACAGGGTGCAATGAGACCAGAGGTCGCTTGTTTTCTCCTGAAACATAAGGTGCTCGACGCCAAAGATATTGTTGAATATACCTCGAAGGGAAACAGGAATATCACCCTTTTAGAAATGAAAAGAAAGGTTGGCGGAGGATTTGGTTTCTCCACTCGATGGGTTATTCTCGATGAATTAAAAAATGCAGGGGTAAAAGAAATAACGGAAGTAAAGGTAAAAGAAATAGTCAATAATCACAACAAAAATGGTCAGAAAAATAGGGGAGTGGTATATGAAAAGGACGGACAGGAACATTTTATCAAGGCAGACACCGTCCTCGTTGCCGTTGGATACAGACCCAACAACATACTCCAGAAGCAGGTAGAAGGAAAATTTCCAGAGACATACTTTATTGGTGATTGTGTCAAGGTACGTACAGCACTTGAAGCTATCCATGAAGGTTTTCAAGTAGCATTGAAGATATAGGACAGATTGTTAAGATAGAAGCCAGAATTCAGAAACCAGAAGTCAGAATAAAGAAGTTACGTAAAAAGTTTTTAAATGCCGAGGTTTTTACGATGAAAGACATCCGCATGAATCGTGGTGATAACTACGGTTATAACCACATCGAATTTGAAGAGATTTCTGGAGATAATGGCAAGGCCGTTGGCATTATTTACATGAAAAAACCGCAGCGAAACTCCATGCCGCGAAACTCTATAGGTTCATGGCTTCTTGACGCCATCTACGATAAAATGGATCAGTACGAGGGCAATGATAAAATTGGCGCTATTATTATCGCCAGCAAACTTCGTGGAGTTTTCAGCGACGGCGCCGACCGTGACGAACTCTTTGGCTCATGGATATCGGGGCTGGTGGCCGAAAAAAACTATGAGCGATTTCACCGTGCCCATGAGATGTTCGTAGAAATCGAAAATTGCAAAAAACCGGTTATTGCCGCTATTAACGGCGTTACTATCGGCGCTGGTCTGGAACTTGCCATGTTATGTGACTTACGTATTGCATCCGAACTTTCCTTCTTTAGCCTTCCGGAGGCAAAACCAGAACTCAGCATCATTCCAGGTCTAGGTGGTACTCAGCGGCTGCCTCGTTATATCGGCGCTGCCCGCGCCAAGGAGATGCTGTTCCTGGGCAAGATGATCCGCGCCGAGACGGCGTTAGAGTGGGGGCTTATCAATCAAATTTCACCACATAAAGAAGTATTAAATCAGGCCATTGACACGGCAAAAACTTTATTGGAACGGGATGCAAGGGCGCTCAAGGAAATGAAGAAGTGTATTAACTTTGCCGTGGAGAACGATATCCTGAAGGGTATCGAATACGAGGTAGGTGTCTTTGCTGAAATGATGAGATTAAAGCTAGCAAGTATGGCATCAGAGGAGTGAGATGCACCGAAACCACAGATTGCATAGATTTCTCAGATTCTATTCCTCCTATTTTCATAACACTCCCGATATTTTTTGCCTTGCATTTCAAAATTCATTCCTATACTATACCACGAAAATAATTTATAAATTTATAACTGAAAACTACTATAAGGAGGAATATTACGTGGAATTTAAAGATAAGGTAGCAATAGTAACGGGTGGCACAAGAGGTATTGGGCGGGCAATAGCGCTGGAATTGGCGAAGAACGGTTGCAATATCGTCTTTAATTACAGCAAAAGCGCCGATGCAGCTAATGCACTGGTAACGGAAATTGAATCCATGGGCGTGAAAGTCCTCTCTTTTCAAGTAAATGCAGCCAGTTTTGATGGCGCAAAGAATATGGCAAAAGAGGTCAAGGAAAAGTTTGGGAAAATTGACTTCCTCGTAAATAATGCCGGTATTACCCGTGATAAACTCCTGGCCTTAATGGCAGAGAATGATTGGGACGACGTCATCAATACCAATCTCAAAAGTGTTTATAATTTTTCCAAAGCAGTTATTACACAGATGATCAAGCAAAAGGCTGGCAGTATCCTGAATATAACCTCCGTAAGTGGAATAATCGGAATGGCTGGCCAGGTCAACTATTCTTCCTCAAAGGCAGGCATGATCGGTTTTACAAAGGCGCTGGCCAAGGAGGTCGGAAAGGTAAACGTTACCGTAAACGCAATTGCCTGCGGTTTTATTGAAACAGACATGACGGCAGTGCTGCCCCAGGAATACAAGGATAAGGTAATAGAGATGATTCCCGTGAGAAGATTTGGTAAGGCCGAAGATGTTGCCAAAACACCGGGCATGTGATTAACGTAGATGGCGGTTTAGCAATATAAGAACTTTTACAATAAGGAAAGGTAAAAGCCATGTTATTTCTTTTAAAGGTAGAAGTAAAACAAATGCCCCAGATGCCTGTAAAGGACTTTTTGGGTTATGTGATACGGGAGTGGGAATATTTTTCACGATTCCAACGGCGCGGTAAAATATTAGCTGGCGGAAAGCTTTCAGGTCGGAGAGGAGCTACCGCCATTATCGATGCTGAGCCCAACGACGAAATGGAAGAGATCGTTTCAAAACTCCCTCTCTTCCCGTTTTTTACTGATATAGAGATTACGCCCCTTGTGCCGATGGAAAAGGCATTACTGGATACCAAGAGAATACATTCCCTCATGAAATAATGTTCATTCGCGGAAAATTATCCAACAATTCAATGCAGTATTTTACGAACAGCCTTACTGTCTTACCCCTTTGTTAAAAATCTTATATACCCTTTTGTACCTGTAGACCTGTAGTTGGTGTGACTATTTAGTCAAGAATCAGTAATAGAAAAAAGGTATTGGCGTTTATTTATTTTCGTTAAGGAGAATATTATGAAGAAAATAGTTTGGCTATTTTTGATGTATATAGCAATTGCTATATCGTATTACGGGAATTACGTTTTTGCTGAGCAGTCTGATAATCCTTTCAGAGATTGGGGGAATGGCATTTTGGTTTATGTCGCACAACAGGGAACGGACGATATCGGTGTTATCGACCCCGTGAAAATAAAAAAAATCGGATCTATAAAAGGAGTTGGCGGTGATAACCACAATTGTTTTACATCTTATGATGGAATGTATCTTTATGTAACGGCAGGCACTGAAATAGTAAAAGTATCTCTTCAGGGGAAAAAAGGCGGAAAGGTTGTAGCGCGGAAAGAACTCATGGCAAATAACAACCAATCTCATGCAAAATTTTCCCCAAATCACTATGAAACTCATACTGAAGCTCATCTGGCGCATGCGGCCCTAACGCTTGACTGCAAATATCTCTATATTTCGGATGGTAAGGATAACGTTATGGTAGTAAATGCTGATACACTGGATTTGGAAAAAACTATTAATATGAGTGCTGGACTTGATGATGTGATTAAAATTGTAAAAAGTGAACTTGAGGAATCATGGGACGATGCAGATAGCAATCCACACGGTCTTGCAATTCATCCGGGAGGGAAATATATATACGTGCCCCTCATCTGGAGTGGGGCTGTTGCTGTAATTGATACCAGTGAAAACGAGGTTGTTACGACATTAAACTTGAATGCTTCAGACTCCGATCAGCAGGGTCATGGAACAACTCCAGCGGCGCTGGGTTTTTCCACCGATGGGCGCTGGTGTTTTATCAGTTGCGCTGCACCAGGCTATATATGCATTCTAGATACCTCTGATCCCGCAAACCCGAAAATTGAAACCACTGTCCCTGTTGGTCTGTCACCCATTCAAGTTCCCGCAAATCCAACGAATAGGTACTTTATTGCACCCTGTCAGACATCAAGTTTATTAAACAATGAACCATCGTCAGTTCCTGATCCAGTTATTAACAACTCGGAATGGATTGACTGGATTAATAACAATAAAGACACTGCCATTGATTTAGTTGAAGCATTGCTCAGTGCACTGCATACGGGAACACCGGTGTATCCGAATGATAATGAACCAGATGCTTGTTTCATTGTTGAAATTGAAGACAATTATGACCACGATGGAACATCCTGGGAGGTAATTGATACGATTGAAACAGGGGTTGGTCCTCATGGTGTAAGTTACACGCCTGGTGGTCAACTAGCATTTGTTACACTTTCGCAGGAAAAGCCCGGTAAGGTTGCTGTTATTGCAGAAACCAAACCCGGAGAATTCAAAATTATACATTCAATAAAGGTGGGTACTTTCCCTAATGGGATAGCAACAAGGTTTGGAAGAAACCAAAATATGTAGCCAGGATGACGGTAAACAAAGAAAGAATTGGATCAATATTTACAAGCCGCGTAATCCCGTGTCAATTTGTGCATATTGTAAGAATCTTTATTAATGCTGTGGATGGTCTGTATGGTGAAATATACCAAATAACTTTTTGATAGTCTCCACATACCGATACCCGCCGCCATTCTTTGCCTCTTGTTTGGCTACCTTTGCGGGATGATGAAGGAGTTTGTTGATGGTGCGTTCCATAGTATAAATGACCTGCTCCCAGTCTCCATTGTCTAAGTTCTTTAACTTGGGTTTTAAGCGGTCCAATTCTTCCTTCCCGATGGTATGGAAATGATTGCGTAAGTGGGTTATCGCCGGTTCTATTTTCATTTCCTCAAGCCTGGCCATGAAGTGCTCTACCTCTTCTTCAATAAGGACACGGCATTTTTCCACCTCTCTGTTTCGTTCGTCAATATTCTGGCTTACCACAGATTGGAGATCATCAATATTATAAAGATACACGTTGTCAATATTGGCGACATCAGGTTCAATATCCCTGGGAACTGCAATATCGATAAGGAACATGGGATTGCCTCTCCGGTGTTTGATGGCTTCCTTCACCTGATCGGCATGGATTACGTAGTGGGGGGCAGACGTGGAAGTAATAACGATATCGGCTTTTTCGAGATATTCGCCAAGCAATTCATATTTGATAGCCTGACCATGATATTCGTTGGCGAGTTCCTCTGCACGTTCATAGGTACGATTCGCCACGATAAAGGTACGCGCCCCTTCCTCATAGAGGTGTTTGAGTAGAAGCTCACACATTTCACCAGCGCCCACGACAAGGACTATCTTACCGGCAAAATCCTGGAATATTTTTTCGGCGAACTCCACGGCTACGGAGCTTATGGAAACCTTACGCTTGCCGATGGACGTCCTGGTATGCACGATCTTGGCAGCGTTGAGCGCCTGCTGAAATAGCTGGTTTAAAACTTTTCCCGTAGCCTCTTCCATGGCAGCAGTCGTGTAAGCTTCTTTGACCTGTGAGAGGATTTGCGATTCTCCGAGCACCATAGAATCAAGGCTGGATGTCACAAAGAAAAGATGATTCACTGCACGGTCATCTTTATAGTAATACATATAAGAAGAAAAGGCAGTTAACTCAATCTTGTGAAAATCGGCAAGAAACGAAAAGACATCTTCAACCTTAATAGCGCCGTCCTGCGATGATATGTACAGTTCGACGCGGTTACAGGTCGATAAAATAACAATCTCCGCATTTTGATCTTTATATTTTTGGGAAAATAGAGATAAGGCGGTATTGATACTATTGGGATTAAAAGCTAGTTTTTCCCTGACTTCTACCGGCGCTGACTTATGATTCAATCCTACAACAATAATACTCATAATCTAATCCTTAGCTCAATCAAGCCGAAACAAAAACATATAAAGTGTCACTGAACATTCAAAACCTCAGTATGCGTTTGTTCACTCACCCGCTGAAAGGCATGTTTTGACCCCATAAAGAAGGTGCCGATAAAGGTAAAGAGTACCAGGCAAAAACCCACAATGGTCAAGCATGCAATCTTGGTTCCATGAAATGATGCGATCAGACGCATATGCAGCAATGCCGCATATATCAACCAGGTTGCCAATCCCAAAATAACCTTATAATCAAGATACCACATCTCACCCAAAACATTTTGTGTCTTTACCCAAAATGTGCCAA
>JACPHJ010000065.1 GCA_016188675.1 Planctomycetota bacterium
GGAGAAGGAAGGAATGAACGGGGAGATTTAAGGGCCTCCGGGTGTGCCGCATGCCATATACTCTACGGAAATGACGGCAAATATGAAGGAAGTGATCCCCATATCAAAAACAACGGAACCCGTCCGCATCCGCTGAAACATCGCATTACAAACGCAATACCGGCTGCCCAATGCACCCATTGTCATACCAGGGGGAGACGAATCGGAACGACCTTTGTCGGCATGTTTGAATATGATTATGTTAATGACGGTCATGCGCCTCCATTTGATGAACATGCAAAACCACAGGAGACGTTGTTTACGAAAGAATATTTACACGTACGAAAAGATGTGCATTTTGAAAGAGGAATGGAATGTGTTGATTGCCACACCTCGATAGACGTTCACGGAGATGGCAATATATACCCCGCAACTGTCTATCAAGTGGAAATTACGTGCTATGATTGCCATGGTACGCCCAAAGAATATCCCTGGGAACTCCCTGTGGGGTATGGAACACCCGTTATTCTGGAGGGCAGTAAAGGAATCTATAAGGATGGGATCAGGGAATATCTCCTTACTTCACGGGGGAATGTAAAGGCAAACTGGATCAGAGAAGAAGACAAGGCGTATGTATTTAGTTTGTACACAGGGAAAAAACATGAAATCCCTTTACTCAAAGACATAAGAACGAATGATACATTTAAAACCCAACAGGGAAAGGTCGCCATGTCAATTATACACGAACATATAGAAAAGCTAGAATGTTATGCCTGTCATGCAACATGGGCGCCCCAGTGTTTTGGATGCCACATGCAATATGATAGGAGGGCAAAGGGTACGGACTGGATAACAACGTCAAAAAAAGTATATCCCGCAACAGGCAGGCAGACAATAATCAAAGAATTTGGAGACCTATCGTTTGAAAACAGGTCCTTTATGAGGTGGGAAAACCCAATATTGGGAATTAATTTAAGAGGGAAGGTCTCCCCGCTTGCCCCTGGATGTCAGGTATTTTACACCTTTGTCGATGAAGGTGGAAATATCAAGGCGCTCAACAAACATTATACAACATCCACAGGCCACAATTCTCCCACGTTAGCGCCTATGCATCCTCATTCAATCAGTCTGGTTGCAAGAACCTGTGAAGATTGCCATACTAACCCCAAGAGCACAGGATATGGTACGGGTAATTCAAGAAGCGCAGAAAAGATACTTGGTGACAGCCCCTTGTTCCAGGATTTATCAAAGGGTGTGTATGGAGATATTCCCAATATAAAAACCGGGAGGTGGCAAACCCCAAAAATAGAAGATTTTCCCTATGCCCTGGATCAACTGGTGGTAAGAAGCGGAAAACAGATACAAAACATGCCACTCCCCGAGGACAGACCTTTGAACAAGGAAGAAAGAAATCTCGTCGAAAGAGAGGGTTTGTGCATAGGATGCCATCAATATTACGGAACGCCGGAATGGGAAAACATCGTAAAAAAGTACGGAAGGGCAGAGACTGCCGAACAGCATGAAAAGATAATTTCAGAGGCAATTAAAAGCCTTATGGAGAAAAGTAAATAAAGATTTTTTTAAAGGAGAATATATCATGAAAGCAAGTTTCTTTACAAAGGGTCTATTTGCAATTGTTTTCATTATGCTCTTATTTCCCTTAAAAACCTTCGGGGAAACTCCTCCTTTTAAAGTAAACGTAACCCTCTTAAAAGACCATATTCCCGCAGGCGACATTATTCCCGTAGCGATTACCCTCGCAATTGCGCCCAACCACCATATTTACAAGGATCAAGTCAAGGTAGAAAGCGGAGACACTGCTCAATTTACCGTAGCATCAACAGAACTTCCAGCAGGAAAGATCAAGTACGATCAATTCCTGGAGAAAGAGGTGGAAAATTACGAAGGACAAGTTGAGATAAAATCATATCTTCAGGCATCAAAGGATATTCCTGCCGGTTCGTATAATATAAAACTCAAGGTACACTATCAGGGATGTTCTGACAAAATATGCTTTGCACCGAAGATGGAGGAATTTACGCTTCCTGTGCAGGTAGAACCGGCAAGTTGGGGTGTAGCGGGATCACAGAAAGAAGAAAAACCTGCCCCTCCGGCTTCAAAACCTGTAAAAAAGGTTGAGGCTGGTGGTTTCCAAAAGACTATAGAAAGCAGAGGAATTTTTGTATCACTCATACTCATCTTTCTGGCAGGTGTGGGCTTGAGTTTTACCCCATGCGTATATCCCATGATACCAATCACTATTGCGGTAATTGGAGGACAGGCAACCGGAGACCAATCGGCTGGCAGAAAATCACTGACGGCCTTTTTCCTTTCGCTTATTTACGTCCTGGGCATAGCCATTGTTTATTCAGCTATGGGTGTCGCTGCCGCTTCAACCGGTGCATTGTTTGGCACAGCCTTGCAAAGCCCGTGGGTTATAGGGTTTGTCGTAGCAGTCTTCATTGGACTTGCCCTGAGCATGTTTGGAGTGTACTACCTGCGAGTGCCGTCATTTATCTCAGACCGGATGGGGACTGGGGCGAGAAAGGGGATTCTCGGGGTTTTTGTCATGGGATTGGTTTCTGGAATAGTCGCCTCGCCATGTATCGGACCAGCCCTCGCCAGTTTGTTAGTCTACATTGCCAGCACTGGGAATAAATTCATGGGATTCTGGATGCTCTTTGTCTTTGCCTGGGGACTGGGCGTACTACTCATCGTGTTAGGTATTTTTTCAGGCGCTATCAAGTCGCTCCCGAAATCAGGGGTCTGGATGGAAACGGTCGAAAGAATATTTGGACTTCTTTTAATCGGCGCAGCGCTTTACTATTTAAGACTCATCATCTCAGAGAGCGCCTTTGTCGTCATCATGGGATTGTTCTTAATAGTTACAGCGGTATTTTCCGGAGGTTTCGACCGGCTGACCCACGAGAGTACAAACTTTCAGCGTGCCAGAAGGGCCTTTGGGCTTATAGCCTTTATCTTTGGGGCATATTTCCTCGTGGGACACCTCATGATCAAAGGACTGATTCTTCCACCCTTCTCCGCCACAACTCCAGCCCAATCAGTCACGACGCAGGAGAAAATTAATTGGGTGGTGAGTGAGGAAGAAGGTTTGAAACAGGCCAAAATGGAAGGCAAGCCGGCAATTATTGATTTCTGGGCATCGTGGTGTGCCGCATGCATGGAGTTCGAAAAGATTACCTATCCCGACCCGGAGGTTATTAAAGAATTGAAGAAATTTGTAAATATCAAGATCGACTGTACCAATACCAACGATCCGACGATCAAGCAGCTTTGGGAGAAGTACGGGATTGTAGGGTTGCCAACAATTGTATTTATAAACAAGGATGGAACTGTTGTTCGTGATAAAACAATCACAGGCTTTGTCAATCCACAAGAATTCCTCAGCATCTTAAGAAGCCTCTAAGGACGTATTGCAATACACGTAACAATTTATCTTTTTGAAAAACGACATTCATGTATTCGTCGTATTAACCGTAGGGGCAGGTTTGAAACCTACCCTTACACGTGCGGTAAAAAATAGTAGTATTGAAGCGTCTTTTGTTGGTAGATCAAAAATTCCTATGACCAATTTTTATGCAGTAATTAATGCATCCTCGTTTTGAATGATAATCTTTGGATTTAGATTTTTAGGAGAAATAGGCAGTCCTTATTCTTGTAACAAATAAATTAGTCATTTGTGTCATGTTATGCAATTTTGAACTCGTTGCGATTGAACTATACAGTCAATCACAACACGATACTTCTTGTTTTCGAGTTCTTGTGGAGATATCGTACCTACAAAGCGTTCATCTTGCTGAAAATTAGAGATCAAGCGCTGGCTGCATTTCTTCTGAAAATCTTCGGCAAAAAATCTTTCCCAATCGCGAAACTCCCTTTGAAGGCCAACAGCACCTGCGATTTTAAGGTAGGACTTGGTTTCACACCTTAGAAATGTTTGAAAAATTTCCTCAGTGATCTGCATAAGGTGATTATAATCCATGCAGGCATTGGGTCAAATTTATGCCCAATATTCATTTTTATTCTATAATTAACAAAACGGTATTTTTTGACATAGCAGATGTCAAGCAGAATCAGTAGGTTTATGCCGAAAGCCGAGAGATATTTTCATTATAAAAAGATTACTTTTTAACCGTCACAGTTATTGACTTCTTCTGCCCCTCTGCCTGGAATGTGACCTTTGCCTTGCCAATCTTTTTCCTTGCGGTAATGGTGAATGTCGCCTGACCGTTTTCATCGGTTGCCCGACTTGTCGGAGACACAGAGACCCGTTTCCTTCCGGATGCGGCAATTGTTGCCGTTACCGTTTCGCCTTCTACCGGGCAATTGGCGTCGCCTGTTACCATCACCGTTACACTTCCGCTCGTCTTCCTGTTCAGTGTCAGCGTGGTTGGAGATACCGCTAGCGAACTTGCTTCGCACGCGGGGGTTGCTGTAGGAGTCGGTACCAGCGAGGGTATAGTTGTAATTGTCGAAATCGGTGGAATTGTTGGTGATGGTATAGCTGTGTGGGTTGTCGTTGGTGTTACTGATGTTGTAATAGTTGGCGTAGGTGCGGAATATCGGTTATGGTAAAACTTGAGAGATGAACACTTGAGCCTCCATCATAGCCGACATACAGGGTATCGTTAACAATAATGCTGTGGGGACGCGTCCATGTGCCGTCAATGACCTGGGTATTGGAACGAAAGCTCCAATCTGAATTGTAGGTAGCTCGATAAAGCGGACCGCCAGTATCGCCGCTTCCGCGTCCGTAATGGATAATAAATTCCTGTGAATTTGGTTCTACAGAAAGGGCGGAGACGATGCTTAACATCCCTTCGTCAGAAAGAATTGTTTTTTTGTTTTCCACCACGTTCCAGTTACTATCAAAAATGAATCTATAGAATTCACCATTTTGTCCAGGCGCCAAGGTAAATGGCGCAACCAGATGGAACTGGTTATTGGTGTAGACCGCAGCAGCGCCGTTTGCATGGGTATTTGTGCCTCCGCCTATCGTATAAGAACCGAGGTTTTTAAGGTCTGAATCGTATTTATAAACCTTATGTCCAGTGCCGGGCAGGA
Source organism: Planctomycetota bacterium (assembly GCA_016188675.1). Classification (GTDB taxonomy): domain Bacteria; phylum Planctomycetota; class Brocadiia; order Brocadiales; family Brocadiaceae; genus Wunengus. The sequence continues at coordinate 5,065 of JACPHJ010000065.1, forward strand.
ATTTTCCGGCATAGATGTATGTGCCGTCACCGACGAGAAACATATCGTTTGTTGGTGAACCATCGCTTACTACTGTAATAATGTCGCCAACCCTGTTTAAATCAGTATCTAATTTCAAAAGATACATGTAACCGCCTTGTCCGCTGCCAGCGATGGAAAAAACTATATAATGATAGCCGTTTTGGAAGATGTGTTTATGATCGGCAATCGAATCGTTATTGGCGGTATCCGATGAATCGGCTACCGTTGTAGGATGGCTCACTACCTCATTGAGTGACAGATCGTATTTCTCAATTTTTATGCTTCCTTCGCTTTCAGTTGAGACTACTATGTTGCTTCCATCGTAGACGGGTATGCACCAGACAGTGCCGAAATCTATGGTTACAGTTTTTTCCAAGGTAAATGTTTGTGCAATAGCCTTGGTGGATATAAGAATAGTCAGACAAATTAATAGGCATAAATAGGTGAGAATATGTGTCTGTCTCATGATTTATTCCTCAAATTTATAATTTAATAAAAAATCAATAATAGTCGAAATTTTATCATCAATAGGAAAGAATGGTACACTAATCCCAGGATTCTTGTCACCGACAACGGCGATTAGGTTTTTATCATCCCTGCATACCAATTCGGTACTGATTTCTGAACGAAATACCTCAATTTTTGGGATGGCCTCGGTCTTATAGCCCTCGACAACGACAATGTCCACGTCATGCAAATACGTATTTATAATCTCCGTCAGAGGGAGGGCTTTTGGTGATTGCCTTATGATGCCCGTCATATTTTGTGAAGCTACGACTACGGCATCCGCCCCGGCCTGTGTGTGTAACCAGCTGTCTTTGCCTTCCGTGTCCAGTTCAAAATGATGATGGCTGTGTTTGATGGTGGCGACTTTATAACCCCTGGATTTTAATTCTTTCACGAGTTTTACAATGAGGGTGGTCTTGCCGCTGTTTGACTTACCCACAATGGATATTACAGTCACTTTGAATTTCATAACGTATAAATTATAAAAAATGGGCTGCAAAAACAAACTAAATTCTGATGCTTTTGCACAAATGACTGGTCGGGATTTAGCCTTGACAACCTATTTTTATTGAAGTAAACTTATTTTGTTTAATAATATTCTTTGGCGTTTGCAGATAGTTTTGCTATGGATAATACAGAAAAGATAGTTGATAGGCGGCAGCTTTTTAAGGACTTGTTTAGCTTTGTAGGAAACAAGGTCGCCGATTATGCCAGTAAAAAGGTTGAACGTGTGATGCCCAAGGGGGACTATTTGCGTCCTCCTGGCGCTGTTGAAGAGACGGAATTTCTTTCGCTGTGTACCCGTTGTGACGAGTGTATCAAGGCGTGTCCTGCGAAGGCTATCAGGAGGTCGAATGGGTTGACGGATGTGGCGGTTGGTACGCCTGTTATTGTACCGAAGGAAAGTCCATGCGTCCTGTGTAATGGATTGTTGTGCATCGCAGCCTGTAAAGAGGGGGCATTAAAACCTGTAGAGCACGTGAATAAAGTCAGAATGGGCGTTGCAGAGATTAATCAGTCGCGATGTTTGGCGTGGGGCGTGTGGGTTGCGGGGTTTGCGAATATGCCTGCAATACCATAAATAACACGTGTGCTATTGAGATTATACCCGATAGGTAGTGCCTGAAGAAAACCGGCCAAAACGACAAAAGTATAAGTGGTCGTTCAGGCATGATGCAGATTTTTATTAATAACTTTTTACTTAGAAGTACATGAGTTTTGAAGGGGGATGTAATGCCAGAATGCAAGATTCCGTTTACCTGTGAGCTTTGTGAGAAACAGTTGTCCTGTCAACTGGATCAGATAGAACACAACAAGTGGGCAATTGCACAGCGTATGAAAGAGATTACTTACAAAATCGTTGTGATGAGTAACAAGGGCGGGGTGGGCAAGAGCACCGTAACAACGAATATCGGGGTTGCACTGGCTCAAAAGGGTTTTAAGGTTGGCATAGCCGATGCTGATATTCATGGACCTAATATCCCGATGATGTTAGGCGTAGAGGGAAAAAGGCTCAAGGGCAGCAGCGGCGGGGTGATGCCCCTGGAAGTGATGCCGAATTTAAAAGTGGCTTCTCTGTCCTTTTTGATCGAAGATCCGTCAATGCCGGTTATCTGGAGGGATTCTGCAAAGTGGGATTTTCTCTGCGAATTGATGGGGAGTGTATGCTGGGGGGCATTGGATTTTCTTCTGGTAGATTTGCCGCCGGGAACGGGGAATGAAGCTATATCCATTATTGAACTTATTGGGAAAGTGGATGGCTCTGTGATTGTTACAACACCCCAGGACGTGGTTTTGTTAGACGTGAAGAAGGCCGTATTTTTCTCCCGTGACAGCAACGTACCGATTATTGGGATTGTTGAAAATATGAGTGGTTTGAAATGCCCTCACTGTAACGAAAATATAGACGTGTTTAAAACCGGCGGGGGTGAGAAGATTTGTATGGAATTGGGCGTAGCATTTCTGGGGAAGATACCGCTGGATCCGGGGATTACAGAAAAGTGTGATACTGGCGAGGCGTTTGTAGCCGCCTATCCCAGTTCGGTTGCAGCAAAGGCGTTTGATGAGATAGTTAATAAGTGTAAAGTATTTGTCAGTGCGAACAAAGAAGCGGCTGAAAAAGCGACAGAATTCAGGGAGGTGCCATTTTTGGGGAAGGTGCCGGTCGACCAGAATTTTGTTGAATAATTATATTCCTTCTGTTGTATTTCAGTATATCCTTCCAAAAGATTTACAGCTTCATAACAATGAGTGAATAATCTAACCAGCAGGATAAGGGTAGCGATATGTTCCGATCAATCAAGAACAAATTAATCTTTCTGTTTCTAATCGCTGTCCTTACACCCTTACTGGTTATGCGGCTTATTGCATATCCTTCCGCCCAAAAGGTCATTCAGGAAACGACCATTGGCAATTTGCAGTCAATCTGCTCGAAGAAGGCCTCTCAGGTGAACGAGTGGTTACATAAACTGAAGATAACGGCGGAGCGCATTGCTAACAATCCCCTTGTAGCAGAGGCCGTTAATTTGACGAAAGCAGACGCAGATACCGTTTCTAAATTCCTTTCCAGTATACCGTACGATGCGCTGTTTCACAGACTCATGATTAGCGATGTATCCGGCAATATCAGGATATCAGCGGATAACAGGCTAATCGGCTTAAACATATCCGATATTGAAGGTTTTAATCGCGCTGTTGACGGCAGGACTTACATTTCGGACATTGTCTCCTCTGTTTTTTATGATGCTGACGATTTTGGCAACAGATACGAGCAATCGCCGGACATGTATGTCTTTGCGCCTGTAAAGAATGAAAATGGTCGTGTGATAGGGGTGATGTTATTCCAGGCCGATCTGTCCGTCCTGAATAATGAAATGCAGGAGATACATGGAGAGACTTACGACGCCTATATAATCAACCGGCATGGTTTGATGATTACTGAATCCAGATTTACCGGCGAATTAAGGAAAATCGGTTTAATCACGAATAGAACAACGATGGAATTGGCTGTTGTGGAGCCGCAAACCAAAAAGCATACAAGGAGTGCAGAGTCATGTCTGAATGGTGTAAATGGATTTGATGTGAAAGGCTACACTAACTACAGAGGCCAGAAAGTATTTGGGGCATGGTATTGGATTCCTGAAGTTAAATGGGGCGTCATTACGGAAATGAGTACCGATGAAGTGTCTCTGACAATGAAAAATTTAAAGAATCCCTTCACAAAGATATTCTCTTATTTGACCATTACCGGGGTGATTCTTGCGGTGGCCGGGATTGCATTTGCCTTTTTGATCGGGCAAAAGATAGCAATGCCTATTATGGGATTAACAACGGCAACACGCAGGATGTCCGCAGGGGATTTATCCCAGCGGGTAACGATAAAGACGCAGGGTGAAGTGCGTGAATTGGGAGATGCATTTAATGCAATGGCCAAGTCGGTGCAGGAAAAAACCTCAAAGCTGCAGGAAACAACAAATTTTTTAAACAACATTCTGGTTAGTTCTACCGAGCACGCAATCATTGCCAGTGATCTTGGCGGAAATATCCTGGCATTCAACGAAGGCGCAAAACGAATGTATGGTTATGAGCCGGATGAATTAATTTTCAGATCAAATATTAAAATATTGCATGCAAAAACAGACGCAGAGTCCAATAGGGTGCTGAAGATACTTGAGACAACGCTAAAAACCGGCATATATAAAAACGAGATGCAGTTGATTCGTAAAAATGGAGAAATTTTTACGGGTTACAGCACATTTACAACCCGTCATGCAACTGACGGGAAACCGATCGGTTTTGTAACAATTACCAGGGATATAACAAAACAAAAACTCCTGGAACACGAGCTTCATGACTATACGGTACGGCTTGAAAAAATAGTTGAAGAGAGGACGCGAAAACTAAGGATATCCGAGGAAAAATACAGACGTCTCTTTGAGACAAGTAAAGACGTTGTGTTCTTCTGTGAGCCTGAATGTTATTTCATAGATATTAATCAGGCGGGCGTTGACTTATTCGGTTACGAATCTAAAAACGAAATCCTAAAACTAAACCTCGCGCAACATTTATTCTTTAATCCTGACGAAGGTAAAGTAATTAAGGATATGGTGTATAGAAACGGTTTTATCAAGGATTACGAGGTGGAATTAAAAAAGAAAGACGGAGTGAAGGTTCCCTGTCTGATGACGAGTAATCTCAGGCGGGACGAACGAAACACCGTTGTCGGATACGAGGGAATTATTATTGATCTGACCGAAAGGAAGAGGATAGAGCGAGAGAAGGATATCGTGAATAACATCAACAAAATTCTCGCCTCAAAACTGGACATCAGGGAAGTGTTTAAATCTCTCACCGAGGAACTTAACAAGGTAATCGATTTTGACAGAATGAGCGTTACACTGCTTGACGACAAGAGAGAAGAATTTCTCGTTTTTGCCGTTTCGAAGGATTACGACAGGTCCAGACTGGAGGAGGGGATGCATTACTCAAAATACGGAACGCTGGCAGGAAAGGTTGTGGATGAAGGTGAAGTTTATATGGTTAACGATACGTCCCGTGGGGACTTTTCAACCGATCCTATTTTGTACAAAGAGGGAATTAAGTCCCGCATGGCATTTCCGTTGATATATAAGGGTGAAACTATAGGCAGCGTTAATTTTGGAAGCAGGAAGGTTAATAATTTTTCTGAAAACCAGTTGTTTGATTTCGTCAGCAAGATTGCCCCGCAACTGGCCATTGCAATTGACAACACTCGGCTTTTTGATAAAATTAAGGAGTCTGAAGAGAAATACAGGAATCTGGTCGAAGACATTGAGGACGTGATATTCAGGATGGATAAATCTGGGAGATATTTGTTCCTTAATAAGGCGCTGCAGAAGGTGACGGGCTATTTTCCCCAGGAATTTTATGAAACCCCTTCTCTCGCTGCCGATATGATTCACAAAGACGACGAGAAGCAGGTGAGGGAAACTATGCAGAAAATACTCGATGATGAGTTAAAGGTTTCAAAAGATTTGGAATACCGGGTTTATTGTAAGAACGGCAAAGAACTCTGGCTTTCCCAGAATACTTACCCAATTAAGAATAAAAATGGAAGTATTATTGGCGTTGAAGGAATTATCAGAGATATTACTGACAGGAAAAAGATAGAAGATCAAATACGGCGTTCTGAACGTTTGGCTTCTATCGGAGAATTGGCGGCTTCTATTGCCCACGAGATCAGGAATCCTCTGGGGGCCATATCAAATTCGGTGTGCATGTTGAAACGGGACTTGGCCCTGAATGGCGACGATCAGAAGTTATTCGAGATGGTGGTTGAGGAAACCGACCGGCTAAACAGCATTATTACCAACTTCCTGACCTTTGCGCATCCTGCAGAATATCATTTCGTGAGGAGTGACATTTTTGCAATTATTGATGAGACATTGCTTTTGCTGCAGCGGGATGAGAGGTTCAATGAAAGAATCAAAATTATAAAGGTTTATGAGAATAATGTCCCGAAGATTTATTTGGATCAGAATTGGAGCAGGAAGGTCTTTTGGAACTTATTAGTAAATTCTATTGATGCCATGCCGCGGGGCGGGAAAATATTTATCCACGTAAGAAGGCCAAATACGCCGAATAATGAGGAGATAGAAATTGTAGTTGCTGACACGGGGCAGGGAATCTCGCCGGAAATTATGAAAAAGATTTTTGAGCCCTTTTTTACCACAAAAAAAACGAAGGGGACGGGACTGGGACTTTCCATTGTACATCGTATTGTAGATAACCACGGCGGCGTTGTTGATGTAAAGAGCGAGCGAAACAAAGGGACGGTATTTACAATCCGGCTGCCGATAAAAAACAAACAAGTTAAAACCGTATTAGTATAGTATTATTCTGTAACAACTTCTTTTTTTGTAAGTTTTTAGAAACGGTGACGAGTGACGGGTGGCGAGAAAATCGCCACCTGTCTTCGTTTTTCACTCTTTGGTCGCGGCGACGCCGCGCCAGGAGGTTCATCACGAAATATGTTTAATATTCTGGTTGTTGAAGATCAAAAAAATATGCGGGAATCACTGGTAATTGCCTTTAAGAGGGCTGGCTACCATGTCGAAAGCGTAGAGAGCGGGGAAATGGCTGTGAAATTGCAAAAAACCCATGCCTTCGACTTGGTTATTGTGGATCTCAAGATGGAAGCCATGGACGGCCTTGAAGTTTTATCGCACATCAAGCGTGATAATCCATCCACAGAGATTATTGTTATGACTGCATTCGGAACGATTGACAGCGCGATTATGGCAATGAGAAAAGGCGCCTATGATTACGTAACCAAACCATTTCAGTTGCCCGATATCCTCTCGGTAATTGAACGGGCGTTAGAGAAAAAACGGCTGTCCGATAAGGCCAGCGACCTCCAGAAAGAGTGCAAAGAAAAGTACAAGTTTGAGGGCGTTGTTGGCAATTCTCCCGTGATGATGAGGGTCTTGAACATCCTCATGGAACTGACAAATAGCGAAAGTACCGTTCTCGTTACAGGAGAGAGCGGCACAGGAAAGGAATTGGTAGCGCGCGCTATTCACAGTAATAGCCGCAGGAGTGATAAGCCGTTTGTTGTAGTGAATTGCGGCGCCTTACCGGAGAGTTTGCAGGAGAGCGAATTGTTTGGACACGTTATGGGCTCGTTTACGGGGGCAGTGAAAGATAAAAAAGGTATTTTTTTAGAGGCGCAGGGAGGCACCTTGTTTTTGGATGAGATCGGAGAGGTGTCGCTTTCGAGCCAGGTCAAACTGCTTCGTTTTTTGCAAAACGGCGAGATACGAAGGGTCGGGGATAATAAACCGATCAATCTCGACGTCAGGGTTATTGTGGCAACAAATAAAGACCTTGATGTAGCCACTAAAAACGGGTCATTTAGGAAAGACTTATTTTATCGGCTTAATGTGATAAGGATTCACCTGCCACCACTGAGGGAAAGGAAGGAAGATATTCCTGTTTTAACCAACTATTTTGTGAATGTATACTCGAACAAACTTGGAAAGAAACCACCGGAGATATCCGGAGAGGCAATATCCTTAATACAAAATTATCCATGGCCTGGAAATGTCCGGGAACTGGAAAACGTAATAGAGAGATCTGTTACTCTGGTAAGAGGCGATAAGATTACCGTTGCCGACCTGGCGTTGCAAAGTCCACTGTCAACAGATGACATGGATATTATGTCGGAAACAGGGGGAATCCGGGCCGCCCTGGCACTGCAGGAAAGAAAGACGATTATTGAATCCCTGCGGAGGTGCGCTGGAAATCGTAAGCAGGCGGCCAGCAATCTGGGCATTTCTACAACAACCTTATGGCGGAAGATGAAGGAATATCAAATCATACCCAAGACGAGTTATAACACGGAAAATACATAAAGATTTCATGCCATGAAGATCATTGATAAATATTTTAGAAGGATAAACCGATTGAGAATATCTGTAACCGAACTCTGTAATCTCCGGTGCATTTATTGCAGGCCAGAGAACGGGCTGGAACTTGCGAAGCATAAAGATATTCTCACTTACGAGGAGATTTCTACCGTTGTGCGGCATGCCGTTAAGTTGGGAATTAAGAGTTTTCGCCTGACAGGAGGAGAACCACTTGCCCGAAGAGGCATCGAAAACCTGCTGTGTATGCTTGGGATGATACAGGGTGTCGAAGACCTGGCAATAACGACGAACGGTATTTATCTGAAAAATTACGCAAAGTTACTGAAAGAAACCGGGTTGTTCAGGTTAAATATAAGTCTCGACAGCTTGGAAGAGACAAAGTTCGAAAGGATCACTAGGGGCGGGAAACTAAAGGATGTCCTGGATGGGATCGAAGAAGTCCTTCAATTGGGATTTAAAAATACGAAGATTAATGTGGTTGCCATGAAGGGGATTAATGACGACGAATTTGAAGAGTTTGCAAGGCTTACGCTGGAACGAGACCTCGAAGTGCGTTTTATTGAATATATGGCAATGAACAAGGAAAGCCTCGCTTCCGAGGATAAATTTATTCCGATGTCAGATATTATTGATATTATTGAGAGAAATAATGAACTCATCGCGCTCCCTCCCCCCAAGCTCGGCAGCGGCGCTGCAAAGATATATAAGATCAATGGAGCTATGGGAACTTTAGGATTTGTATCCGCTGTAAGCCAACCCTTTTGCGGTTCCTGTAATCGCCTCCGTTTGACCTCCGACGGGAAATTGCGTTCTTGTTTATTATCGGGAGGAGAGGTGGATTTGAAAGAAATTTTGAGAAACAATCCTACCGAAGAAACGCTCACCGATGCATTTATCCGTGCAGCGAACCTGAAACCCTCTGTACACGCCGGCAAAGGCCATGTCGTGATGCACCAGGTGGGAGGATGAATAGAATGCTATTTAACAAAAGGCCAAAAATATGAGTCTTGTTCAAGACCTACCAAGCCTGCCTTCTTTTGACGCTGTCCAGCCAAAAGTTTTATCCCCCCTCTCTCAAAATATTTTTAAGTTGCAAAATCTCTGTAAATCTGTTTATCTGCGTTAATCCTCGTCCTATTACAGAATTTGTTGGAAAGGTTGGGATTCGTTCCTCATCCCAACCTACCGGTTTTTCCCCTTCGCTCCGTGAATATTCATGGACATTTTATTGACTTACCCTCTCATTTCTGTTACTTTCAGAAAAAATTAGACGCGTAATAAGGGGGGGAAAGACAAAAAGGATGGATTTTCCCGCATAGTAAGGTTGGTTATGCTTGTTGATATAGAATTCAGCCCACATTCGTTGCTTAAAATTGAGATGTTAAGGGCTCACGGCATTAATGTATCAAAAGAAATTGTTGAAGACATTGTCAGAAATCCTGATAAAATAGGCAAAGGTTACAAGGAAAGGCTAATTGCTCAAAAGGGCTTTGATGATACACATGTGCTTAGAGTTGTTTACGAATCAAAACTTGAAAAAACTTATGTTGTAACCGTTTATCCCGGAAGGATGTCCCGATATGAGAAAGATTAGATATAGTAAAGATGTAGATGCCCTTCTTGTTGAACTTTCAGATAAGCAGATAGATTATGCCGAAGAAGAAGGACAAATGATTGTCCATTTTTCTAAGGACGGTGAACCTGTTCTCCTTGAAATACTTGATGCAAAAGATTTCATACTCAATTCACTTTCCAGTGTTGTAAAAGAAAAAGAAGTAGCCATTCCTTAAGAGACTTAAAAGTATGTGGACACAGACAGTGCACTTAGTTTTTTGGGGATGTTTTGGGGAAAGGGCAAGGATCACCTTTATTTTTCAATTAACACTTAAAATGGACACGGATAAACACAGCTAAACACGGATTTTTAACAGTACAAAGAAAAACGATTATTCACCCATTTGGTGAGTTAAACAAAACACCCATCGTGTGATTTTATCTGTGTTCATCCGCGTTAATCTGCGTTCTATAGCAGAATTTAGGGAGAATATTAGCCAAATGTCACAACTTACTCATTTTGACGAACAGGGCGCATCCCGCATGGTGGATATCAGCGATAAAGAAGTTACTGATAGAATTGCCATCGCCCATGCAAAGATTACGATGAAACCAGAAACCTTTCGTCTCATTATGGATAAAAAGATACAGAAAGGAGATGTTTTTGAGGTGGCGCGAGTGGCTGGTATTATGGCGGCAAAGCAAACGTTTACCCTCATTCCGATGTGTCATCCAATAAACCTGACAAGTGTAAAGATTGATTATACGAATAATGCTGCGGACATCATTGATGTTTTTTCAGAGGTTCGGGTTACCGGAAAAACCGGGGTAGAGATGGAAGCCATTACCGCTGCGTCTGTCTGTGCAATCACAATATATGATATGTGTAAATCAGTAGATAAAGGAATGGTGATAAGCGATATCCACCTTGTGAAAAAATCGGGCGGAAAGAGCGGGACGTTTGTTTTTGGTGAGAATTCAGCTTAGGCGCCTTTTAAAATTCTTTGCGCTAATTCATTCGGTAAGGAGGCTTCCTGTATCTTTTTTGACGCCGCTTCTGTATTATAAGGTACTCGCTTAAAATCGAGATGTTTTGAGGCAGAATCGAATATTACATAGCATGCATGTGGATTCCCATCCCTCGGCTGGCCTACCGAACCTACATTTATATAATATTTCCATTCTTTTCCGAAATCGATATCGAAAGATTCTACCTTATTTGTTGATTCTTTTTCGATAAGCATAAGGCGCATATCATAGTTATCCGCAGGAATTAGAACGGAGGCATTTACGGTTCTGGTTTCCTTTGTATAAATATAAGCCGCTGGCCGATGAGTGTGTCCACCAAAAGTTACTTTTGACCATAGAGTCGTGTACTTTAATGCGCCTGCATTTTTGACATAATCATATCCTCGTGGATACGCAGGCGTACTGTGCACGATTTCAAATCCTTCTTTGCTAAATTTCATCCTCAGGGAAAGATGTCTCAAAAATTTGAGATTTTCTTTTGTTAGTACCCCTTTGGTCCAATCTACTGCGGTCTTTGCTATAGGATTCATTTCGCTGGTGAGCGACGGTTCACCGGATGCCTCCATATCATGATTCCCGCCGATGGCTATACACCTTTTTTCTAATGATATAATAGCCTTCAGCATGTGTTCCTGTTGCTTGGAATCGAGATATGGTTGATCTATGATTTTAGAGATGCTTTCTAAACCTACTTTCTTTCTGCCATAAATTAAAAAACGCACAATATTGCAGCATTCGTTTGGCGATGCGCCATATCCAACGATGTCGCCGGCGATCAGTAAGTTATCAATGGCATTCTCTTTTTCGGCAATTTCTTTAATTACAGCGAGTAGGGCGTCCACATTGCCATGTATATCTGACAGGATAACGTATTTCATGGGTTTTCTATAAGCATATAAAAATGTGACTGAGTTCAGATGCTGCTCAGCGCCTTTTTTAATTCTTCCGCAGATGGGATTCTGCTAGATACATTCACCTCTAATAGACCCTTTATGATTTCTTCCAATTTCTGGGGTATATGGTTGTTTATTTGACTGGGTAAGACTTTTTCAGTCTGCCATAATTTCTTTGTTACTATTTGATAGAGAATTAAACCGACAGAATAAAGATCCGTCCTGCCATCGAGCCGGATAGTTGAAGAAATAGCCTCGTAATGAACCTTTCTGGGTAAGTCTTTTAGACAGGCTAGCATCTGCAGTTGTTCCGGTGACGCATATTCCTTGCTAATTCCTTTAATAATTCCTCCACGTTTAATGGATAGTTCAAAATCGATAAGGTGTACCAGTCCTGTTTTTTGATTAAGAATCAAGTGACCGGGTTTTAAATCACAATGAATGTAATTTTTGCTGTGAAGGTACTGTAGTGGATCACAAATACTAATGAACAATTTGATGGCTTCCTCAATAGTTTTGGTATTTTTCACATCCTTTTCTGTAAAATAATCCACAAGATCGTATCCATTGACGTGTTGCAATACAATAAAATTTTGTTTGATTAATAATTTTTCACCCCTGAATAACTCTCCCTGACCGAAATCGTAGGCAATCGGTATCTGAGCGTGATTGAGTTCCTTTAATAGGTAATATTCTTCTGAAAAGTCGAAGTCGGGCGAGTATTTTATACCTTTTTCTGGTGTATTGATTAGGACTGCGTAATTAGACTTGTGCAGATTTGCCTGACACTTAAAATCGTTAAAATGATATTTATTAATTCTATACATGGTAATTTAAATAACGTCAGGGTGAGAAATTTTTGAGATTATAACGGAATATATAGATAAAACAAGGATTTTAAGTTTTTTGAAAATAATCTATGTATTACTGGGAATTATTAATTATGGCTGAAATCAACCAATGCGGTGTGTCTGGATTTATTAATCAAAAATATCTTATAACTCACATTATTTTATAGTGTTATGCAAAGGAATTTATTAATTAAATAGGAGCATTATTTAGAATATGCCAATGCTTAAAAAAGGTAGGTTGATTGAACAACTATTTATTTTCAAAATAAGTTGTATCTCTTTGTAGTAGAAGAAGTATAAATTTTTAAGATGACGTTATGAATTGCCTTAAAAACCTTTCATCAAGAGATATTGGAATAAATATTGCTCCTTTTAGATTAGTTTACATATAATTTTATTTGTTTAATACTATAGATATTCTCGGTATTTTGTTTTTAAATTTACCGGAAGAAGGAGGTGGGAAAATATAAAAGAAAAGTTTATTTAATTATTGTAATTAATTTGTATAAAAGGTAGTATTTTGCCAGGAGAGGGATAGATTTATGAAATGTATTTTTAATAAAAAAACAATTGGTGTTTGGTTGTTTTTGATAACATTGGGAATATTTACATTAAATTCGGGGGCTGTTGAGGCTGGAGATCCAAATGGTGCTTCAACATATTCGGATAGTATTATTGGATTAAAATACGCTGTTAACTTTACCTGGACGTTGTTAGGCGCCTTTTTGGTATTTAGCATGCAGGCTGGGTTTGCATTTTTGGGTGGATTTTTAAGGCAAAAGAATATGCTGGGTTACATGGCGCATTGCTTTATTGATTCTACACTAGGAGCAATAGTTTTTTATCTCTTTGGATTTGCCTTGATGTTTGGCGGTTCCAAGCTAGTGCCGGGACTTGATTTTGGCAACTCATTTATAGGATGGGATGGTTTTTTCCTTTGCGGTAGGTCGTACGATGTTCAAACGATTATGTTCTGGCTCTTTCAGATGGTATTTGCTACAAAAACCGTTTCGATTATTGCGGGCGCTGTAGCAGAAAGGATGAAATTTGTACCGTATATCATTTATAGTTTTCTGATGTGTGGCTTGATTTATCCGATATACGGACATTGGGTGTGGGGCGGCGGCTGGTTAAGCACGCTTCCGTTCGGCGCGGGAGTAAAAGACTTTGCTGGTTGTGCATGCGTACATACGGTTGGTGGGATTATGGCATTTGTTGGCGCTTGGGCACTCGGACCAAGAAAAGGAAAATATAATCCCGATGGTACACCCAACGCAATTCCGGGTCATAACCTTGTATACGTGGTGATAGGAACCTTTATTCTTGCCTTTGGTTGGTTTGGTTTCAATGCAGGCAGCACTCTTGCTGCAACAGATTTACGTATGTCTGTGGTTGCAAGCAATACATTCATTGCCGCGGCAGCAGGCGCTTCTATTATGTTATTCTTAACGTGGGCAATGACAGGGTACATAGACGTTCTTTTCATTTGCAACGGCGCTCTGGCAGGATTAGTTGCCATTACCGCACCCTGCGCCTATGTAGCGCCCTGGGCCGCAGCAGTAATAGGGTTGCTTTCCGGTTTGATAATGAGGGGCGCCGTTTGGCTGGTAGAGGTTAAGATGAAGGTTGACGACCCGCTTGGAGCCGTGGCAGTACATGCGGCAAATGGTATCTGGGGTATGCTTGCTGTAGGCATTTTTGCGGATGGCACCTATGGCGGAGTAAGCGGCCTAATTACAGGATCAGGATGGCAATTACTTGCGCAAACTATCGGAACGGGTGTGGCAATGGCATGGGCGTTTGCATGGGGCGCTGCGATATTCTTTATCCTGAAATATACAATTGGTATAAGGGTGTCTGAGCTTGTAGAGTCTGATGGTGTAGATACCCATATTCACGGCTCTCCATGTTATCCTGTCGAGCAGGATTTTATTGCTCCTATGGTAGGCGAAGCAATGATTGATTTAAAACAAGAAAGGGAACAGCTGTCGTTGCTTGAAGAAGCGATGAGTCGGGATGCAGGACGTGAAAAGATCTATTCAGACAAACTTGGCCGATGGGTATATGCAAGGCTTAAGGCGGAGAAAAAGAGGTAATAGACCTCATAGTGATTTAACGTAATTAGACAGTATTCAATGGATGGAGGTTGTTCATGAAAAAGATAGAAGCAATAATTAGGCCGGAGAAGTTTAACATTGTCAGAGATGCCTTGACGGAATTGGGTTATCCGGGGATGACCGTTACAGAAGTGAAAGGACACGGCAGCCAAAAAGGTATCAGTGAGGTGTGGCGTGGAAGAAGATATCGAGTTGATCTCTTATCAAAGATCAAGCTTGAAATTACCGTAAAGGACTCCGATGTAGAGAAGATCGTTAATACTATTATCAACGAATCACAGACCGGCAGCATCGGCGATGGAAAGATATTCATTTTTAATGTGGAAAATGTTTATCGTATCCGGACAAAAGAGACCGGTGAGGCTGCAATCTAAATCGAATGATTTTGCGTTGATTTTTGCCAGGCTGATGTTGTCCTGCTTTTCGGGCAGGACAACATCGGCGTTTTTTAATGAAGGCATGTGTTTGAAGAAGATTCCTTTAATATTTATTTTAATTCTCGGGTTATTTGGTTTTTTAGCGCAAACCGTATTTGCCGGAGATCCAAGCGGTTCAAATACGTATTCTGATAGTATCCAGGGATTAAAATTTTCAGTAAACTTTGCATGGACGCTCCTGAGTGCCTTTTTAGTTTTTAATATGCAGGCAGGATTCACATTCCTTGGCGCAGGTTTTGTGCAGAAGAAGAATACACTCAATTATCTTGCCATGAGCTTTGTGGATTTTTGTATTGGGGCATTAATTTTCTGGTTATTTGGTTTTGCCCTTATGTTCGGCGGCTCAAAATTAGCGCCGGGACTCTTATGTGGAAATAGTTTTATTGGTTATAGTGGTTTCTTGTTATTGGGAGATTCTTACGATGTGCATACCTCGGTTCTTTGGATGTTTCAAATAATGTTTGCAGCGACTGCTTGTACAATCGTTACCGGCGCCGTTGCAGAAAGATTTAAATTTCATGCACATGTAATTTATAGTATATTTTTGTGTGGAGTGCTTTATCCTGTATTTGGGCATTGGATGTGGGGTCAAGGGTGGCTGCAGACATTGCCGTTTGGAGTAGGTGCAAGAGATTTTGCCGGTTCCGGGGTAGTGCATGGGATGGGTGGTTTGATTGCATTTGTTGCTGCCTGGATCGTAGGCCCAAGATTTGGGAAATACAATCCCGATGGGAGTCCTAATGTAATCTACGGCCACAATCTGGTCTACATTGTAATTGGAACACTCACTTTAATTTTTGGATGGTTTGGTTTCAATGCAGGTAGTACGCTCGCTGTTACGGAACTTCGCGTTTCAATTATAGCAGTTAATACTTTCTTGTCTGCTGCATCAGGTGCGGTTACCCTTCTTTATTTTTCTTATTTCATGACAAAGAAATCTGATATTATCATGGCCTGTAATGGGGCGCTGGCAGGCTGCGTTGCAATTACGGCATCCGGTGCGTATGTTCCACATTGGGCAGCGATTGTAATTGGGCTTATCGCAAGTTTAATAACGAGACTTTCACTCTATTTTATCGAAAGTAAGTTAAAGATTGACGACCCGGTTGGCGCTATTTCTGTACACGGCGCAAATGGACTTTGGGGTTTGCTTTCTGTTGGTATCTTTTCAGATGGAACATATGGAGGTGTAAGGGGGATAATAGCGGGTTCGTGCTGGCAACTTCTTGCCCAATTTATTGCCTGTGTTACGCTAATAGCCTGGTGTTTTGCGGTGGGCTTCTTGTTTTTCTTCGCTTTAAAACGTCTACTGGGATTGCGAGTGCCTGTCAACGTTGAGCGGTCGGGTATTGACCCTTATGAACATGGCACAAGCTGTTATCCTGGGTCGTGATTTAAAAACTAAATGATGTAATTGTTTCATTAAACAATCCTTTCTAAAGCACAACGAAGATTAGCCGTTTTGTAACTTAACTTTCAAATAAACAGGTTATAGTTAAATATATGGTTGAGTCTTTGATCGGTTCAATAAATAAGCTTTTCCGTTTTCTTCCTGTTGCATCCTGTCTGTTGTACTGTCTTAATTCTTTTTTTGCCGGATTATTAAGTTATCAATTTTAGTATTGACTTATAATTCAGATATGGTATTGTTGGTTCAAAACGACCAGCTTCCAGATTAGCAAATGCTGTGCAAAATGACGTATCTAAATTTAAAATAAATTGTAAAATTTGTTAAATCAATATGTTATAAAATACTTGTAGTTTTTCAGTTTGTTGGGCATATGTTCTGCGTATGTTCTACTGATTTACAAATATTTAATTATTGATATATTTTAAATTTTACAAAACAACCATTATGTTTAACTATAGATTCTATTTTTGTGTTCTGATGTCGGTTTTCCTGGATGTGCTCTTATCTTTGCCTGCCTTTTCACAGAACTACGTGATAAATGGAATATTGGATAAAAAAGGTCAATGCCAAGGATTAGATATTAAAACCAGCATTGTACGCAGGGAATCTTTGATCATTGAAGATAAACGTGTTTGCATCCAATTAATAGTTGACGAAGGTGCAAGGAATATCACAAACCATAAGAGATACAAGGAAATAACATACGTGCTTCCTAAAGAGGTAACTTATGACGACGTTAGTAAATGTATTTATTATTACAAAGATAACGATGAGATTGAGGTGGGAAGGGTAAAAAGTTTTTTTGGTCTTATGCCTTATATTGGATTAGTTGAGGGCGTAAAGATAGTGAGTTCACCCACTGATGCAAAGTTGGTGATATCGATAAATGGAGATAATCGAGGGATTCCAAAATCAGTGATACATTCCGAAGAAGGTATGGAGATAACTTTAAGTAAGAAGTGCGGCCAGTGTCACATATTGGAATACATATTTTCCCATAAAAAATGGGTTGAAGAAGATATTTTGCATGCATTTAACAGAATGCAGATGGAAGAAGAAGAAAGATTTACAGAGGACGAACAAAAAATAATTGATTTATTCAAAAAATACCAAAAAGGTGAAATAGATAAAGGGCGGCTCGCCGAGTTCAAATCACTAAAACAGATTGGTGAAAAAGACGTAGCTAATATTGCGGAAAACGTTTACATGAACAATTGTGTGCCCTGTCATAATCCGTCAAAGATGACAGATGTTTCTTTGTTATATTCGAAACGCAGATGTAAGAGTATCGTTGACCGGATGAAAGAAAAGGAGCCGTCCCTCTTCCTGCAAAAGGACATGGATAGACTGGCTGGCTATTTGTGGGAGATTAAGCTCAAACCATATGAGAACTGACGTAATTATCAACTCGACATCTTAAAGGCTTTTGAGATAACTCTTATTTCACTTCATTAAAACATTTAAGAGGGGAGGTGATTGAATGACGTAGCGTAAATTTCTAGTCTTGTTGTTTCATTTGGTGAAACTCAGTGTGTTTAATTGTATGTATATGTGCAACTTTGTGGTGAAAAGGTAGTTTATTTATAATTTTAAAAAGGAGAGGGAAATGAGAAAAGGAGCCTTTGTAGGCATGTCATCGATTTTCGCTCTATCGATGATAGCGATATTTGCATCAAGTGCGATGGCAGGCGATGCACCTAAGATTGATACGGGGGATAATGCATGGCTGCTTGCGTCATCGGCATTGGTATTAATCATGACACCTGGTCTTGCCCTGTTTTATGGGGGTATGGTAAGGGCAAAGAACATGGTGAACACATTATGGTTAAGTTTTATTGTTATTTGCATTATAAGTGTCCAGTGGGTACTGTGGGGTTATAGTTTAGCCTTTGCGCCGGGAAACTGGTTTATTGGCGGTCTTCAATGGTGTGGACTTGGGGCTGGTGTAGTGGGACAAGCGCCCAGTGATTTGTATGCAACGACTGTTCCCCATTTAAGTTTTATGATATTCCAATGCATGTTTGCTGTTATCACCCCTGCGTTGATAACGGGAACTTTTGCAGAACGTTTCAAATTTAATGCATGGCTGTTTTTCATACCGTTATGGGCCAGTGCAGTTTACGCGCCGATTGCACACTGGGTTTGGGCTACAGACGGTTGGCTATTCAAAATGGGCGCTTTGGATTTTGCCGGTGGAACAGTAGTTCACATTTGTTCCGGTGCTTCCGGTCTCGCAGTAATTTTATTCGCAGGAAAACGTAAAGGGTTCCCGAAAGAGATAAAACCTCCACATAATCTACCTCTCATGATGACGGGTACCGGTTTATTGTGGTTTGGCTGGTTCGGTTTTAATGCTGGTAGCGCAGTGGCTGCCAACGGACTCGCAGCGAGCGCATTTGTAGTTACCAATACGGCAACGGCTGCAGCTGGATTTACCTGGACTGTTTTGGAATGGATTCACCACAAAAAACCAACCTTGCTTGGCGCTTGTTCAGGTGCGGTGGCAGGCTTGGTTGCTATTACGCCGGCATCCGGTTTTGTAGGGCCTATGGCATCAATTGCAATAGGTGTTGGAGCAGGCTTGGTATGCTTCTATTCAGTAACAAAGATGAAAAAAGCCTTGGGTTATGACGATGCCCTTGATGTTATCGGGGTGCATGCAATGGGCGGAACCTGGGGGGCATGGGCAACGGGTATCTTCAGCAGTACATCAGTGAACCCAGCCGGAGCTGATGGTGCAATTTATGGAAATGTTCTTCTGATGGGAAAACAGTGGATAGGCATCCTGTCCTCATGGGGATGGTCAATGGCAGTTACCTCACTTTTGATCTGGTTTGTAAAGGCAACGGTTGGATTAAGACCAAGCGAGGCAGAGGAAATTGCCGGTATGGATATTTCCCAGCATAAGGAAATTGCTTATCATTATTATGAAACTGAACAGGCTTAATTACCCATTGTAAGAACCCATGAAATATAAAATGGCCCGATTATTGACTTTGGTAAGAGAGTCAGGGCATTTTAATTATGAAGGAGGTTTGTAAATGAAAAAAATTGAGGCAATCATAAGACCCGAGCGGTTGACCATAGTAAAGGATGCGTTGGAAGATTTGGGTTATCCCGGTATGACCGTGACAGATGTAAAAGGTCACGGCGCCCAGCGGGGGATAACAGAACAATGGCGTGGGAGAACCTTCAGAGTGGATTTGTTATCTAAGGTGAAGGTCGAGCTCATTGTTGCTGATAGTGACGTGGAAAAAATCGTTCAATGTATTACAAAGGAATCACAGACGGGGAGTATCGGTGACGGGAAGATATTTATCTCTAACATTGAAGATGTGCTCCGTATCCGCACAGGCGAGAGAGGCGAAAAGGCCGTCTAGTGGTTTAACGATTGGTATTATTTAATTGGTAGTAAAGGGCGTTGAGTTTGTATGGCTCAACGCCCTTTTTTTTGCAATAATTTTGTAATTCTCTCATGATTGAAAAGCGCTTAAATACAGTACCTTTGTGGTTTTTTGAGAATCTATTGAAACACAGAGAAATTTATCATTTCGTATCTACGAGGATGGGTGGTTTTAGTAATCCTCCGTATGATTCTCTTAATTTGGGATTTCATGTCGGAGACAATCCGGAGATAGTGCTCAGGAATCGTGAGCGGCTTGCTATAGCGTTGGGAATTCCAATAGATAATTTTACTACAGCTAGGCAGATTCATGGTAGTAATGTTGAAATAATAACGGAGGCCTTAAGAGGCAGCGGTGCAGTTAATTTTGATTCGGCAATAGACGCAACAGATGCGATGGCAACGGATACCCCGGATATTTGTCTTATGGTTTTCCAGGCCGATTGTGTTCCTCTTCTCTTCTTTGATTTGAAGAAGAAGGTAATTGGAGTTGCCCATGCGGGTTGGAAAGGGACAGTAAGGATGGTGGCTCAAAACACAGTAAAGGTACTAAAGGAAAAATTTAATTGTTTACCCAATGATATTCTTGTAGGGATTGGACCTTCGATTGGGCCTTGTTGCTATGAGGTAAGTTCTGAAGTTATCGTTCAAATTGAAGAAGCTTCCCTGCACAAAAAGAAATACATCTATGAGACTCCTGATGGTAAGCACTATTTCAATTTATGGGAAGCAAACAAGGCGCAGCTTGTCCATGCAGGCATTCCGGCGAAAAATATAGAAATTGCTGGGATATGTACGTATTGCAATCACACACATTTCTATTCGTACCGTCATGAGCAAGGAGAAACAGGGAGATTCGGAGCGGGAATCATGCTCACTAACTCATAGAATTATCTCAGATATTTACCAAAGAGAATATCGAGTTTCTTTTTGGTATTTTCCGGAATCAGGTCTTTATTCGTCACAATGGCATTCTGTACTGCCGTTGAGCATGCACAGCTTCTCTTCTGTTCAATCTTTGGAATGGCTGTCTTGAGGATGCGTTTTGCAGTTTCGGCGTTTTTATTCAAATTTCCGATAATCATTTCTAATGTTACCGCTTCCTCACCCACGTGCCAGCAGTCATAATCCGTAGCCATGGCCAGCGTACTGTAACATATCTCTGCCTCACGCGCCAGTTTGGCCTCCTGGAGATTGGTCATACCAATTACGCTGACTCCCCATTGCCGGTACACGTTTGATTCTGCACGGGTAGAGAATAAAGGTCCTTCCATACACAAATAAGTACCGCCTTTATGCACACAGGCACCCACTGATTTTGCCGCATTAAACAATGTATTGGCAAGCGTTCCACATACCGGATCGGCAAAACTTACATGTCCCACAATCCCCTCTCCAAAGAATGTGCTGATTCTGCCTCGTGTCCTGTCAAAAAACTGGTCTGGAATAACAATGTCCAGTGGTTTGATTTCCTCCTTCATACTGCCAACAGCGCTGACGGCAATGATATGCTCAACACCCAGTTTTTTCATGCCGTAAATATTGGCTCTGAAATTGAGCTCAGAGGGTAATATCGTGTGGCCTTTGCCGTGTCTGGGCAGGAAAGCGACCTTGCGGCCTTCAAGAGTACCCACGGTATAACTGTCAGAGGGTTTGCCGAAAGGCGTCTCGATTGATACCGTTTTCACGTCCTTGATACCTTCTATGTTATAAAGGCCACTTCCTCCAATAATACCGATCATCTGCTCAGCCATGTTTTTACTCTCTCCTTTTTGTTTATCATAGAATTGAAAAGGTTCTAAAAGTATCTTAAAACATATTTTTTGACATTTTTGGCAAAAAATTTACGAGTTACGATGTACGATTTACAATTTTAAAATTGTAAATCTCAAATCTCAAATCTCAAATCGTAAATCCCAATTAGTTACTCTTCCGACTCGTTCGGATTAGGTGTTTAATTATGCGAAAAAAGTCCTGTTTCTGTCAATAAATAAAATTTGAAGTGTTCAACGGCTATTGGTATAATCCGCAAATCCACGTAAAATTAATCCCTGTTTGTGAGGATTTAGATATGAAAAATCACGAAATTGCGGCATTGTTTGAGCGGATTGCCAACGTACTGGAACTTAAAGGGGAAAATACCTTCCGTATTAATTCTTACCGCAAGGCCGCCCGGGTAATCGGTGATTTGACCGTGGATGTAGAAGAACTTGCAAAGGAAGGAAAATTAACGGACATCCCCGGTATTGGTGAAGGCACGGCTGAAAAGATTGTTGAATACATTAACACGGGAAAGATGTCCAAGTATGAGGAAGTAATGAAGGGAGTTTCTGAAGATACAATAACCCTCATGCAGATACCGGGTTTAGGTCCAAAGACTGTGGCTATGCTAAACAAAGAATTAGGGATTGTCGGTTTGGGTGACCTTGAAAAGGCCTTACAAGAAGACAAATTGAAAGGGTTATTTGGTATCGGGGATAAGAAGATCGAAAATATTGTTAAAGGGATTGAGTTATTTAAAACGAGCCAGCAACGAATATCCATCGGGATGGCGTATCCTGTGGTAATAAGGGTTATAGAAGAGCTAAGGCAACATCCTGAAATCAAAGATATCCAGGCGGCAGGCTCATTGCGAAGGATGAAGGAGACCATTGGAGATATTGACATACTCACTTCAGGCGCTGCCGGTGAGGCTATTGTAAAGTCATTTGTGAATATGAGCGGCGTCACGCAGATATTGGCTGCAGGAGACACGAAAGGCAGCGTTCGCGTGGAAGAGGGTGTGCAGGTGGATTTGCGGGTAGTTCACGAGGATGAGTTTGGCGCTGCATTACAGTACTTTACAGGTTCGAAGGAGCACAATATTCATCTGCGTGAGATCGCAAAGAAGAAGGGTTTAAAAATAAGTGAATACGGCATTTTCAGGGGAGACAAAAAAATTGGGGGGCGTTTAGAGGAAGATATTTATAAGACTCTGGGTATGGATTGGATACCACCCGAATTGCGTGAAAATAGGGGGGAGATTGAGGCTTCCCTGGAGAGAAAATTGCCAAAACTCATTGAACTTTCAGATATCAAAGGAGACCTCCACAACCACTCTAACTGGAGTGACGGCACACCCACCTTTGAGGAAATGGCAGGGCATGCCATGAAGATGGGATATAAATACCTCGTGGTTTCAGATCACTCAAAATCACTTCATGTGGCTAATGGCCTAAAGGATGAAGAACTGCTTGAAGAAATAGAAGAGATAGATGAACTGAATAAAAAATTCAAAGGATTTACCTTACTTAAGGCAACAGAGATGGATATTAAGGCTGATGGGTCTCTGGATTTTCCCGATAAAATACTGGAAAAACTGGATATTGTTGTGGCTTCCATTCACAGCGGGTTTAAACAGGGGGAAGAAAAGATTACTGAACGGATGATTGCTGCCATTCGCAATCCTTACGTAAATATCATTGCCCATCCCACTGGGCGCTTGATCAGCAGGAGAGAAGGGTATGAAGTCAACCTGGATAAGGTCATAGATGCATGTGCAGAAACGGGAACGGCGCTTGAGATTAATTGTTATTACGATCGTCTTGACCTAAATGATATCCACTGCAGGAAGGCAAAGGAGGCAGGGGTCATGATTGCGATTAGTACCGACGCCCATCATCTGGATCAGATGTGGATGATTGAGTTGGGTGTGGGGATAGCGCGCAGGGGATGGCTGGAGGCGAAGGATGTAATAAACACATTTTCAGTTGATAAATTAAAGGCATTTTGTAAGAAAAAGAGGAAATAAGGAGCACGTATGATAAGACAAATCGGATTGGTTATATTGTTGATGGCAGTGTTATGTGTCGGATGTAAGACGATCTCCAGGAGTACGATAAATATAAATTTGGATTCGTTCGACCACAGTATAAAGACTCTGGCTGTCATGCGCTTTGACGACAAACTTATCCAGGATGATGGGGTAAAAGGATTTATTGTGAAGAAAATAAGCAATCCTGATGCAGGAGAAATGCTTGCGGATATAATGACCGATGAGTTACGCAGATGGGGGAAATACCGCATTTTAAGCCGTTCTGAGGTTAAGAGTAAAATAAAGGCCGGCGAGGCAGAGGAGGAAGAACTGGTAAGATTGAAAGATTATGCCGCATTGGGGAAGATATTGAATGTAGATGCTGTGGTTATTGGCAAAATACACAAGTTCGGATTATCAAACATGACGGTCTATGCACGGGGGAACGTATCTTTTGTCGCAGAGTGTATTGATACGAAAAAAGGCAAGGTCCTGTGGTCGATGGAAACGAATGAGAGCGCGCCATACAAGGATGAAGTAGACCTGGCAATTAAGGTCGCCAAAGAAGCAGTCGAAAAACTTAAAAAAGAGACCGAATAACAAGTTCCTAGAAAGGGTGTTTTATTTTTTACCCACCCCATCCCCTCCCTGGAGGGGACTAAGGGGTGGGTTCCCTCAAGTTTTCTTTGCACATTTACAAACAATACCTTCTCCTACCTTGGTGTGGCAATTGCCGCATCTAAAACAATATTTTTCTTCATCCCAGTATGTAAGGAGGGTGTGGCTTTCATCGAAAAACTCTCCTTTAGGATTTTTACTCCAATGTCCGACTCTTTTCATAGTATCTCCTTTTAAGGCTATTTCCTGCTTTCAAACCGCATTGTTATCTCGCTCAAAAGCCTTTCTTTGTTAAACGGTTTTTCCAAAAATGAGACGTTTCCCAATGCCTGGAAACATCGGTACGTCTTTTCGTCTAATGCCGAGGCCATAATCACAGGCACTGTCTTGTATCTGTTGTCCCGTCTCAACAGAGCGAAAAATCTGTCACCCGTTATACCATCCATCAAAATGTCTAGTATTACCAGGTCATATATTTTCTCTTTTATCTTTTTGGTTCCTTCTTCTGCATTCGAAACAAGTGTGACCGTAAATGGTTCTCCTTGTAACATGTCCTTGTAAAATTCCTGCATCTCCAGATCATCTTCTACAATTAACAATTCTTTCATTTTCTATCGCTCCCATGAAAAGATTATTTGTGGTTTGTATTAACTTTTTGTTTGGTGTCCACAAGTATCGGCAAGGTAAATTTAAACCGGGATCCTTTTCCTTTCCCTTCGGATTCTACCCAAATCCTGCCTTTATGTTTCTGTACGATGTTCTTGCAGATGGCAAGGCCGATTCCCGACCCAAACGACGAAGGCGTTTCTTTGAAAAACTTCTCAAATACCCGGCCTCGTGTTTCCTCATCCAATCCCCTGCCGGTGTCTTCCACTGTTACTTCTAAAACATCCGGAAGTACATTGGCCGATATGATGATTTTTCCATGTTCAGTGAACTTTGTAGCATTGTTTACCAGATGATTTATCAAATGGTATATCATGTCTCGATCTGCCTTAATAATGGGAATACCGGAAGGTAGTTGGTGTGTGAGGACGTTGTTTTTTGTGCTGGCAGAATCCTTTTGTTCATTAACAATCTGTTTGACTATATCTGCAATTGAAATATCAGATAGTTTTAATGGTTCCACTCCAGACTCTAACTTGGATATGTCGAGGATATTTTTTATGGAGTTTTTTAACCGGTTGACGTTGTTCCTGATGATTTCGTGTATTTGAGGGCCTCTTCCCAACGATACTTTATCACCTAATGTGATAGAACGCTCGAACATGTCGATAGCCATCTCTATTTTAGCGACAGGCGTCTTCAGTTCATGTGTAACATCACGGATCAGATTGTCTTTTAATTCGTCCAATTTTTTCCTTTCTGTAATGTCGCGGCAGAATCCCTCTATACCAATGATATCATTATCCTGCTTGATCGGAAGCACCTCAAGAGACAGCCATACAACATGGCCTTGTTTGTGAACAACCCTGAACTCGAAATCCATTAAAATGCTATTTTGGCCATTGAGTATTTGTAAAATCTCGCGTTGTACCCTCTCACGATCCTCCTCATGGCACAGTGAAAGTCCATAGCCCCGGTTATCGCAAAATTGATTTGCCGGGTAGCCGGTGATCTTTTCAACGGATGGACTCATCAAGAGGAATTCTCCCTCCTTTGTACATTCAAAGATAATATCCGGTGAACTCTCAATGACAGTCCTATATTTTTCTTCTGCCTCTTTAATTCCGTTAAACAACCGAGTATTTTCGATTGCCATAGCTAATTGAGGGGCGATTTGCGAGAAAAAAGCAATATGTTTTTTTGAGTAATAGTCCTTTCGTTTACTCCCAAAATTTACACTGCCAATTACATGTCCCTTATGCTCAAGTGGGTATCCCAATCTTGAGTGAATCCCTTCTTTAAATAAGACTTTATCAGTATTAAAACGGCCTAACGACGTGTCTTCCACGATCACTGGCTGACGAAATTGAACCACCCTTTTCATCAAACTTCCTTCCATGGGATACAGGATGCCTTCTTTTAGTTCTGTATATTCATAGTCCTTTGACAGCACGAAGGTCTCGTACAAGTTATTATCTTCGGTAATAAGAGTAACACTTAGGCGATCGAAATCAATAACTTTCAAAAGTTCCTTGCTCATCGTCTGGTAAACTTCCCGGATATCCAGACTCGAAAAGATAATTCGGTTGATATTGAGTATAATCTCTTTTTTGTTAGTAAACATTTAAGAAATTTACGATTTGCGAATTATGATTTTAGACTTCGTCGTGAGCGCTCAGTCGAACGATTGAAAATAATCGTAATTCATAAATCTGAAATCTAAAATAGTAACTTATTTGCGTTTGATTCTTACGTGTCTAAGCTAAGACGGCGCTTTTATTTCACGAGTTCCTGTAAGGCCTTATCGTAAGCCTGATACGCCTTTTGGCCAAAGAGGACAAAACGTACCAGTTCGATGTCGGCATGGGTTTTTAAATACTGTGTCACTGTTTTTAGAGCCACCGTGGCTGCCTCGTCAAGTGGATACCCATAAGCGCCGGTACTGATGGACGGAAATGAAATACTTTTAAGTTTGTATTGGGAGGCAAGTTTTAGGCTGTTTTTGTATGCATTAGCCAACAGTTCCGCCTCGCGCCTGTTACCGCCGGAGTAAACGGGACCCACCGTATGAATTACGTATTTGGCTTTTAGGTTTCCTCCTGTAGTAATTCGTGCCTCTCCTGTTGGACACCCACCCAGCTTCCTGCAATCTTCCAATATTTTTGGGCCTCCTGCTCTATGGATTGCCCCGTCCACACCGCCGCCTCCCAAAAGACTGGAGTTAGCAGCATTGACAATAGCATCCGTTTCCTGCTCTGTAATATCGCCCTCGATAAGTTCCAGAACAGCTTTGTTAATGTTAACTTTTATCATAATTGTTCCGGATTTTATAATTGTTTAGACATGTAAAGTATGATTGTGTGTGCCAAATGATTATGTCTTTATATTTGTCATCCTGAGTAGAATAAAGGATTTGATGTTCCTGGCACATGAGATTCTTCGGCTTTGCCTCATAACGACATATGCCGTTGTTCTGGGCGGAAGCGAGGAATCTGATTTAAGCACAAGGATATTGTCTTCTCGCATGATTATCTGTGCCGGTATGGTAGCAACTTTATTTATTCGCGTCAATTAATTTCCAAATGTGAGAGTATCTTGATTTCAACCTTTTGATGTTCTTTGATATGAGAATTAATAAAGGCAAGTATAAAAACCTTGAAATATTGAAGGGCTTGTGAAATAATCTGACAAATATTCAGGTTCATTGTATAGGAAATTTCATTTTATTTATGTGGCTTTCATGGTGGCGTGAAGCGTAAAATCCCCCTTAGAAAAGGGGGCAAGGGGGTTGTAATAATTTAATGAGGGATTACAAAATTTATGGACGTGAGAGAGGCTATTCAAAAACGACGCAGTATCAGAAGATTTAAGCCAGACCCTGTATCAGACGATTTGATACAACAGCTTTTAGAAAGTGCACGGCTTGCCCCATCGGGTTCCAACACCCAGCCGTGGAGGTTTATTGTGATAAAAGATGCCGAAACGAGACAGAAACTACAGGCCGCTTCCTATAATCAACGCCATGTTGGGCAAGCGCCCGTGATTATTGCCTGTTGTGCGGATATTAAGGCATTTGGTGAATTTCCGGAACGGATAGATGAACTCATTGCTGCTGGCGCCCTTCCGGCAAAGACCCGTGAGGTGTTTGTTCCATCATTAAAAAAGGGTGGAATGAGTGCTGATATTAAATGGCACCTTTTGATTGCTGCCACAGGGAATACGGATATTGCCATTGAACACATGGTTCTTCAGGCCGTGGAGTTGGGATTGGGAACGTGCTGGGTACGGTGGTTTGATGATAATAAGGTCAAAGAGATACTCGAAATCCCAAAGAACATCGAGATTATAGCGCTGCTTCCCATAGGCTATCCCGCCGAAGACCCGCCAAAGAGGCCGAGATTTGATCTTGAGAAGATTGTTTATTATGAAAAACACGGGGGAAAGAAGGTTTAATCTCTGCTGCGCTTATGGGATTATCTTATAAATACTTTTTTTGTAAGTTTATAAAAATGGTGAGGTGTGATGGGTAGCCGGAGAAACACTAGTCGTCACACGTCACTTGCCACTTGTCTCGTCTTCACTATTTTATTTGGGGTTTTATGGGCAACGTAAAGGTGAAGGTGCTTCCTTTTCCGTATTCACTTATTACCCATATCTTGCCTCCGTGCAATTCGATCAGACGTTTTGTGAGCGTTAAGCCAAGTCCCGTCCCCTCATAACGGCGTGCATATGAGGCATCTAATTGACGAAACGCCTCAAAAATTTTATCCATATCTTCGGATTTGATGCCGATGCCCGTGTCACTCACGGCAACCTGGATGTGCTGATTCATGAGGCTTGCATTGATGGCAACCTTGCCATTTTCGGACGTAAACTTGACGGCATTGGATAACAGATTAAACATGATTTGTTTAAACTTTACTTTGTCTACTGTTATAGAGAGGACGTTATCATTGATATGAGTATGTATGCGAATACCTTTCTTATTGGAAAACCCAATGATCGTATTTAGCACCTCATTGACGGCCTCTTTTACGGGAAACTCTTCGTAGTGAAGTTCTAATTTTCCGGCCTCAATCTTTGATAGATCCAGGATGCTGTTAATCATATTGAGCAGGTGTTGGCCGCTGCCGTGAATATCGCTCAGGTATTCTTTTTGTTCGGTGCTGAGCGTCCCGACGACCTCGTCCTTTAAAACCTCTGCGAAACCAATGATGGAATTCAGCGGGGTGCGAAGCTCATGTGACATAGTTGCCAAAAATTCTGATTTGAGTCTGTTAGCCTTCTCGAGCGCAATGTTTGCCTTCTGCAGTTCGTCTGTTCTTTCTGCAACCTTTTTTTCGAGCAGCACGTTCAGGTCTTGAAGTCTTGAAATACGGATAAAATCAAGCCAGGAAGCCACGTCTTCGTATTCGGCGACATTGAGTCCCTTTCTTTCTTCTTCCGGACGTACCCTTATCCCGAGTGTCTTTTTAAGGCACCAGAAGAAGAGCATCCCCAGCCCAAACGACCATACAAAGGCTGTCCCGACGCC
This sequence comes from Planctomycetota bacterium, assembly GCA_016188675.1. Lineage (GTDB taxonomy): Bacteria > Planctomycetota > Brocadiia > Brocadiales > Brocadiaceae > Wunengus. Next base: position 34,245 of record JACPHJ010000065.1, read on the forward strand.
TACCGCCTGTATGCCCAGTTGATGAATGCGGCTGCCGCTTTCAACCAGGAGGGTTGATTTTTCAGCAAAAGGCGCAACGCAGAGGGTGCCTATAACACCGCCTACTCCATGAACTGCAACGGCAGCAACCGGGTCATCAACCTTTAATATCTTTTCAATGAAGTCCTGGGCCAGGATTGCAACGACACCGGTAATAAGGCCGATATAAACGGCCCCATCGGGATTTACCCTGCTTGAACCGGCAGTTATCGCTACAAGGCCAGCCAGCACCGCCGTAAAAAGTTTCCCGGCGTCGAGTCTCTTTTCAGTCGAATAATTAAATATTAGCGCTGAAACTCCGGCAGCGGCTGCTGCAAGGTTTGTGTTTACAATGACGAGGCCAATATCCGCACTGGCACGCAAAAGACTTCCGCCATTAAAGCCAAACCAGCCAAACCAGAGGAAAAACGTGCCAAGGGTGGCTAACGGGACGTTATGCAATCCCATAGGATTTGAAGAACCGTCAGGATTGTACTTGCCAATCCTTGGACCCAAAACCAATGCCCCGGCCAGTGCAAACCATCCACCAATGGAATGTACCACCGTAGAACCTGCAAAGTCAATGAATCCCAGTCTTCCTAACCAGCCGGACTGATCCGGATAAAAAAGATTTCCCCATGCCCAATGACCGAAAATCGGGTAGATAACAGACACGGTAAGTGCGGGGCCTATAATGTTGGGAATAAAACTTGAGCGTTCAGCTATAGCTCCTGACAATATGGTGGAGGCTGTAGCGGCAAAGACCAGTTGATAAAAGAAAAAGGTATAAGATAGACTGCTGGTATGTGTTGCTACGCTATGGGCAAAGAAGTGGTTTGTGCCAATCCAGCCCATATAACTTGCGCCAAACATCAGCCCAAATCCTACGACGTAAAACGCCAGAGAGGATACAAGGAATTCCACCAGGTTTCTGATAGAAATGCTAATAGCATTTTTTGACTGAGAAAAGCCTGCTTCGTATGAGGTAAAACCAAGTTGCATGAAAAATACCATACAGGCTGCGATCATAACCCAGACGTGATTTATGTTTATTTGTATGTTTTCCATAACCTATTTCCAGAATTTCAATGTTTTGTAATGGGCATATTGACTTCAGTTGTATAAAGAACCTCGTAGACGTGTTTAAACCATGATGAATGAGAATCGAATATATTTTTAATTATGGTATTGCGGCTTGCTATTCTTGTTTCTATGTTAGACAAGTCCAGGTTTGATGTCTTCCACAATTTCAAAAAATGGTCTTCGAGAATCTCAAAAGGTTTCCCCTTTGGCTGCATCTGGAATTTAAACACCGGCATATTGTCTCCGATACATAAACTCACTGGATGTTTGCTCGCGCTTCGTCCAAAGGTATATGGTTGAAAATGGGTTGTGTTGTCTACGACCATCATCCAGCAGGTTGGGGTATGGGTATAAAATCTGACTGCAGTCCCGACATTCGGATAGCTTCGGAGTCTGTCACATGCATGGGTAAAATCGCTGTATAGTCTCTGATGAAAAAAGGGCTCTGTAAATTGAGTATTTGACCTGTCGGTATTTATAAGCTTTGCAGCCTCATGGGCAGTGCTTTCGAGTAACGTTCTAAAGACTGCCGGATCCTGAAGTGCATCAAGGAGGAGTATTTTGACGTCTAGCCCGCTTGTTATCTTTTCGTTAAGCGTGGGAAGTAATTCATCGAGATGGACATTTTCGGAGAGTGTGATACCCAGAAGCCATACCCTTTTTTCGGCATTTTCTATAGCATCATATATGTCACCCTTAACGTCCTTACGGGAGCAGTAGATATTCGTTAGTCCGCAGTTTGATGCAGTCCCGATAAGTTGGTTGGTTGTTTGCAAAGATTTTTCAAGAGAACTTCTGTTATCATCAATTAGCTGGTGCGTAGCCTGAAGGGTTTCTTTTAATATATTTCTTATGTGTCCAAAGATTTCCCACCAGAGATATGCATATTCCATGATATGAACGCACATGATAGCGCTGAAGACGAGTAGTAAATGCTTGACTATTTCTGGTGTATTATGCCAGTAGCGCGGCAATAGAATATTCAGTGATACTGCAGAAATGAAAAACAAGCACGCAATTAACATCCTGGCAAATGGTCTTGGTCTTTCACTCACAATCGTTACCTCCAAAAGGAATATAATTTTGGCTTATCAAGGTAACTTCCTGCAACAGAACTATTTATTTAATAATTTTAACAATCCATCACGATGAAGTCTAGCGTGATTTGAAATGGAATAGCCATTATTCGTTCCTTTATGTGGATATTTTCAGGAGTTTGCCTTTCTGATGTTTATTTTTGCTTCTTTGTGCATGTCGAATCGTTTTTAGGGAGTTGTGACGGAAGAAGCTTTGTGGGCTCCGGTACAGGCCGAAGGCTGAGATTATCATACCATCCCGCTACATTTCCATGTGTCCAATCCTGCCTGGTTTCAGTAAAGACAGTAATTACATCTTTTGAAGGAATAATCATAAGAGAAAATTCCATCCAGGATGAGACGGTGTTACCCCCCATATAATTTTTTTTTATCGTAGTGAAGGCAAGCGCCGGATTCCACGAACCATCCAGAATTCCTACGACAGCTACATCTCCAATATCGTCACCATAAAAAGCCATGTGACCGGTTAAAATATACGGGGTATTCACGATAACCTTGACTTCCTGATACAGTCCGCCTCTGGCTGTTCCGTTGTGGGACACTTGCTGTGCCAGGGCAAAAAAGCCGCTCGTTGTAGGCGGTGTAGGCGTGCCGATATTGCCGGGAATTGCAATGGTCACGTGTGTGGGCGATTCTACAGGGGCGCCGTCTCCATCCCATGGATAAGTTTCCCAGTAGTGCCAGCCTGTAGTATCTCCCGTTTCAAAATCCCCATTTCTGAGTAATTCTGCGGCAGGCAAAGTCCGTAGTACGAACAGGCTGAAGATTAGGATCGGTAAAATATGCTTCATACCATTAAAATGCCGATTAAAAAAAGTTTTGTGACCTTTCGTGTATTTCTTGGGCAGTCGTTAGGGTCGGCGAAGGCCCAATTCAATTGTACAGGAATTTTCATCTTTTTTATGCTGGTTTCCAGCATATCTGGCAGCCGCAGGCTTCCGCCTGCGTTCCAGGCCAGGCGAACAATGACAGGTTCTTCGACTATGCCCATGCAGGTTAAAGCCGTGTGGCTACACGGAAAGCAGCCTAATGTTTGACCTTGCTTTAACTCCGCCATTCATGGCGGAGATATGCAGGAGTATAAAAATCGGCTTTAGCCATGATTTTCCTCGGGTCAGGGCTAAAGCCTGAGGTTAATTCATTTTCGTTTTGGTTTTAGTTTTTTATATGTTGCGTACTCCTCATCCGCCTCTTCCTTCATGCCCTTTTTGTCATAAACTATGCTGAGGTTAAAATGGGCGATGGCGCAACCTGGGTCTGCTTCAATAGCCTTTTTGTATTCCACCATTGCCTCGTCGTACATCCCCTTTCTAAGATAAAGGTCGCCAACTTCGTTGTGCACATCGGCAGAATCCGAACTGAGTTTCTTTGGAGAAGATTCTTTTTTTCCGAATGAGGATTTGGTTTCTTTTGTGTATGATTTGGGTATGGTTGATGTAGTACGGTTTCGTTCAGGCGCAGGTACAGACAAACTTACCATCTTGATTTCTCCTGCGCGCAGGATACTGAGCCTGGCTTCCTTGCCGGTATTTGTGCCAATCATCTGTTCCAGTTGCCTTTTACTTTCAACCTTTTCGCCATTCCATTCGGTAATGAGGTCTTCTACTTCAATACCCGCATTTGCTGCAATGCTTCCAGACTCGACATTGACAACGATTACTCCGGTTTGGGATTTTTTAAATCCAAACCACTCTTTGTTCTCTCTGGTAAGGCTACATAACATTAGTCCCAGGGGGTCATGGGATTCCAGGAAAACAATTGCAATACCCTTGCACCACGATGTATGTTTTATGCCGTAATCTGTGCCTCCTAATTCTCCGTATCCCTGCCATGATTTCGAAGCCCCCGTGTCATACTGTACGTTAATTACAGCCTGGGCGCCCACGGCGCTTGCCTTTTCTTTTATTTTAAAGGCAAGAATGTCATGACCTGAGAAACCAAACTCACCCAGACTGACCTCACCCAGCTTTTTGTAAGTAACGTCGATGTCGCCTGCACACACAAATATTTCGTTGTTTCTCTGCACAGATTGTGCGCCCTTTTTTGGTTCAAGGGTTGTTTCCTCTTTTTTAAAGGGGGATATTTTTTTTAAATACCGGGTGGAACCACAGCCTGTTACGAAAATGACGAGGGCAATAGAGATTAGCGTTTTTATGTTCATTATTTTATTTATGCTTTCTTTTAAATTTTGACTTTATTTTTGACTCAATTTTTACTAAATACCGGTTGTAATATTTTGTCTTCTTCAACTTCGCTACAAGAACATGCTTTCCCGGAAAACTTGTGATATATAAACCCGCCAGGATTGTAAATAGTCCGGGGCCGGGCGTGAAAATCATCATACAACCCAAGATTATGAGACAAACTCCTCCGGTGTTCTTCGCAACGTTTTTTGCCATTTTCTTCATCCGCATTTCCTGAGCATAAAATATTTATGTACGGGAGACGACAATTTTACAAGCACCTTTTGTCCCGCACTGGCTGCTTTAATCGGTTCGTTGTGTTCGTTTCTAAGGTCTAAAAGCACCTGGCTAAAATCTTCGCTCAAATGCCTTCCGATTATTTCTACAGGAGTGTTGCCTGTGATGCTGTTTTTTGCCAGAACCTCTGCTACTCCGTCTGAAAGGACATTGTTAATCATGCCCAGATAATCATATTCTTTGATGTAGATATTTCCGGGATGTGTTGTCTGGCTATTATACCCCTGATTTCCAAAAAAGAAGCCGGTTCCGTACTCCCTGTGGCTAACCTTTTGAAGTTCAGACAACCATCTCTGATCGCATACGTATCCGACGGGGTCGGCAAAATAACGATCTAGCGCTTCTCTATATACCCTTGTTACAGCGGCAACATAATAGGGGCTTTTCATGCGTCCTTCGATTTTCAACGCCGAAACGCCTGCATGTACCAGTTCCGGTATATGTTGAATCATACAAAGGTCCTTTGAACTCAGGATAAAAGTGCCGCTTTCGTCTTCGACGATAGGATATGTCTCGTCCGGTCGTTTTTCCTCTTTAAGCGAGTATTGCCATCGGCACGAGTGGGAACAATCGCCCAGGTTTGCATGCCGGTTGGCCATAAAACCACTCAGGAGACAGCGTCCTGAATATGACATGCACATAGCGCCGTGCACGAATACCTCGGTTTCTATCGCGGAATTGGTTGTAATCTCTTTAATTTCCCCAAGAGTCAATTCCCTGGCCAGTACCACCCTTTTTATGCCCTGTTTATGCCAGAACTCTACAGACTTCGAATTGGTGGTATTCGCCTGTGTACTCAGATGGATGGGAATATGAGGGGCAATTTCTTTAACCGTCAGGAATACCCCGGGGTCTGCGATGATTACGGCATCTATGGGGATTTCCGCAAGTTTTTTTACATATGAACGTAACCCGCTAACATGATAATTACGTGCAAAGATATTTAGGGTAACATAAATTTTTTTGCCCCGATTGTGAACCCATGAGGTTGCCTCTTTTATTTCTTCTACGGTCAGATTGGTTGCGCCCATCCGTAAATTAAAACCCTCTCCACCTGCATAGACGGCATCGGCACCATATTCAATCGCAGTTTTGAGTTTTTCCATATCACCGGCCGGTGCAACGAGTTCTGGTTTTTTATATGATGTATTGTTTAAGTTTATCATGCTGATGATAGTTTAATGTTAAGGAATATCAAAGTTTGTATCATATCATGCCAGACAACCCCCTGAATCCCCCTAGTTTTCTATGAGGGACTTGAGGAAATCCCCCTTAATAAAGGGGGCAAGGGGGTTGTTTTTCACCGGCATTTGCTGTGTATCGAAAAAGTCGCTACCATAGCCATTCTAATTTTATTTTTTAATCCTGTCTAAATAGTTCTGTAATATGAGCTGGGCGGCTATCATGTCAACCCGGTCTTTTCGTTTCTTTCTGGAAAGATTCCCTTCTAACATCGCTCTGTGTGCCATTACGGTACTGAGTCTTTCGTCTATCGTGTTCACAGGTATATTAACGTGTTTCTTTATAAGATCGGCAAAGGCCAGGACGGCCTGCGCCTTTTCCCCCAGCGTGTTATTCATGTGTTTTGGCAAACCAATGATAATTTCTCCCACATCTTTTTCACGGATAATAGTAAATATCTTCTGCAAGTCCTCCTGAATATGGGTGCGTTCGATGGTCGGTAATCCTTGTGCCGTAATCCCAAGCGGGTCGCTTATAGCGAGCCCAATCCTCTTTTCACCGTAATCAATTCCAATAATGCGCATGATGGAAACGTGCCTCATTTAATTGTATAGGATTTCATTTTATTTATGCTGGTTTCCGGCATATCTGATAGCCGCAGGCTTCAGTCTGCGTTTACGGCCAAGCTCTTCGATTATGCCCATACAGGCTGAAGCCGTGCGGCTACATGGGAAGCAGCCTAGTATTCGACCTTGCTTTAACTCCGCCATTCATGGCGGAGATATGCAGACGTATAAAAACCGGCTTTAGCCATGATTTCCCCTGGTTCAGGGCTAAAGCCACTATTGGCTTCGTTCTCTCACATCAGGCTAAAGCCTGATGTGAATTCAACAGAGTAAACGTTTATTAATACCCAAGGCACATTAACAGGATGCCGGTGCTAATGGGTACGAGTAAATTATCCAGCGACTTCAGCGGCAGTGATTCAATTATACTGGAAAACGATGCGGCGAGCAAAGCATAGGAAACGGGTAAATAGATACATCCACAAAGGAATGCCACAATCCAGGCCGCCATAGTGCCTTCCCAGCTCTTTTTTTTGTTATAAAATATACGATGGTTACCCATGCCTCGTCCAACTATGGTTGCAGCCGCATCAGCAAAGGCTACGATCAGGATGACGGTGCTTGCGATAACTGGAGGGAAAAACAGCAAGGCAAGGATTGCCCCCAGCACGAGGGTTATTGGCCCAAACGCAATACCGCGCTCTTCCATCCTGCGAATGCTGGATTTAGTTATACTTCCTAACATAGGGAATGAATATCCATTGATTCTTAGACATTCGGAGATCAGATAAACAACCGGCAAGGCAAAGAGCACCGTTAGGGTTGTATGATAAACCAAACTTGAAAATACAGGCACGCATGCGATGAGTATGTGTAAGAGTTTTCTGCGGATTTCCTGATACCATGAGTGCGTGTATTGCTTGCGCATGCCGGCGAAGAGGGTCTTGTAAGTATCGGCAGCTTCTATATCCAAAATGTCCAGCACTTCTGCGAGATTCCCGCTGTCAATCAGGTACTGCGCCTGCTGCCGGACGGGATAATGGGCATTAACACCGATGTTTATACTGGCCTTATGCATGATATTGAGATTGTTCCGGTCGTCCACAAGGACGATTGTGTCTTTCCATGTGAGGTTGTTTTCGTGTAATATTTCTTCGATGATTTCTTTCTTCCCTATGGATTTGGAAAGACGGCCAAATACCTCCCCCGTTAATTGGCTGTTATTTATATCAATCTTAACGCCGTAACCGCTATTTGCTGATAATCTGGCCGTAAGGTCTTTTACAAAGAGATCGGGCACCCCACTGCTGATGAGTACCACCCGATAGCCATGTTTGCGTAATGTATCAATCGTTTCCCTTGCATGTTTTATTACGGTAATGTTCTGATAAACTTTTTTGGCCTGTTCAAGCGTAATACCTTTAAAACGTGCATAAACCCTTGCGATTAATTCCTGGATGGATATTTTGTTTATGTTAAACAGAAAGCATAACAGGGCTGTTCGGATGTATATTAATGTTCCGGTGTGTCGTGCCAGGTGCAAAATGAAATGTCCTTTAAACAGGACACCGTCTACATCCATTACCACGAGTTTTTTAATGGAGCTATTTATCATTAACTGAGTCTTAAATTTTGCGTTTGTCCGGCGCTTGCAATATACAGCTAAAACATTCCTACGATTATTCGTTTTACAATGCCTAAGCCAATAAACACAATTACCGGTGAAAAGTCTATACCTTTAAAAGGCGGGAGGAGTTTTCGCACGGGATTTAATACAGGGTCTGTGATTTTGTAGAGGAATCGTATAGCCTGATTATAAGGGTTGTGCGGCACCCATGAGATTACTATTCTAACAAGCAGCGCGATTTCGTAAAGTCCAATAAGTTTGCCTAAAAGGTCTCCCATGTAAAAGCTCCTTTTTCAATGAGTAGAAGGACAAATGTTTTATATATCTATGGTAGATAAGATTGCAAAATTTTATCATAGGTCAATATATAGAGCAACAAAATAAATGTGAGAAGATAGGGTCTATTGAAGGATATGCTTACTTGAAATATAGGATATGGCGTGGTAAAATTTCATCCTGATAGTTTTGTCCCGAATGAATTGAAAGTGTAATAAGGAAGAAAAAGGAAAAAATGAAGATCGGTGGCAACTCCATAGGTATCAAGGATACCACACAAATTATATTGGATGAAATACAATCTGTGCTAGAAAAGATTGACGAGAGGGCGTATGAGGAGTTTCTTTCGTCTATTCTTAATGCAAAAAATATATTTGTGACAGGTCAGGGACGGTCGGGTCTCGTATCCCGCACCTTTGCCATGAGGCTCACCCACATCGGTTTAAATGCTTACTGTGTCGGGGATGCCACAACCCCGAATATCGATAAAGGCGATTTACTGGTGGCGTGCAGCAGTTCCGGCAGCACGCATATAACCCGTTATATTGCAGGTCTGGCTAAGAAATCGCAGGCTACTATAGTAGCGGTAACCTCTCATAAAGATTCGCCGCTTGCGGGACAGGCCGATCTTATTATTGAACTGCCTGTGCAGGAAGTAAGCACCAACTATAAACATAGCGGGTCCATTCAGTTCCGGAACACGCTCTTTGAGCAGGCGTGTCTGGTGTATCTGGACGGAGTCATCCTTTCGCTGGTGAATAAACTGAACAGTTCTGAAAAAGACATGCACAAGCGGCATTCCAACCTTGAATAAAAAGCATTGCAGGAAGGGGGTAAAACCAGCCAGATGGTAGGGGCACGGTGCTCCGCGCCCTTATTATTGCTGTGTTTTGTTTGACATCTGTCATATCATACGATACTATACCGACATTTATGGAATAAAGATAAAAATGGATGTTATGCCAATATGACCAGATGGTGAGTCCCTATCCATGAGTGAAGAAATTCCAAAGCTATTCATCTCTTATAGCTGGAGCACCCCCGACCACGAACAATGGGTCATTAAACTCGCGACAGAGTTGCGTGAGAGCGGCATCGACGTCATTCTCGACAAGTGGGATCTGAAGGAAGGACACGATGCACATGCCTTTATGGAAAAGATGGTCGCTGACTCTGGGATCAAAAAGGTTGTCATAGTCTGTGATCGGATTTATGCAGAAAAGGCAAATAGCCGGAGCGGAGGAGTCGGAACGGAAACCCAGATTATTTCCCCAGAGGTTTATGACAAACAGGATCAAAGCAAGTTTGTTGCGATACTTTCTGAACGGGACGACCATGGGAAGCCGTACCTACCGATATATTACAAATCCAGAATATATATCGATCTTAGCGACAACGACCTTTATGCGAATAACTTTGAGCAGCTTCTACGTTGGGTTTATGACAAACCTCTTTACATAAAACCGGAAATTGGCAAGAAGCCTGTATTCCTATCAGAATCAGAAACGACAAGTCTCGGAACAGCACCAAAGTTTCGACGAGCGCTCGATGCCATACGAAACAATAAAGACTACGCCAAAGGAGCGCTCAGTGAGTACTTCGACACGTTTGTCGAACATCTAGAACGGTTCCGCATTGGAAATGAGGAAGGTGAATTCGATGACAAGGTGGTACGAAGCATTGAGGAATTTCTTCCTTTCCGAAACGAAGCGGTGGAGATTTTTCTCGCTCTCGCTCAGTACAGAAATACAGTCGAAACCCACCAATTAGTACATCGATTCTTTGAACTACTTATTCCGTACATGTATCGGCCCGAGCACGTTTCGTCTTGGAAAGACTGGGATTTCGACAACTTCTTCTACATCGTTCACGAACTCTTTATTTACGCAATTGCTAGCTTTCTCAAGTATGAGTGTTTTGACGCGGTTTCTTACCTGGTCCGGCATCGCTACTACTTCGAAAAGGGCTCAAGCGAAGATAGGATGATCTCGTTTGCGGATATCCGGCATTACATGCGCTCATTTGAGCATAGAAATAACCGTCTTCAGTTGCGACGCATATCCTTGAGAGCCGATTTGCTTGAACAAAGATCAAGAACATCCGGCCTCGCTTTTCTTTTGTTGATGCAGGCCGATTTCGTATTGTTCATGCGCGACTGTATCGACAGTGTGCGCAACAATACTTCGCAAAGTTGGTCGCCAGAAACATTGCTTTACTTAGAAAGACATGGAGGATCGTTCGAGATCTTTGCAAGGGCAGAATCGAAGGAATACTTCAACCGGATTAAATGTCTCTTTGATATTTCTGCTAAAACTGATTTGGAGCCCGTCTTGAAGGCCTTTCAGGAAGAAAAGCTTCGCATTCCAAGGTGGGAATGGAGTTCGTTTAATCCAGCGGCGTTGCTAGGTTACGAGCAGCTAGCGACTCGACCTTGAGAAGCGATGACAATGGACATAACAACCGCTTTGAGAGCGACGTGTGGTGCTGACGCACCACACGCGCCTCAAGCGGGCGTTACCTCTAAACAATACGCCTCACTAACCAGCGAATAAGTATTGCGCTTGTTTTTAGCAGGAGCGATATGCTGACCGTATCCAGTAATATTTCCCGATACGCCTTTTTTCCGGAGACGCTGTCGAACAGCGCCCGCCTCAATGCAGGGTGGTCGTTTGCAATGCGGATGATGGGCGTCAGAAAACCATAATAAGCGCCCCATATAACAAACCTTCTCACGGCATTTGCGTAAGGGAGGTCTTTTATGACCTCCAGAAAACCATCCACATAAATTTCAAACGCCTCTTTGGATATGCCGGTATTCATCATGGTTTCTGCCGCTTTGATACCCATCAGGCATGCTGCATTGACACCTTTACCTTTAAACGGACGGATGAGGCCGGCTGCGTCCCCAATGGTGACGTATCGGTCGCCAAAAAGGTGTCTTGCAGGCTTTACCGGGAAACAGCCGCGATGGTAATCGAGAGAACCCAGCGATTCTTTGAAATTACCGGGGAGGATTTTCAATACGTCGGGTAATTGCAGGAATTCATCCATTGACCGGGAGGAAATTTTCGCCCCGGCAATGTTGATGGTATAGTGATCGGCCTTTGGGGTAACTGCGCCAAATTCTATTTCTTTGAGTGACGGCAAAAAGGCATGGATGTACCCGTCGGTATTCTCCAGGTCGTGATGCTTCCCCTTGGGATGAAATTTGGTAAGGATGGTTAACAGGAATTTTGGAGACTTGTACGGTGTTTCCCTTTCAAATACTCTATGTGTGCCTTCTTCGAGGCCGAATGCGCCCACGACGACATCGGCACGGACATGTTTTGTCTCGCTGTATACTGTAACCTTGCGTTCGCCAATTTCTACGTCGGTGACCTTGCTTCGTATAATGGTTGCTCCGGCCTCTTTTGCCTTTTGCAGGAGATAGGCGTCAAACTGAATCCTGCGCAGTGCATAGGAAATTTCCCCTTCTCCGTCAAGTTTTATGACGGAATCATCAGTATGGAGGTAATAACCGGGCACCTCCCTCTTAACAAGATGCCAGGGGAAAGGAATTCCCAGTTTATCTTCAATAATGTGTTCGATGGGCTGCGAGAGGACGCCTGCACATTCATTATGTTCGACGCCGCCTTCGAAATCTTTATATTCGTAAATGATAACTTCGATATTGATATTTCTTTTTTTTGCGAGATTTATCAAGGCAATTGCACAACTGGCGCCTGCCGGACCTCCGCCGATTATTGCAACTGTTTGGCCGTTCTCCAGCGGCCCCAATCCCAATTCTTTCAGGAGGGTTAGCTTTTTTTCGTGTTTGCGGTGCGTGAGATTTTTAAAATTCCGATACCCTTGTTTTATAACAGCATAAAAGATGTGAGGAAACATGGTAAAATGCAAACGCGGGTTAATCGCCTTAAAAAAAATCTCTTTATAACTGGCGTTGCCGGTGACCATGTTCCACAGGATGCCGTTAATCTGTATGGACTCCCAGGCATTACGTCTTTTTATCAGATGATCAATTTGTGCATTTACCAATTCCTTCCGGGACGTAGTGTAGTCATGGATACCAAACATGAGCGTGCCAAAGAAATTGTCCTGAGCCAGTAGTTTTAAAGCGGGTTTATAATAGCCTTTCTTAAAAGCTCCTTCAGAGACGCCGCGTTCGAAAACAGTATGGGCGGCCAGTCGTGCCGTATCGAATGCAGATTCAATGCCATTTTTGTAAGTCCGCGAGATACTTGCATCGCCTATGATAACAAATCTGTTCGTGTAAGGATGGGCGGCATGGGAAATGGGTATTTTGGGAAAGCAGATGCAAAGATCCTTCGGCAGTGACCAGCCTTTGGGGAGGAGTTCCCGGACCTTTTGATGGTTTATAAATTCCACTAAATTGGCCTTTGTTATGTCCTCCTTTCCAACGAGTGAAACGGTAACATAATCCCCTTTTGGTATGAATGCGGCAAATTTGATGGGTTTTATGCCCAGTGCAAATACGTAAATCGTCCGATGAAAGCGTTCCTGAATATAGGAACGACCCAGGTGTAGTTCTGCATTGCATGTCCGGACAGATTGGGGTTCACGATATCCAAATTCCTTGCCTACGATCCTCTTTATCAGGGACGTGTTAAGCCCAAATGCCCCAACGACAAGGTCGGTGGACATCTTTTTTTGTACGCCTGCCTCTTTATAAACGATGTTTACAAAATCCTCCGAATTTTTTGGCAGGTCTATTTCTTCTACCACCGCAGAAAGCACCTTTGCTCCCTGTGATGCCACATGTGTCAGTAAGAAATCGTCAAAACTGATATTGGTTGTCAACTCTGAAAATCGGGGACCGTTTCCGCGAAAGACGGTGATAATTTTTGGCTTGTGCCCCGGTTTTGGATGGTATAACGGGATGCCGCGTTCCTGTGTCTGAAAGTAATAGCCGTCTATTTCCTGTTGGACGCGTGTTTTTGGCAGTACAATCCCCTCGCATTCCATTTTATTGGTAAGGGTTTCGGACAAGACTCCTGCACACATATTGCAGCCGACAGGCCCCTTTTGAATAAAATCCCTCCCGTCAAGGATGGTGATATCTACTTTGCGTCCATATTCACGGGCAAGTCTTAATACGAAATGGGTAAAGAAACTCCCCGATGGGCCACCACCTATTACTACAATATTTGATTTGTCTTTAAGATAAAGTTTCATTTAACGATGCCACACAGGTAGTGAATATCTTAACAATTTCATAATCAAATTGTATGCCTGAATATTTCCTTAGCTCTTTGATGGCGTTTATACTATCAGTAGCTTTGCGATATGGCCGCTCCGATAGCAATGCGTCGTAGGCGTCAGCTATTGCAACAATCCTGGCTTCCAGTGGAATTACCGTTCCTTTCAGTCCATCAGGATATCCGCTGCCGTCAATACGTTCGTGATGATACCTGACAATCCGGATAACCGTTTCGTTTTTAATAATGGGTGTAAGAATTCGTTCTCCGATGAGCACATGTGTTTTGATGTGGTCGTATTCTTCCTTCGTTAACTTCTTTTTTTTGTCCAGGATGGATTCCCTGATACCTATTTTTCCGATATCGTGCAATAAGCTTCCGAGTTTTACGTCTTCAGTGTACTCTTTTGAGAGATACATTTTTTCGCAAATGCCGGTGGTGTATTCTGTGACACGCCGGGAATGTCCCTCTAGATATTTATCCTTAGCTTCCAGGGCGAAGACGAGAGACGTAATGGCGTCCAGGAATAAATCTCTTATGCTTTTCGTCTGATCGGCTACCTTTTGTTCAAGTTTAAAATTCCATTCCTTAAGTTGTGTATTTTGCGACTGTATTAACTTGTTTAATCGCTCTAATTCCTTTTGTAAATTGTAATATTCGACGCCCTGTTTTATGATATTCAGGAGTTCGATATTGTTCCATGGTTTTGTGATGAACCGGTAAACTTCGCCTTCGTTTATTGCCTTTATGGCCGTCTCGACATCTGCGTATCCCGTTAACATAACCCTGATTGTATCGGGTGATATTTTTTTTGTTTCATTGAGAAATTTTAAGCCGTCCATACCGGGCATTCTGTGGTCAGAGATTATCAGTTGGATATCTTCTCGCCTGATAATTTCCAACCCCTTGTTGCCGCTATTTGCAAAAAACAACTTATAGCCCTCGTCTTCAAGGAGTCTTTCTAAAGTATTAAGTATGTTTTCTTCGTCATCTACGATGAGTATGTTATTTGGCTTCACTTTATATCTCCATAATTTCGAATTCATGCTGTTGAAACAGGCAGTTTGACGGTGAAAGTCGTTCCTTCACTTACTTTGCTGCGTACCTCTATCGTGCCATTATGATTTTTTATTATGTTATATGCAATAGAAAGTCCCAGACCCGTCCCCTTCCCCACTTCTTTGGTAGTAAAGAAAGGTTCAAATATTTTAGGCAGGTCTTGCTCTGGTATCCCAATGCCATTATCGTGGATCTCAACGTTGATATAATTTCCTTTTTGGTATGTGGTAATCCTTATTACGCCTTTTTCTTTTATCGCCTGTACGGCATTTAGGATAATATTCATAAAGACCTGCCCTAATTGGTATCGATTGCATCTTATCAGCGGGACGTCTCCGTAAGCCTTTATCAACTCGGATTTGTATTTTATCTCATTCTGAATGATGTTCAGGATATGTTCGATCTCTGTATTAATGTTGGCTAATTCGAATTTATCGTCTCCTTTGTATGCAAAGGTACGAAGGGCATCGGTAATCTTTTTAATCCTCTCCGTTCCTTCTAAGGATTCTTTTATACTTTTTCCCATATGTTCGACTACTTTATCCAGTTTGACATTGGAAACTGTTTGCTGCAGTTTCGCAAAGGAGGGGTCTGTTTTGAGTCTCTCTATCTCGGTTTGTAGTGTCTTTATAGCAGCAAAATGATTCTGCATCAACTCCAGATTGCACGATATATACCCTACGGGATTGTTTATCTCGTGGGCAATACCGGCGGCTAACTGGCCGATAGAGGCCATTTTTTCAGATTGAAATAATTGCAGTTGGGTCTTTTTGAGTTCTTCAAGAAGGGATATAAGTTGTGTATTTGCCTTTTCCAGTTTTTGGTTTTCTTCGTATATTTTTCGTTCCAATAATTTCCTTTTGGTAATATTCCTGAAATGTGGTTGTATGCCGAACCGTGTCCTGTTTAAATCCAGCTCGCAAGTAAGAATATTTCCATCCTTTGTTATTATCCCTATCTCAAACATGGGATGTTTTTCCCCCTGCTTTAATTGCCATGTCTTGTTAATGGCATCTTCCAGCATGGTAACCTCTTCATTCCTGATAATAGCAGTGATTTTTTTATTAAGTAAATCTTCCGGTGTGTAACCAAACAATTCTGTGACCCTTACATTCATATTGTTGACTATGTTACTGTCTTTCATCGTAACCATAGGGTCATTGGCGGCGTCAAAGAGTCCCCGTAATTCCAGGCCGGCATTTACCAAATCAGTGGTCATTCGGTTAAATGCCTCTGTAAGTTCGCCAATCTCGTCCCTGGATGTTACCTGTATATGAGAGTCCAGATCTCCTTTCGATATCCTGTGCGTTGCTGTGATTAAGGATTTAATAGGATTGATTATCCTGTGTGAAACAATAAAGGCGGTAACCGAAATGATAAATATGCTGAACAGGCGAATTGCTATGGAGTAGTTTCTTACCCTGTATACAGGTTTAAATGCCTCAAAAACATCCGTTTCAACCAACAATATCCAGCCCATGGCCTTTATGTGTTTTGAAACTCCAATGACAGGTACATCCCTGTAATCTTTGTAAATACCCACCATTTCCTTGCCTTCTTGCAGTAATTTATTAACGGGTGTGGTATTGACTTCCTGTCTTAATTGAGCGTTGTTGATAAATCGGGAAGATGTTATCATGAGCTTATGTATATTGACGAGATACGTCTCTCCTGTAGTACCGCGACGTGTCAGGGAAGTAAGTTCTGTTGGATATTGTGTCTTATTATGATAAGGTTGAGACGTTTCATCAGTCTGGGGTTTAAAATAAGTTTGGCCACTGTAGAATATATATTCTTTCTTTTTTGTTTGTTCTAAAGGCGGTGATGTTGTGCTTGATGTGACATACTGCTCCTGTTTCCTTCCCACCGTTATGCTGTCCAGTTCAGATGCAAGTATCCGGATACCGATCATACCCAAAAAGGCGCCTGTATCCTTATGATTTACGGGTGCATAAAAGATTAAACTGTACTCTCCCGTAACATCACAGAAGTAAGCATCCTTAACGAACGCCAATCCTTTTGTTTCCGGGGGACGAACTTCCTCCGACATGTCTATGCCTACCCGTTTCTCATTACTGGACGCCACCACGATTCCATTGGGATTTGTAGTAAATGTCTCCCGGAATCGTGGTTCGAGTTTGGTTTTATACTCCAGATATTTACTCAGTTCTTGCGAAACATTCTTACTTTCAGTGACATTAACAATTTTCTCCAGATGGTCTCTTATGAATCCATCGGAGGAAAAGTGTTTGGCGGAATTTTCACCGTGTCGTAAAAATTCATTGATATGCTCTATCAGCGCCTCGCCTACGAGGGATAACTCATTAAAGAGTTCCGTTTCTAATAGCCGCTTACTATGCACGTAATTTATATAACTCAGAATCAACGCTGGAATGAGGGAGAGAGTTACAAAGTAGAGAAGTAGTTTCTTGCCTAAAACACCCAGGATTTGTTTTTTCATAATTTCTGTGCACTTACCGTATTTATTGTATCAATAAAGATGGAACAACCCCCAAATCCCCCTTAACAAAGGGGGGACATAGGGGGTTGTGTTTTTCCTGAGTTTTTACAACCCCCCTCAGCCCTCTTTTCTAATGGGGATTTTACGCCTGCTATCACCCGCAAAGCCGCATAAATAAAATGATAATTCCTATACGACCGAGTTGCCATAGATACTACCAAGTCTTGCTCTTTTTTGTAAATGAATACAGGGTAACAGGAAACAGGCTTAATAAGAGTCTTGGGTGTATACTCTTAAAAAAGATATCTTTATACGTGGCATTTCCCGTTACTGTATTCCATAATACCTCGTTCATCCACCGGGTTTCCCACGTATCAGGATGTTTGGACATATATTTTATATGAGATGACACGACATGCTTCTGTCTTGATATAATGTCATTTGCCATGAGGATTATACCGCCATAGATGTTGTCGCGGCCCAGCAGTCTTTCCGCAGGTCTAAAATATCCTTCTTCAAAATCTTTTTCCGATACGCCTCGTTCAAATGCTGTTTTTGCGGCTAGTTGTGCAGTCGTGAATGCAGAGTCTATACCATTTTTATATGTGCGGGAAATACCGGCATCACCGATGACGACAAGCCGGTTTGTGTATGGATGGGTGGCGTGGTTAACAGGTATCGAGGGAAAACAGATACACCGTTTCTTTGAGTCATCCCATCCTTCTGGAAGCATCTTTTGTATTTCCGGTTGATTCAAGAACGTATTTAACTGCTCCTTATCCATGTCCTTTTTGCCAACAAGGCATATGGTCAGGAACGCTCCTTTCGGGATAAATGCAGCGAATCTTATAAATTTTAAGCCCAGTGAGAAGACGTAGATATTATTGCCGTACAATGTATCATTTATTGTTCTTGTTGGACAAATATCCATGATGCAGGTTCGAATAGTTTTGGGTGGGATATAGCCAAAACCCATTTTGTTCAATTCTGATAAGGTATCTGAATTAACCCCGCAAGCGCCTACAACGAGATCGGCCGTATATTCACCTTTCGATGCACCCTCTCCGTAAGTAAGTTTTATTAGGTCGTTTGGATTTCTTGGTATTTCCAAACTTGTTACCGGATGGAGAATAATATCGGCTCCCGTTTTCCGTGCATGTTCTAAGAGAAAATGATCAAAGCTGCTGGTAATATCGCAATTTGCAAACCTGGGTCCGCTTCCGCGAAACACGGTAACAATCTTTGTTTTATGTGGTGGATATGGATAGTGTAAAGGTATGCTATACTCAGGAACCTGGAGGAAATAACCTTCTATCTCTTGCTGTATACAAGAAGGCGGCAGGTGGATGAGCTGTTCGGAAAGTTTATCCAAGAGCGCCTCGGAAAGAACACCGGCGCTCATGTTGCAACCTGGGGCGCCTTTCTTGTCGAAGTGTTTCTTCTCAAATATCGTTACTGATACTTTAATGCCTGTTTGTTTTGCATATGTCAAAGCGAAATGCGCAAAAAAGCTTCCAGCCGGACCGCCGCCGATGACGGCTATTTTTGCCCCATTTTTCAGATGCATGTGCATACAAATCCGAAATTCAAATATCGAAATCCGAAACAAATTCTAATATCAAATAACATAAATATGAAACGGGGTTTGGAATATTTGAATTTGTTATTTTTGCCCTTCTAAGTATTTCTTAATTGTCAGTTGTGCAATGGCAAACTCCTCTATCTTTCTTACCCTTTGTAATACATGATGCCAGTCCTCTTCAGTACCGCAAGTGCCTTCTTCCTTGATCTTTTTCGTCAGTTTTTTTAAATCCATTTCTAACAAATCGAGCCTGTTTTTGAGGTCTTTCATTTTTTCTCCATTAAATGTTTTTTACGGGATTTTTTTAATTGGTTTATCTTGCTCGTGATAAAGTGAAAATTCGTCCTTTGCCTTCTCCGTCCAGCCTTTTGCCGTATAAGCAATGCCGAGCTTCTGGTGTATTTCCTTGTCTTTTGGTTTATAGACCAAGGCCTTTTTGAATTGGACGATTGCATCATCAATCATCCCGTTCGAAAAATAAGAAAATCCAAGATTGAAGTGAATGTAAGCCTTTTGTTTTGTCTTATTTTCAGGGATGAGTTCCAAAGACTTTTGGTATTCGTGAACGGCTTCATTATGCAGTCCCTTGCAGCGATAGGCATAGCCAAGGTTGTAGTGAGCCTCTGCCGACGCAGGGTTCTGAGTAATAGCCGTTTGAAAGGCACATATGGCCTCATCTACCATGCCCATGTCACGGTATAACAAACCCTGATAATAGTAAAGATCAGGATAATTTTTGTCCGTTTCCAATATTTTATTATAGGCGGCGAGCGCCTCTGAGCAATTTCCCTGATTTCCGCAATCCAGGGCAAATTGGAACAGGTCGTCATTGCTCATGGATCTTAGTTTGTCATTCAACTGTTTGGCGTCGTGTTTCAGGGAACTTTGAGAATCTCTAGTGGTTTCGCCGCCAATGCTGCCGGAATTATAAATAATCCCTGCTTTTGGGGATGCGGTATCGTCCTTACTGCAACCGAGCATGAAAGCGGTAAGGAGAAGGCCTGGAATAATAGCAACAAAATATTTCATAATAAAAATACCTTTCTATAGTGGAAAAAATATCATAATGATTTAATTCACCGAAAAGGTTACGAGGTTGTTAAGGAATAGACAAAGAAAATATGCGGGTTTTCTCTGCGTTCTCTGCGCCCTTTGCGGTGAATTATTACCATAAATTCTATATCATCAGGTTAAAAGAATTACCCGAATTTTGCAAGAAAAATAAGAAGTTATTGTTTTTAAAGAATCGGGGAAATATGGTATAATTTTGGCATGATTAGTGACGCTGGAAAAGATATTATCTCTCCCTGTCTCTGGGGGGCGGCTGTCAATTCGCTCGATATTGAAGCTGATAAGTTCCTTATTATTGAGCGAGCCCTGGAACATGGAGGTGACAGACAAATCGAGTTTGTCCTGGCGACTTTCGAGAGGGAGGATATTATCCATGTGGTTCAGCAAAGCTCTTATCTGAGTCCCAAGACCGTCAATTATTGGTGCTTTTATCTTAACCTGAAAAGAGAGGATACAAGGTGCTTCCGGAAGCAATACCCGCATCTGTGGCCACCCTGTTAAGTGACATTCACACCTGGCCTTTGCCTGCTGTACCTATATGGCAGGTGGAACAGCCGTTGCCATATATTTAAACCATAGGGTGTCAGTTGATATTGATTTGTTCACAGAAAAAGAATTTTATTGCAGTTCTATTATAGTCCCTGTTGGTCAAAGGTATGCTGCTGCTGTAATGAATCCTGCTGAGAAGAATACGTTGATTGCTACAGTTGCTAACGTCAGGTTCAGCCTTTTTTATTATCCCTATCCGCTATTTGAGAAGCGTGATCGTATGCTTTTTGCCAAGCCAGCTAAAGGCGCCAACCACGATAAAGTTGCGTTTTTCAGGCACAAAAATTTCGGAAATGACCTTATGCACGTCATCCAGTTTAATATCGTGAATTTTTTGCGCCTGTTTTTCAGGTGTGTCAGGTGTTTCGGGGGTGATTAAAAGCTCCTCAATACCAAACCAATTGGCCATAGCGAGCGGGCTGTCCATGACAAGCTGCGTCTGGCTGAATACCCGCTCTTCCGTCCTGTTGAGTTCCTGTTCGGTTATTCCTTCCCGAAAGAGTTTATGTACCTCATCCATAACTGCCTGAGCGGTCTTTTCGAAATTTTCTTTTTTCGTAGATGTGTAAATATCAATAGAACCCACGTCAGAAAACATGGTGGGATAACAGGCGATTTCATAGACTAGCCCCAGTTTCTCCCGCACGTTTAACGACAGCCTGGAACTTATTCCTCCCCCTAAAACATCTGCAAGCAGGAGCATAATGATGACGTTTTTGTGTTTGTATGGATACGCCTTGTGGCAGAGCTTGAAACTGGCAGTTTGAGAGGGAGATTTTTTGAACAAATATTTCGGTCCGGTTTGCGTGGTTTTTAAGGGCGGTTTCCGGGCAGAAAAATTTCCCTGTAAATTCCCGAATAAATCTTTTATTTGACGAGAGACCAACTCTTTATCGAAGTTCCCGCTGACGCAGATGACGATATTCTCCGGGACAAAGAATTTCTTGTAATGTGTGTAAAGGTCTTCGGCAGTCAGGGCTGCGATAGTTTTTTCGTCTCCAAATAAAGGCGTTTCAGTTGAACCATCTTTCCACATCAGGGAATAAGACATGTCGTCAATACCTACGTAATCTCCTTTGACGTCCACAAATTGTTTCATCTCTTCCTGAATGATGCGCCTTTCTATCTCAATGTCGTCCGGTTTAAAGTTTCCGCCGAGTAGGATGTCGCTCAGGATATGCAGGCCTTTTTCGGTATGTTTGTTGTGTGCCTGAATTATTACGGCAGAATGTTCCGGCGAGGTGTAGGCGTCGCTGTCGCCGCCGATATTGTCTATGGCCTGTAATAATTCGAAGGAATTATTAAACCGTTTTGTCCCCCGAAAAAGCATGTGCTCAAGGAAGTGGGAAATGCCAAGTTTTTTTTCGTCTTCGTATCGTGATCCCAGCCCGATGTAAGCGGCCATAACCACAGAGTGTATATGCGGCATCTGTATGAAAATAATACGTAATCCATTGGGTAATGCTTCTTTGCTGTAGGTATACATTTGATTAAAGTCCAAAATGCAAATATCAAAAAACAAAATTGAGGAATGCCTTATTTCGCATCTTTAATTTCTTTTGGGTTGAGTATTCTTACCTTTCTGTCTTCTATCTTCAATCTGCCTGCGGCAAAGAGGCGTATTGCCTCCGGATACGCCTCGCATTCTTCCTGAAATACCCGTGAAGCGAGGGATTGGGGGGTGTCGTCATCGAGGACGGGGACGGTTCTTTGTATGATGATGGGGCCGTTATCATAAACATTATCAGCAAAATGTACCGTACACCCGGAGACCTTTGCGCCGTAATTGACGACGGCTTCGTGTACCTTATTGCCATAATAATTGTGACCGCAAAAGGCGGGAATGAGTCCGGGGTGGATATTCATAACCCTTCCTTTGTATTTATCCGGAATTTTGTAAAGGTGAATAAAACCGGCGAGGGTAATCAGGTCAATAGGGTATTTATCCAGTTCGGCTGTAACAGCACGACTGAAAGTCTCGATATCTTTGTAATTTGTATGAGGAACTACCGCCGTAGGTATATTGTGTTTTCTTGCCCGGTCTAGCCCGATAACATTGGGTTTGCTGCTTATTACAACCCGGATAGCGGCATTTAATTTCCCTGCGGCTATCTGGTCAATAAAATTTTGCAAAGTATTACCACTGCCGGAAATTAACACCCCTAAATTTATCATAAGAATGTATGAAAAATATTGACAAGAAAAATAAGGTTTGTTATTATGTTTGTCTTTATAGTTCCAGAGTGTTTTCAATAAATACTACTCATTAAAATATAATATTCAACTTTATATGTCAAAGATAATTACTGAAAAATCACAAAAGGCGTTCGCTGAGGCGCAGAATTTTATACCGGGCGGAGTTAACAGCCCTGTCAGGGCGTTTGGCGCGGTGGGCGGCACTCCGATTTTTATAAAATCCGGCTCCGGATGTTATCTTACCGATGTCGATGGCAATAGATATGTGGATTATATAGGTTCGTGGGGGCCGCTTATCCTGGGGCATGCCGAACCAAGGGTTGTGAAGAGGATTAACGAGGCGGTTGCCAATGGGACGAGTTACGGCGCGCCGACGGAATTAGAGGTAAAACTGGCGCAGCTTATCAAGGATGCTGTACCTTCGATTGAGAAGGTAAGAATGGTAAACTCCGGCACTGAAGCCACGATGAGCGCCATCCGCGTGGCAAGGGGATTTACCAGGCGGGATGCGGTAATTAAATTTGAGGGCTGTTACCACGGGCACGTGGATAGTCTGCTTATTCAGGCAGGTTCTGGCGCTACAACGTTAGGGACGCCTACCAGTCCGGGTATTCCTCAGGATTTTGTAAAGCATACCATATCCCTTCCATATAACGACATAGATGCCGTAAATGAGGTATGTTCCAGGCGAGGGAAAGACATTGCCTGTATTATTGTCGAATCGGTTGCCGGCAATATGGGTGTTGTGATTCCCAAAAAGAATTATCTGGAGGGATTGAGAGAGATTACAAAGAAGCACGGTATTGTGCTGATATTTGACGAGGTGATGACCGGTTTCCGGGTTGCGCACGGAGGTGTGCAGTCGCTTTACAATATCAAACCCGATTTAACCACGTTGGGAAAGATTATTGGAGGCGGTCTTCCGGTCGGTGCGTATGGCGGAAAGAAAGAGATTATGGATAGTATATCGCCGGTCGGACCCGTGTATCAGGCCGGTACTCTTTCTGGAAATCCCGTGGCGATGACTGCGGGTATCGCTACGTTAGAAATATTAAAAGATAATAACGTTTATAAAGTTCTGGAAGAAAAATCAAAAAGGTTGGCTGTGGGTATGGAAAAGGCATGCAAGGACGCCGGGGTACCTGCCTACCATACCCGTATAGGCTCAATGTTGTGTACGTTTTTTACCGATCAGCCGGTTACGGATTATGACACAGCCAAGAAATGCGATACAAAGCGGTACGCAAAGTTCTTTCACGGTATGCTTGAAAGAGGGTTTTATTTTGCGCCGTCTCAGTTTGAGGCAGTTTTTGTATCAACGGCTCATGGTGAAACGGAGATTGACTCGACCATTGAGGCCTTTAAAGAAGTAATAAAAAGTTTTTGAAAGATAATTATGGCGATTACAAATGTAAGCGGTGATATAAAGAGTGTGTTGGAGCGTATCGGCGGTATGTGCTTCAAGGCGGAGTCGGTTTTGAGCCTTTGCATGGATGGGTTTATGAAGCACAAGGTTAATTTGATCGACGAGGCAGGGAAGTTGTGTCCGGCCCTCCGTGACGAAGGAAACGAATTAAGGAAATTGCTTAGCAAAAAGGCCGCAGAACCGGACGCTAACAAGGAGTTGATAAAATTCCTATTGTCAATCGTAAGCAGTATTGAAATGGCGATTACCGGGTTAGATTCTACCCTTCAGCATGTAAGGGCTAAAATTACTGAAGGGATACTATTCAGCGATAAGGCGGTGGGTGAGGTACGTCATCTTTTCAAAGAGACGCTTGATATTGTAAAAACGGCAGGTGATACATTGGTGACCAGGAACGAAGTGCTTATGAAGCATGTCGTTGATAAATATAAAAACCTCAACGAAGTCGTCGAGGTCTATGCAGAAGAGCATGAAGAGCGGTTAATCCAGGGACTCTGCGAGGCAAAGCACTCTCCGGTGTATTTGAATATTATGGATTCTGTCATGACGGTGGTATGGCATGTAAAGCAAGCATTAATCAAACTTTTTGAATGCAAGTGATGACTGTCTGTTAAATTTTAATCTTTTCTATTTGTATTACCTGTTTCAAAAAAGAAATATTGGAAGTAAAAGGTATAGCTATTAATTTTTGTTGTCTATGTGTTAGGTTAATATAGAGAAATAAACGGATTAAGCAGGTTTTGCGCGTGCGAAAGTTGCCTTTGCTGTAAGGGAATGAAAGTTGCGTACGTTCTGTTGAGTGTATATAAAAATATTTTAAATTAGGTAATACCTTTTGCCTTTCAACAAAAATAAAGATGAAGTATATCGTATTGTTGGGATGGTTGGGAGCTTTGGTTTTACGACAGCGGGCGCCATAGCGGGAGGATATTTTTTAGGCAGTTATTTAGATAGAAAACTTAATACTGCTCCATGGTTGATGTTATCCTTTATTATGTTGGGGATCATTGGAAGTTTTATAGAATTTTTTAAACTGATAAAGAAGTTGTCGGGTGAAAGTAAAAATAGGCAATGATGACAGAAGATAAAGAAAAATCTCTTTTATGTTTTGACGAGGGATTCCCTGCCAGGGTGCTTAAGACGTCTTATCTGTTATCTCTGATTGTTATTGCCTGTTCGCTCTCATATATGTCTCTCATGTTAACGGCGAGTATTGCTATAGGCTGTTTCATCAGCCTTATCTTATACAAGACGACATGGTGGACAATAGAGTATTCGACAAAGCACAAGAGGGAGAAGATTAAAGGCTTTTTCCTGAAGGTAAGCTTCTTGAAGTATTTTGTCGTAGGGGCGATGTTGCTTTCGGCCTGCTTGTTATTAGAGATTAACGTTGCCGCTTTGGCTATTGGTTTGGGCATCGTAGTGGCAGTCATTGTTCTGAAGGTTGGAAGTAGATTGTTTGTAAATTATATGAACAGGGCGGTTAAAGTATCAAATTTCAAGCACCAAATAACAAATAAATTCCAATAGCAAATTTACGATTTACGAATTTGGTTGATTAAGAAAGGGGTGTAGGTTCTGTGTCAGCAAGTGGTGGAACTGAAAGTACGACGGAATTACCATCGTTTCTGGATTTAATACCTATTGATCCGCATAGTCAGTTTTTGGGACTAACCAAGCACGAGTTAGTACCCATTATCATGTCTGCGCTGGTAATTATATTCCTGGGCTTGTTTTCTGTGCTTGCCACAAGAAGGTTACAAAAGGTGCCCGGCAGGCTTCAGTCATTGCTGGAGATTATTGTAGAAGGGCTTGGAAATTTTACCAAATCACAGATGGGGCGCGTTGCAGAACGATTTGTTCCATTTATCGGGACGTTCTTTATATATATTTTTATTATGAATATGCTGGGGCAGATACCCCTCTTCCATTCACCCACGAGTAATTTAAATACGACAATTGCCCTGGCGCTCATCGTTTTCTTCGTTACTCAGTATCAAGGCGTAAAGAGTAATGGTGTTTTTGGGTATCTCAAGCACATGGTTGGAAAACCAGTTTGGCTTGCTCCGTTAACCTTTCCTTTGCATATAATGCAGGAAGTCCTTTCGCGTCCGTTATCGTTATCTATGCGTCTCTTTGGGAATATCATGGGTGAGGATACGGTTATTGCAATATTTATAGGGTTTTCTCCATTTTTATTGGGTTTCATACCCGTGCCGATACATCTGCCTATGGTCTTTCTTGCCTTGCTGGGAAGTACCATACAGGCCATGATCTTTTCTCTGTTGGCAAGTTTTTATATAGCGGGCGCGATGGGTATACATGATGAAGAAGAACACGAACATCATTAAACTTAGACATTTGTTATAACTATAACTAAACATCTTTTTGATTTGTAAGGAGGCAGGCATGACATAATTAGTTAATTTATTTTTTTGTTTTTTTGAAAGGGGGGAAAAATGACTTATTTTGCAGCAATAGCAATAGCCGTGGCTTTGATAGTGGTTGCAATATTTGGTTGTGCCCTAGGTCAGGGTAGGGTGGTCAGCAGTGCGGTTGAAGGTATGGCCAGACAACCTGCGGTGGCCCCGAAAATCCAGCTTGCAATGATTATTGGTCTGGCGTTTATCGAGTCGCTGACGATTTATTCTCTAATGTTGTCTTTCATCTTGCTCGGTAAGCTTCCGTCTACGGATGCAGTTCTTGAGTTGTTTAAGAATGCACCCAAGCAGGAAATTCTCTCTTCAATAGGCAACTATTTGCCTTATTTTGTTAAGAATTAAGTAATAGTATCGTTAATCGTTTTTAGTCTGATTTCAAATAGTTATCAGCCGTCTGTGGCTATGCAACGGAAGCGTTGAATGTTTTGTTCTTTCATAATACAATTTAGGAATAAGACTGTATATCGAACATCGAATATTAATAAATAATAATTGTGCCAGTTAGTTTTGTATATATACATTAAAAGCAACATGGGGATTTAAAGTTTAATATTATTAAAATTGTTATTTACACCATTTTATAGTATACGCTTGTGGTTTTACACGAATGATTAGTCGCTAAAAGGTTTTTGTAAAGAGAGGGTGTGATTGGCATCCGGTAAAGAAAAGTATCATTAATTTTTTTGAAAGGAGGAGGTTAGCGTGATTTATTTTGCATTATTGTCAATTGCTGTAGCTTTATTGGCTTTTGCGGCGTTTGGTTGTGGTATTGGACAGGGAATAGCAGTTTTTGGCGCTGCGAATGGTATGGCAAGACAGCCTGAAATGGCTGGGAAAATACAGCTTGTCATGTTTGTTGGTCTTGCATTCATCGAATCCTTGACGATTTATTCCTTGATGATGTCCTTTATTTTGCTTGGTAAACTGCCGAAGACAGAAGCAGTTCTTGAGTTAATTCAGCACGCTGTTAAATAGGCGTAGGAGGGGATTGGATTGGATATTTTAAATACCCTGGGAGTTAATCTTAAGGCTGTCATTATCCAGGGAGTTGGTTTCCTTATATTGCTCTTTGTCCTCAAGAAATTCCTCTTTGGCAAAATATCCGCCATGATAAAGGATCGTGCTGAAGGGGTAAAAAATGTGTATACAAAGATTGAAAACGACAGGGCGGAGGCAGACCGGCTCAAATTGGAATATCAGAGAAAACTCTCTGAGGCTGAAACCGAGGCTGCAAAGAGAATCCAGGAAGCCATCAATGAAGGTAATCGTGTTTGTGAAGGGATTATTAAACGCGCCAAGGAAGAGGTGGAATTGATGAGGATAAAGGCGCAGGAGGGGATCGATCAGGAACGGAAAAAGGCACTGGCCGATATAAGGAATCAGGTTGTAACGCTCTCCATTTTGACCTCCTCAAGGATCATTCAACAATCTATCAGTTCTCAGACGGCTGAAAAGCTCGTCGATGACTTTATTGAAGAAATAGGGGAAATGAGTGTTAGATAAAAGTGTTGCAGTTACATTTGTCAGCGCCCTGTTGGAAGTGGCTGCAAAAAAAGGGCAGTTTGAACAGATTGAAAAAGATTTGGATATGGTCTGTGACGTAATTACACGGCATGAAGACTTAAAAAAGATTCTATTGCATCCATCCGTTACGCAAAACGACAAAAAGAATATAATCAAAAAGGTATTCGGTGAGCCGGTTTCCGGTCTCATGAGAAACTTTTTGAATTTGCTGGTGGACCGAAGAAAAGAATGGGTTTTGGAATCCATTCCTGATGTGTACAAAAAAACCATCGATGAAAAGAAGGGGGTACTCAGAGCTAGAGTACAAACGGTGATTCCGATAACGGGAGACCGATTGAATAATCTCAAGAGACGGTTAGATAAGATTACCGGTAAAACAGTGGAGGTTGAAGTTGTTAAAGACCCTCAAATATTAGGCGGCATGGTAATACGAATCGGCAACAAGATGATAGATGGAAGTGTTGCAAGCCAGTTAAAAAATCTCAAGACCAGGCTGTTGGAATTGAGAATGGCATAATCTAGCGAGGCAGAGTTTCTACTGATAAAAGATTTTGGAACCACAGATTTTACGGATTACACAGATGAAAGCTACGAATAATCAGTGGAATCATGTGTTACAAAATCTGTGCAATCTGCGAAATCTGTGGTTTCAGTAATTACATTTAAAATTTAACTTATTTGTAAAGATAAACCACAGATAAAGATTTTTAATGACAGGAGTAAGGCAATATGGCATCAGGATTTAGTGAAATCACTTCGATTATTAAGAAAGAAATCGAAGGTTACGAAGAAAAATTAAAGGTGGAAAACGTGGGACACGTCATGCAGGTCGGTGACGGAGTCGCGCGTATTTATGGGCTGGATAATTGCATGTCCAGCGAACTGTTGGAATTTCCTGAAAATGTTTATGGTATAGCCATGAACCTGGAAGAAGACAACGTCGGCGCCATCCTGCTTGGCTCGGACGAGAAGATTAAGGAAGGCGACATAGTAAAAACCACAGGTAAGATTGTGCAAGTTCCTGTGGGTAAGGCCTTGTTAGGCCGTGTAGTGAATGCATTGGGTCAGCCTATTGATGGGAAAGGACCCATTGCAGCGGAACAGTTCAAACCCATTGAAGGTACGACTCCTAACGTGGTTGAGAGACAACCCGTAAAGGAGCCTTTACAAACGGGTATTAAGGCCATAGACGCCATGATACCGATTGGCAGGGGACAGCGTGAACTTATCATTGGTGATAGACAGACAGGTAAAACTGCCATTCTTGTGGACACAATAATTAACCAGCGTGAGTCTGGGGTGTATTGTATTTACGTGGCAATTGGCCAAAAAATGTCCACTGTTGCCGATGTTGTTAAGACGCTGGAAGACCACAAGGTGATGGATATAAGTATTGTAGTGGTAGCTTCGGCAGGAGATCCCGCCCCGCTTCAATATATTGCGCCTTACGCCGGGTGTGCTATGGGTGAATATTTCAGGGATAACGGCATGCATGCGGTGATTATGTATGACGACCTGTACAAACATGCTATTGCCTACCGGCAGATTTCGCTATTGCTTAGACGTCCACCGGGTCGCGAGGCTTTCCCCGGAGATATTTTCAATCTGCATTCCCGTCTGTTGGAAAGAGCGGCCAAGCTTAGTAATGAACTAGGCGGCGGTTCGTTAACGGCGCTTCCTGTGGTAGAAACACAAGGTGGCGATTATTCGGCATACATTCCTACCAACGTAATTTCCATTACCGATGGTCAGATATACCTGGAAGGTGACTTGTTTAATGCGGGTGTGCGTCCCGCAATTTCCGTGGGTCTGTCGGTGTCCAGGGTGGGTGGAAATGCCCAGATACCTGCAATGAAGAAAGTTGCCGGTATGTTGCGTTTAACTCTGGCCCAGTATAGGGAACTTGCTTCCTTTGCACAATTTGGCTCGGAATTAGACAAGTATACACAGGCACAGTTGGCGAAGGGTGAACGGCTTGTGGAGCTTCTAAAGCAACCTCAATATGCCCCTGTTCCCGTAGAAGATCAGATTATGTCTATCTTTGCGGGGATTAATGGGTTTTTGGATGACATCGCTGTTGACAAGATTAAAACTTTTGATAAAGAATTCCAGAAGTTTATGAAAGAAAAGTATGCCTCCATCGGTATCGAGATTAAAGAGAAGAAAAAGATTGATCAGGAATTGACTCATAAGTTAGAAAACGCTATCAAAGAATTCAAACAAATCTTTTCAAAGAAGGGTTAAGGATGCTTAGTACTCGAGAAATTAAACAGCGCTTACGAAGCATTACCAGTATCAAGCAAATTACCCGTGCCATGGAAATGGTGGCGGCGAGTCGATTGAAAAGGGTAGAGTCCAGGGTTCTGGCTTCCCGGGCGTATACTGACAGGATGCAGCAGATTTTAAGTCACCTGGTCTCTTCGTCATCATTGGAAACGGCGCATCCGTGCTTTGTGGAAAAAGCGCATGAGGTTCCGGTGATAAAGATTATTCTGATTACAGCGGATAAAGGACTCTGCGGCGCTTATAATAACAATATAATTCAGAAGGTGGTAAAATTTGCTAAGGAACATGCCGACAAAACGATCAGGTTAGTCCATATAGGTAAAAAGGGAAACCTGTATTTTTCTAAAGGAGGTTACTCGATAGAAAAGTACTTTCCCGAAAACGTGGAAAAGTTTGGATACTCTCAGGTGAAGGCATTAGCTTCTCAGTTAATTGATGGATATGAGGCCGGAGAGTTTGGACAATTATATGTATTCTTCACTAAATTCCATACGGTGATGCAATCCTTTCCATCGCAAATCCAATTGCTGCCGGTAGAAAAGGGCGCTTTTGAGACAAAAGAGAAACTCCAACGTGAGTATATCTTCGAACCTTCGGCAGACAAGATAATTGAGGCCCTTTTTCCTAAATATATAGAAACCCAGCTCTATCAGTGTATTCTGGAGTCATTGACATCTGAATATGCCGCCAGACGTGTTGCCATGATTGCAGCAACGGAGAATGCCGGGGAAATGATTGATGAACTGACCCGTTCTTACAACAAGGCGAGACAAGAGTCGATTACCAAAGAATTGCTGGAAGTTGTTTCTGGCGCTGAGGCATTAGTACAACATTGAAATTCTGTTAAATTGTGATTATTATAAAAGAAGGAGTATGACCTTTGGCTAAAAAAGATAAAGGCAATAATAAAGGAACAATTGTGCAGGTAATAGGACCTGTAGTAGATATTCGGTTTACTACGGGGAATCTGCCGCCAATTAAAAACGCAATTAGTATAAAAGATCCGCAAAAAAAGACTGAATTAATTGTTGAAGTCGCACACCACTTAGGAAACGATACCGCCCGTTGCATTTCAATGGCATCAACAGACGGACTTCTCAGAGGTATTGAGGCTATAAACACAGGATCTCCCATAACCGTACCGGTAGGCAAAGAGGTATTGGGAAGGGTGTTTAATCTGCTAGGCGACCCTATCGATAAACTGGGAGATGTAAAGACCACGAATCGTCTTTCAATTCACCGCGCGCCGCCTTCCTTTGAAGAAAGGGAGACAACTACCACGGTATTAGAAACTGGTCTTAAAGTAATTGACTTGCTTGCGCCTTTTGCACGTGGTGGAAAGATTGGATTGTTTGGAGGTGCAGGAGTAGGGAAAACTGTGTTGATCATGGAACTCATCCGGAGTATTGCAACCGAACACGGTGGTTATTCTGCGTTTGCCGGTGTGGGTGAAAGAACCCGTGAAGGAAATGACCTGTGGCTTGAAATGAAGGAATCGGGCGTTATTGACAAGACCGTGCTGGTCTTTGGTCAGATGAATGAGCCGCCAGGTGCAAGACTTCGTGTGGCTTTGGCTGGTTTGACCATGGCGGAATATTTCAGGGATACGGAAGGACAGGACGTGCTCCTGTTCATTGATAACATCTTCAGGTTTGTGCAGGCTGGTTCTGAGGTGTCGGCGCTTTTAGGCCGTATGCCTTCTGCCGTAGGTTATCAGCCAACGCTGGCAACAGAGATGGGAGATTTACAGGAACGGATTACGACGACCAAGAAGGGTTCAATTACTTCCTTGCAGGCTGTCTATGTGCCTGCCGATGACTTTACCGATCCGGCGCCGGTAACCACATTTCCTCACCTGGATGCGACTATAGCGCTGTCCCGTCAAATTGCCGAGTTGGGTATCTATCCCGCAGTTGATCCATTGCGGTCTACATCCAGGATACTTGACCCAAGGATTGTCGGACAGGAACATTATGAAGTAGCAAGAGAGGTACAGAGGATATTGCAGCGTTACAAGGAACTCCAAGACTTTATTGCTATTCTTGGTATGGAAGAACTCTCAGAAGATGACAAGCTATTAGTTGCCAGGGCAAGAAGGTTACAGAGGTTCTTGTCACAGCCATTTTTTGTTGCCGAACAGTTTACGGGAACCAAAGGGAAGTATGTGCCTTTAAAGGAGACCATCAGGGCGTTTAAAGAGGTGGTCGAAGGTAAACATGACAATCTGCCAGAACAAGCCTTCTACATGGTGGGTAGCATTGATGAGGTCGTAGAGAAGGCAAAGCAGATGGGCGGCTAACCATGGCTAAAACATTTACATTCGAGATTATTACACCTGAAAAAGTCGTTTATAGTGATTCCGTACAAAGTGTTGTTGCCGATGGCACAGAAGGTTCATTCGGCGTGCTTGCAGGCCACGCTCCGCTTATCACGGCAGTGCAGACGGGCATCCTGACGGTTACAGATGCAAATAACAAGACAGTACGGTTTGCTATTGACGGGGGTTTTCTGGAGGTCATGGCCAACAATGTTATTGTGCTGACCGATACATGTCTGAAGGAAGGCGAAGTAGATATCGAGAAGGCCCGGTCTGAAAAGGATTCTGCAGAAAAGGCCATGCTTAAGGTAGGAAGTGCCGGTGAAAAAGAAAAGATACAGGCTGCCCTTAAACGTGCCAACACGTGGTTAAAGCTGGCAAATAAATAAAACCCCATCCAATTTTAAAACACAAAAATGAAAATGAGAGAATGGTATCAAAGAACCATTCTCTCATGAATATTTTGATTTGTGATTTTTTGCTTGCCAATTATTACTCATCAATTTACTATTTAGACATTACGAGCAAAGCACCTCAGTAATTTCGTATCTTAATTAAACAACCATTAAACAAGATTTTATTTGATACCTCAAAAGAAACATCGGATTCCATATGGAAACAAAGATCAAATATAATTATCAGGACTATTTACAACTATCTGAAGATAAGAGATACGAAATTATCGATGGAGACCTGTTTATGGTACCTTCACCTAATGAACGACATCAGTACATCCTGTCTAATGTTTTCTATGTTCTATTTGATTATGTGAGAAAAAATAAACTGGGCGCTATTTATTGTGCGCCATTTGATATCCTCTTTTCAGAGGAGGATATTGTTCAGCCCGATGTCATTTTTGTCTCCAATGAAAACAAAAAAGTTATTACAAAGGATAATATTAAAGGGTCACCCGACTTGCTTGTGGAAATACTGTCGCCTTCCACATCCAGGCGGGATATAGGGATTAAGAAGAAATTGTATGCAGGACATGGTGTGCGGGAATACTGGATTGTCGATCCTGAACGTGAAACGGTTGAGGTGTTTAGGCTGAAAGGCCCGGAATTTGAAGGTAAACGGTATGGTATACAAGACTCTCTGAGTTCGGATGTAATTAAGGATTTGGCTATCGAAGTAAAAGAAATTTTTATATGATTATTCAGCCGCGAAGACACTAAGGCACAAAAGAATCAGTAAATTTATTTTTTCTTTGTATTTTTGTGTCTTTGTGGCAGAAGAGTTAGGGTATTATGACAATTCTTATAACTGGTGGTGCAGGATTTATCGGTAGCCACTTTACCCGCCGTATGGTTAATAAGGGCTGGCGGGTTGTTGTGCTTGATAAGCTAACGTATGCAGGAAATCTCGAAAACCTGAAAGACGTTACAGAAGACCCAAAAAAGTCTACACTGTTCAAGTTTTACAAGGGCGACATCTGCGATCAGGAATTAGTGGAACACATTCTGTCGGATGAAGGTATTGATACAATCGTCAACTTTGCCGCAGAATCACACGTTGACCGGAGCATTTCCAGTGCGAGCACCTTTATTGATACCGATATGAAAGGCGTCTTTGTTTTGCTGGAGGCGTCAAAAAAATTCACGATAAAGAAATTTATTCAGATATCTACGGATGAGGTTTACGGCACTGCCCATCATGGCGCTTTCAAGGAAACGGATGCCTTAAACCCAAGTAATCCATATTCTGCCAGTAAAGCCGGCGGAGACAGACTGGCTTATGCGTACTGGGTAACATATAAATTGCCGGTTATTATTACGCGGGCATCCAACAACTACGGTTCACATCAATATCCGGAGAAATTCATTCCCCTATTTATTACAAATGCATTGGAAGACAAAAAGCTGCCGCTGTATGGCGATGGTAAACAGGTGCGGGACTGGATACACGTGGACGACCACTGTGAGGCGATTGATTTTCTCATGATTCATGGGAAGGACGGCGAGGTGTATAACATCGGAGGAGGAAATGAACGGTATAATATCGATACGGCGGACTTTATCCTGGATGAACTCAGAAAACCTAAATCATTGATAGAACATGTGAAAGACAGGGAGGGTCACGACAGGCGGTATGCCCTGGATTGCACCAAATTAATGTCCTTGGGCTGGAAACCAAAAATAAGGTTTGAAAATGGCCTAAAAAATACGATAGAATGGTATCAAAATAATCAATCATGGTGGAAACGAATAAAGAACGGTGAATTTCTGGAATATTACAATAGGCAATACAGTCACCGTTTTGCAGATGCTATTAACCCCAGCCTTAAGGCTGGGGTTAATAGATGATACGGTTGTTTAAGAGGGGATGTGCGCTATGTTGAATTCAATGACATTAAAAAATACAAGATGGGCGACATACTTGCAGGAAAAGACAGGAATTCTATTGAAGGCTTTTTGTGATTTTAAAGAAAAACACAAAGCCCATATAATGAATTGTGCCGTTATCTACATGTCGGTAAAGATAGGGCTTATTCTCCTTGCCACTTTTGCGACAATGGTATTATTGATAAGCTATGTAAGCCAACATCTTGCCATGGAGATGACAAAGACCAAGTCGCTACTCTTTGCATCCCCTTTAACGCTTATAGTTATGCTAAAGTTGTATTTTATATTTAAGATGTTGATGACTTACGACAGATCAAGGATGATTATTAAGTCAATTATCCGTGTAGTATCGTTGAAAGGCAAAAAAGGCATGCAGCGGATAGAGGAAACGTTTCCTGTCGGAGCGCCGCCACTGTCTCTTGAAAAGGTTAAGAATTGTTGAGTCAGGATGTGGTAAGAGCGGTAAACACGTTATAGGGCTTTATGATTAAAACGGAAAAGCCAATTAATAAATTTAATAAAAGGGAGCGCCTTAAAAAGTGCTCCCTTTTTTTATTTTTGTTTTTAGCAAATTTTTTTACCTTTACAATGGCGTTTGCACAGACAGTAACG
Organism: Planctomycetota bacterium; assembly: GCA_016188675.1. Classification (GTDB taxonomy): domain Bacteria; phylum Planctomycetota; class Brocadiia; order Brocadiales; family Brocadiaceae; genus Wunengus. The sequence goes on from JACPHJ010000065.1 coordinate 69,656, forward strand.
ACTTTTACCGATGTTACCGGGACGGCCTCGGTAGGTAACACGGCGCGGGGTATGGGCTCAGCCTGGGGGGATTATAATAACGACGGACTGCTTGACGTCTATGTGTCAAATTACAAAGATAAAAACATCCTCTACGAAAATAATGGAGATGGCACCTTTCACGACGTTACAGATACTGCAAACGTAGGAAATACAGATGCGGGCACGGATATAGCCTGGGGAGATTATAATAACGACGGGTTCCTGGATTTGTTTCTGGTAAACGACGTAGCTCCTGGTTATGGAGCAAAAAAGGTTTTGTATAAAAATAATGGTGACGGCACGTTTACCAATGTGGCGAAGACTGCCGGGATAGAAAATATCGCATTCGGGATGGGTGTTGCCTGGGCAGATTATGATAACGATGGCTATCTGGACGTTTATGTTACGAATAATGCCCATGCCATGATATGTGACGGGCAACCAAATAAGCTGTTTAGAAATAAAAAAGATGGTACATTTGAGGATATTACAGATGCGGCAGGAGTTGGTGATTTGGGGAACGGTATGGGTGTGGCCTGGTGCGATTATGATAACGACGGCTATCAGGATCTTTATGTATTAAATTTTGACAATTCCAATTTTTCCCCGCCTGAAAATACACCAAGTATCTTATATAAAAACAACGGTGACGGAACGTTTACCAGGGTGACTGATTCCGCCGGGATTGAAAATTCACTGGGAGGATTCGGCGTGGCCTGGGGTGATTATAATAACGATGGATATATGGATGTTTTTATTGCAAATCTTAAAGACATTCTTCCCAGCGCTAAAAATGTCTTGTTCAAAAATAATGGCGATGGTACCTTCAGTGACGTGACGGATACTGCCGGTGTTGGGGATGAAGAAGAAAGTACAGAAGTCACTTGGGTGGACTACGATAATGATGGTGATCTGGATTTGCATGTTGTAAATGGGGGAATAGGCGCATCACAGGCGTGTGTACTCTATCGAAATGATGGTGACGAGACGTTTACTGACGTTGCGGGTGAGGCATCCATTCGGTACGTTGGTCATGCAGAAGGGGCGTCATGGGGAGATTATGATAACGATGGGGATATGGACCTCTATTTGGTGAACTACGGTGAGCCAAATGTCCTTTATCAAAATAATGGAAACAACAATCACTGGATTATTATCAAGCTGGTTGGCGCTACAAGCAATAAAGCAGGGATTGGCGCTAGAATTAAGGTTATAACAGGCACTGGCACTCAAATCAGGGAAGTTGACGGCGGATCGGGTTTTTGTTCGCAGGACAGCTTATGGGTACACTTTGGCCTAGGGAGTGCTGAAATAATTGATACGCTGGAGATAAAGTGGCCTGGCGGAAAGGTACAAACGCTGCTTAATGAGTCAACAAATAAAATACTGGAGATTAAAGAGGAATAAGATATGGGAAAATATTTTATCCTGATTCTCATTGTTGTTCTATGGAGTAAAATTGCATTTGGTTTTTCTGTCGGACCGCCTGCTGAACGGACGGGAAATCCGGGTGAAATCTGCGGCGATGATACGTGTGCTTCAACCTGTCATACCAGTTTTTCCGTGAATTCCGGATCCGCTAAGTTTTCAATTAGTTTGCCTTCTTCTCCTTACAAACCAGGCCAGATATTGGACATTACGGTTACGTTTGAGAATACCTCTACTTCGATACATGGTTTCGAAATTACCGCTGTTGATGCCGCGAATAATAAGGTAGGTACGTTTGCGGCTAAAGATGATAAGACCCAAACGGAAAGTTATGATAATCTGTACGCAGCCCATACCAGGATTGGTACTGCAGAAAGCCAGTGGACAGTCCAGTGGACAGCTCCAACTGCAAGTGTTTCAAGCCCAATTACCTTTTATGCGGCGGGAAATGAGGCAAATGGGAACAGTACAATCAGTGGCGATTATATTTATACTGATACAGCCACTATTTCACTGGCTGAGGAATGCGTGCCTTCTACTTTAAAGGTCAAGTCAAAAAAATTGGTAATCAAACGCGGGAAAAGCGCTGTTGTTACTGTAACGGTGAAGGGTGAAAATAAAGAGCCGTGTACTAACCATGTGGTGTATGCATCTGCTGCGAATAAAAAAGTATCCATTGATGAAAGCACAGAAACAAATGATAATGGGAAGGCGAAATTTACGGTAACTGCAGGGAACGATAAGGGTAAAGACGTCGTTACCTTTAGTGCGCGAGATGATAATGCTGAGATTAAAAAAGATATTAATGTGATAGTTAAATAATATAGGAATTTTCATTTTATTCACGCAGTTTTTAGGGTGGTGTGAAACGTAAAATCCCCCTTAAAAAAGGGGGGTAAGGGGGTTGTAAAATAACTCAGGAAAAAACACAACTCCCCTAAATTCCCCTTTTGTAATGGGGACTAACTTAAACCAGAAATTTTATAACAACTCAAAATTATAGTTGTGAAAAGTCTATGGATAAAATAAAAAACAAATCAAACATCTTTCATTCCGCAGGAATTGTATTTTCGTTTATATTAGTTATGGGTTGTATTTATCCAGGTGTAGTGTTTTCGCAAGTCACGTTTACTGATGTTACTAAATCCGCCAACGTTGACAATAATTCTCCCGGCCTCGGCGCTGCATGGGGTGATTATAATAACGACGGGTTTTTAGATATATATGTTTCTAATTATAACGATGTAAATATCCTCTATAAAAATAATGGAGATGGGACTTTTTCTAATGTTGCAAGCAGTGCAGGTGTAGGTGACGATAGTACCGGCACTGATATAGCCTGGGGCGATTACAATAACGATGGATTTTTAGACCTTTATCTGGTCAATGACGTGGGTGCTGGTTACGGTGCAAAAAATATCCTTTATAAAAACAATGGTGACGGTACTTTTGCCAATGTTGCCGATGCCGCAGGGGTGAGCAGTCGCGGGTATGGTCTTTGCGCTGCATGGGCAGATTATAACAATGATGGACTTTTGGACCTTTATGTGACCAATAACGCCCATTCGATTTTTTGCAACGGCCAGTCGAATAAATTGTATAAAAACAAAGGCGGTGATACCTTTGAGGATGTTACAGACACAGTCGGGGTGGGAGAAAATGGGAACAGTACAGGGGTTGCTTGGGGTGATTTTGATGACGATGGGGACCAAGACCTTTGCGTAATAAATTTTGCCAGCCCATTTCTGGAGCCTCCCGAAGGTAATCCCAGTGTGTTATATCAAAATAATAATGACGGTACCTTTACGAACGTTTCTTCTTTGGCTGGTATAGAACATATCGACGGAGGTCATGGGGTGGCATGGGGTGATTACGATAATGATGGGGACATGGATTTTTACATCGCTAATAACAGCGCTTTGCTCTCGCAATCTCCTCAGATATTTTCTTCGGGGAAGAATGTTCTCTATCGTAATAATGGCAACGGTACATTTAACGACGTTACTGATGATGCTGGAGTTGGCAGCACATTGACAAGTACCGAAGTTTCCTGGGTGGATTATGATAACGACGGAGACCTTGATTTGTACGTTGTAAATGGGGGGATTCAGGGCAATCAAAGCAGCATCCTTTACGAAAACAATAATGGTACTTTTAGTGATGTTGCCGGTACTGCAGGCATTCAGAATACAGGGCAGGGAGAGGGCGCAACCTGGGGTGACTATGATAATGACGGGGATATGGACCTCTATGTCGTTAATTATAGGCAATCGAATAAATTGTATAGGAACAATGGTAACAGTAATCATTGGATTATTATTAAACCAGTAGGTACAACGAGCAATAGTGCGGGGATTGGTGCGAGAATAAAGGCAGTTACGGGTACAGTTACGCAAACCAGAGAAGTGGATGGCGGCTCTGGTTTTTGCTCGCAGGATAGTTTATGGGTTCATTTTGGATTGGGTAATAATGAAACAATTGATACACTCGAAATACAATGGCCTGGCGGAAAGGTACAGACACTTTTAAATGTTACGGTTGACCAAATACTAACGATTACAGAGGAATGATGGATAAAAGCGTATACAGCATATTTGCGTTCTTATTAATTCTGTCCGGCAATACCGCATATGGTTTTCTTTCAGGTCCTATTGCAGGCCGTACAGGCGCTCCTAACGATATATGTGACAGTTTGACCTGTAATTCAGATGCTTGTCATACCAGTTATGGGTTGAATACAGGTAGGGCTGTGTTTTCGATAATAATTCCTTCCACTTACGAAAAAGGCAAGACGACCGATATTCTTATAACATTTGATAATTCTAATACCGGTCTTCATGGCTTTGAGATAACGGCTATGGATGCAGCCAATACTAAAGTAGGTACGTTTACCAGCACGAGCGAAACCACGCAGACAGAACCGTACAAAAGCCAGTATGCCGCTCACACCGTCATTGGAACAGCCGAAAATGGCTGGACTATCCAATGGACAGCCCCGGCAGAGAAACTATCAGACCCCGTTACTTTTTACGCCGCCGGTAATGAAGCCAATGGTGACGGGACTTCGCTGGGAGATTTTATTTATACGGCAACTGCGACGGCGTATCTCCAATGTGTTCCCGCGACGTTAGAAGCAAATCCCTTAAAAATATCTGTCAAACGTAACAAGGGCGCTGCAATAACCGTCACCGTTACGGAGGAGAATGGAGACGCCTGTGGCGGCATTACCGTAACCGCATCTACTAAAAAAAACAGGGTTCAGTTAGAAAGTAGCGTAAGTACGGATGCCAGCGGCAACGCCATTTTTACGGTTAAGGCAGGAAATAAGAAGGGGAAGGACGTCATTACCTTTTCCACAGAATCCGGTTCTACAAGTATAGAGGGAAAGGTTGAGGTAAAAATAAAATAGATTATTTCTTGCCTTCACGCTTTTCAACGGCCTCTGCCCGCCGTAAATACAGAGGTAGTAATTTGTCAATCTCGCACCGATGCCCCGCATCATACATCTTCCCACCTAATAGAGCTACACACCTTGAGTTCGGTATTGCGTGCGCTTCCTCGTCGATGATGATGTCCTTTTGCTGAAATATGTCTTTGTAAGGTGCAACGCCGTCCCCGAAAATAATTACAGGTCGTGGAAGGATGGATAACAGTTTTTCAGGCTGAATCACCAGAAACTCAGTTAGCCTTTTCCTCTGAGCGCCCTCCATTGTATAAATGCAGGCATATACATGGTTTCTCCTGGCATCGATGATGGGACATATGGGGATGGAACCTATTGTGTAACTTTCAGCTATAATGTCAAATATGGGAACGTCAACAACGGGTTTGTTTAATGCATAGGCAAGCGTCTTTGCACAGGCCACTCCCACGCGTAAGCCTGTATATGAGCCTGGCCCCACATCGACTGCAATCAGGTCAATATCCCGGGGTTTCCAGCCGATTTCATGAAGTGTTGTTCTGATGGCTGGGATCAATTCCTTCCCATGCTGCATGCCTGCCCCAAAGCCCTTTGCAACGATAACGTGCTTGTTCTCGCAAACGGCGACACCGCCGATATTCCCTGACGTTTCTATTCCAAGTACTTTCATAATCTTTTACAAGAATACCAAAAATAATTGGAAAATAAAGTAAAATTGACTCACCTTTGTTTATTTGATATATTGAAAATGCGTTCGTACATAGAATAATCTGTAATGTTCGTGGGCAAGCTAAAGCAAAGAAAAATCAAAGTTTTAAATAAATCCCTAATGTGAAGTCTTAACCTCTGCAAACATTTTAAAGGGAGGGCAAAGAAGTATGGAAGGAAAAAATTATATCAATGGGGCATTTGTAAATGGCGTTTCTGGTGAAAAATTTGAGAGCAGGAATCCAGCCAGTATTGATGAGGTGCTGGGGACATTTCCACTGTCTTCTGAAACCGACGTAAATAATGCCGTAAGTGCCGCAAAAGATGCCTATGATGGCTGGAGAAGATTGTCTCGTATCAAGCGGGGTGAGTATTTTGATGAATTTGTTCAGCTATTGAAGAAAGACCGGGAAGAAATATCCCGGTTGGTGACAAGGGAATGTGGAAAGGGAATTGTTGAGGGTCGTGCCGATGTGACGGAAGGTATCCACATGGTGCAGTACGTATTTGGCACTGTACGGATGCCTCACGGCGATGTAATAGATTCTGAGATTCCTGAGAAAGACGCATTCATGCGGCGAAAACCGAAAGGTGTTGTGGCGGCGATTACACCGTGGAACTTTCCGTTTGCCATTCCCCTGTGGCTGATATGCCCTTCCGTAGTGGAGGGAAATACCATTGTTCTTAAACCTTCCCGTGAAACGGCGTGTACCGCACATAAGATTGCCGAGTATGCGCATAAAGCGGGTTTTCCGCCAGGAGTTATCAACGTTGTACACGGAGGCTGTGGAGATTTACTGGTGAAACATCCGGATACACACGTGGTGTTGTTTGTCGGCTCTAACGACGTGGGCTCTGAAATAAAGAAGATTGTTGCCGGGTTTCATAACAAGATGTGTGCATGCGAGATGGGTGGGAAAAATGCCCTGATTGTTCTAGATGATGCAAATTTGAGTATTGCCGTGAATGCAGCCATTATCAGCGCCTTTAAGACGTCAGGACAGCGGTGTACTTCTGCAAGCCGTTTGATTGTGCATGAAAAGATTTTGGGGGAATTTGAAAAGAGATTTGTAGAGACCACCAAAAGATTAAGAATTGGTAATCCATTGGACGAAGACGTATTTATAGGCCCCGTAATAAATCAGTCAGCAACAGAAAAGATCACCAGATACAATGACCTTGCCAAAAAAGAAGGTGCTAAGGTGTTGCTGGATGGCGGGAGGCTTACCGCCGAGCCATATAAAAAAGGTTATTTCATGTCTCCCTTTGTGTATCGTATGCAAAACAACCCAAAAAGCCGTGTCCTCCATGAGGAGGTGTTTGGTCCGCATGTAGCAATCATCCCCGTAAAAGATATTGACGAGGTTATAGAAGTGCATAATGATACTGACTACGGTCTTACATGTGCAGTGATAACTGAGGATTTTAGGAAGGCGAGGATGATACGGGATGATTGTGATTATGGTCTGGGTTATGTGAACCTGCCCACGATTGGGGCTGAGGTGCATCTGCCATTTGGCGGCGTTAAAAAGAGCGGGACAGGATTGCCATCGGCCAGTACCCTGATTGACGTGGTAACGCACCGTACGGCGTGGACAGTCAATCATGCCATGGAAATCAAGATGGCGCAGGGATTGACGGTGAAGTTGTAGTACATCTAAAATTGTAATAGTTCACCGCAAAGACGCAAAGGACGCAAAGAAATACTTTAAATACTGTTACATAAAATCAAGAATTATTCAAAATCTTACAGCAATTGTATCATGGCTCTACATATCAACCACGGTTTTATAAAAAATGTATCACAGGGATGGCGCTGGGGGATCGTTGCTATTTACACTTTGGCAATCTATGCATTTTTACCGTTTGGGCCAAGGTTTTGGAAATTTGTATTAAGACAATGGGGTGATAGTATTAATTATCTGGGTTGGTTTCTTATATGCGTCCTGGGAGTGTATTTTCTCATATATTTAATCTTTCAGAAAGAGGTGAGAGAGCTCGCAGTGTACATCGCCTTTTTTTTGATATCCTTTGTATGTATTCTCATATTGAAATATATGTGTTCTACTGGACCGGAAAGGTTTCATCCCCTGATGTACGGCATTTTGGGTTGTATAATCTTTTGGGCCTTTAAAAATGACGTAAAGAAAACGAGGGTGTACTTATATACGACCGTGCTGGTATTTTTACTTGGTGTAATTGATGAGTCTATTCAGGGTATGCTGCCGATGCGGGTTTTTGATGTAAAGGATATCCTTATGAACTGGCTTTCCGCCGGGATGGCGGAACTCTTTATTGCCTTTGTATTAAAACCAAATATCCGCGGCAGTGTGGTGAATTAAAAATGGCCTTATCCATTAATTACGGTTTTATAAAGAAGGTGTCCCTGGAATGGCGATGGGGGATCGTTGCTATCTATACGGGGGCGATATATGCCTTTTTACCCTTTGGAACGGCATTCTGGGTGTATGTATTGAGACAATGGGGTAATAGTATTAACTATCTGGGATTGGTTATAACTTGTGTACTGGGGACTTATTTTTTAATCTACCTGATATTTCAAAAACAAGTTAAGAAACTTTCAGTGTATTTGGCCTTTTTCGCAATATCCTGCGCCTGTCTCGCCCTGCTGAAATATATGTGTGTTGCCGGCGCGGAAAGATTCCACCTGTTATTATATGGAATATTAAGTGTTATTGTGTTCTGGGCTTTGAAGCTGCACGCAAAAGGGAATAGAATATATCTGTATACAATCATATTAGTATTTCTGTTAGGCGCTATTGATGAATTTATCCAGGGTGTTTTGCCGATGCGGGTCTTCGATACAAGAGATATCTTTATGAATTGGCTTTCCAGCGGAATGGGTGAACTTTTTATTATTTTTGTGTTAAGACCAAATATTACAATTCATACTCCAATAATTAAATGAGCGTACTGAAACAACTGTTTGTTGTAATATATTTCCTGGCGTTTCTCTTTATTTTGGAAAGTAGAACAGAAGCGAAGGAAGGCTTGCCAAATATACTGCTTTTTACCGTCGATGCCTGCCGTACAGACCATTTTGGCTGTTACGGCTACGGCCGTAACACAACTCCAAATATTAACAAACTCGCCGGAGAAGGGGCGCTATTTACCAATGCCTTCTCTCAGTCGGCGTGGACTACCCCAGGGATGATTTCCATATTTACCTCTTTGTATCCGCCAGTCCATGGTGTGGATGCAAAGGATAGAACTTTAAAAGATGATGTCTTGACCTTGCCCGAGGTTTTGAAGGCAAATGGGTATACAGTACCGGTGTTGCCGAGATTTGTCGATATTCAAAACTACTGGCATTTGGGGTTCGATGCGGTTGATAAAGAGCGGTTTTCTGGTGAAGAAGGAGAAGATTTGCTGAAATTGCTGGAGGCTTACAAAGACCGGAGATTTTTTATATGGTATCACTATCATGGGCTGCATTTGCCGTATAATCCCCAGAAACCTTACGACAAAATCTTTCAGGAGGATATTTCCGGCAGCATACCCGCCGAAACCGAGTCCATTGGACTGGTAAAAACTAAGAGTGTTATAAAGAATGGCTCCGTTAGTTTTAACGGCGCAGAAAAAAAAGCGGTGATTGCGCTTTATGACGGGCAAATAAGGCAATTGGACGATTACGTGGGGCAACTTACTGAAAAGATGCGGCAGTGGGGCATACTGGATGATACCGTACTCGTTATAACCTCCGATCATGGAGAAGAATTGTTCGATCACGGTTTTATCGGGCATGCATCCACATCATTGAATGCGAAATTATATGATGAGATTATTCATATACCGCTGATTATCCGGTGGCCTGAAAAGGTTAAACACAGGATAGCATACGAACTGGTGCAGCAAATCGATATCATGCCAACCATCCTGGATATGCTTGATTTGCCCATTCCAGAAGGATTGCATGGACGTTCCTTGCTGAAAACGATACAGGGCAAACTTACGAACGATTCACGGCCTGTTTTCTGTGAAACGATACTGGGCGGGTTCCAGAGTACACAAGAGATGGAGGAAGTCAGGCTCCGATGTGTCAGGACGAAGGAGTGGAAGCTAATTTATACCAATACGATGGGGAGCGATTTGAATAACAAAGGGACAAACGATGGCAAATATGAACTATATGATATGAGTGACGATACTAAGGAAGAGAGAAATGTTTATGATAACCATCCAGACATAGTAAAGGAGTTAAAGAAAAAGCTCTTTCAATGGATTGAAACCACAACATCAAAAGAAAGTGGTTTATAATGATAAAAAACGTTTTAAACCGCAGAGCACATGGAGACACAGAGAAGTGAGAAGATAAGTGTATCTCTGGTTCAGTATCATTTCCCATTGCGTAATTATGATGATATGGTTTCATTTTCTACTTTTGGATAGAAGGCATCAATTGCTTTTTGAATTTCGATAGTTTTTGCAAGGGCAGTGACGATGGTGCAGTAGTGTTTTATTTCATCGAGCGATAGCTTCCTGTTTTTTCTGTCTTTTAGCCATTTTTCGCATACCTGATAACCGCCGATTTGGCTCTCAAAAATTTCTGGTTCTATGCCTTCGAAATATTGGCTTTCGTTTACAAATAAGCTTGTGCCTTCATATCTCAATTTTTCTACCTTGTTGTCGCCTTTGCCCTGAAATTTGGCTATGGGTGAATCAAGTTCCGGTGATTTCAGCAGGTGTAAATCAACGAGCCTTTTCCCATATTCAGCCATCTTGATGAACAACTTGAAGTCTTTCGTAAAGGGTATTCTGGGAAAGTCAATCTTCAGGAATTCTGCATACTTTGAACGATAGGTGTTTGAGTAAAGGACAGCGTAAATGTAAAAGAAGATTTGTTCAGGAGAAGGTGTTTTCTTATAATTCCTTGTCAATTGTTCGATTATTGCGGAAGACAGGTTCGGCTTCTTTGCTCCATAATCCGCCTGCGGCTCAAAGAGCATTAAATTACGAATTGAAGACCGTTTTCCCGGAATGTTTTTTTCCGGATAAAAGTAAAGTGGAAAAACAAATCCATTATTTGAAGTCTTTGGAGACATACAAATGACTTCAACAATATTGCTACTCACTTGGACATGTTTAAAAGTCTCTCCTTTTGTAAGTCTAGATGTAATTAAAGCTAAATTTTCTTTTAACATATGATGCATAATTTCTGGACGTGGCATACAGTGAAAACCACGAGATTTGCCAGTATAATAAGTGTATCTTATATCGAAAGGTCTGTATAGAATAGGCACTATCCTTCCCCGATCTAATCCACTGTCTTTTAAATCCTTTTGTGCAAATTCAACCTTCCAGTCTCTGGCATCCTTTCCCAACTTATAAACAGTACGCGCATTTTCTGGATCGAGTTTTGAGAAATTTAGTACAGTAGTCCAGACCTCATCCTTTGTCCACTTTATAGTTAAACTATCCCTTGCAGTAACAATTCCCACACTATTTTGAATAAATATGTCCGTTATCTTCGGATAACTTTCGTACTCCTTCAAAAACTTTTCTTCTCTGGGAATAAAGAGATAGAATTCTGATTTAGGAGATAATATTTTCAATTTGATTGTTTTTATATCATTCTTTAAAAGCCAATTATATTTCTGCTCTCTTAATCCCCAGGTTTCTGAATGAAAAACTTTACAACCGTCCTTTTTATCCTTCCTTTTAATAAAAAGGGCAATAGCAACTCCTTGCTGTATATCAAAGACATTTTCGTCTTTTGAGCCATCGGGACATTTTTCCTTTTTGAGGCTGTTGCCGTGCAGGTCGAGGAGATAAATTTCATCAAAACTATTCATCAAGGATTGCCTCATGCCTCTGAAGGTTGGATTATCAAGATAGCTGTGGTTTGTAATAAATCCCAAAACTCCCTCTCCTGCCTGGTCGATCTTCCATTGAGCAAAACGAATAAATTTTACATAGTCATCCTGCAACCACTTTGGATTTTTTTCTCCCAGGGGTTTTCCATCCACCTGATAGTAAGCCTTAATTTCTCTGGAAATCCAATCGCCGATATTAGCAGAATGCCCTGAATACGGGGGATTGCCAAGGATGACTAAAATTGGTTGTTCCCTTTTTACTTTGCCAGCCAAATGGGATTCCTCGGAGATGGAGAGCCACCCGGGTCCAAGATATTTACTTTCGTCAGGTTCTCTCATTTCCAGGGTATTTGTGAGGTAGAGTTTGAACCTGTCGTCATCTTTTAGCCTGTAGCCAAGTTCTTCTAAAAGGAAAGACATCTTCAGATGGCCTATAGCATACGGCGCCATCATGAGTTCAAAGGCGTAAAAGTTCTTGAGGACGTGTTCCTTGATTAAACGCTCTTTGCCGCCTTCGCCATATTTTCCCGTAAACTCTTCCACTGCGATTTTTGAAGCTTCTGCCAAAAAGGTCAATGTGCCTGCTGCCGGGTCAAGCACCGTAACCGCTTCATTTGCAAAACCGTCTTTTCTGTCAAATCGTTCTTTCAGAATTGCATGCAGAGAACGTACGATATAAGAGACAACAGGCTCAGGGGTGTAATAAACTCCCCTGCGTTCCCTCGTCTTCGGGTCATATTCAGCCAGAAACGTTTCGTAAAAATGAACAACAGGGTCTTCTCCCTTGCCTCTGTGGAAGTATTGATGAAGGATATTTTTTACATCGGTAACTGCCAGCACCTCTGCGATGTCGTCAATGATCCATTCCATCTGTTGTGGAAGTTCTTCCAGGGAAATAAACTTGAAGATGTCCCTTAAAATTCCGATCGTGTGCGGGATGTTTTTATGTGCAAGCGCTCTGTTAAATTCGCCATTTGCCCGAACCCTTGAGGCAAAGAGTCCGTAGGTGATGGTTTGTGAATATAAGTCTGCAAAATCTTCTTTTGACTGGTCGCTTATGAGATATTGTTTGAATGCCTCGTAAAACCCTGTGATGCTTTTTCTTTTTCCTTCCTCTTCTTCTCGTAATTCCTGGGTAATTACTTCATCTCTGAGAAAGCGGGTCTTGTCTGCCAACACCACAGCAAGGGATTCAGCATCATAGAATTTAGGCAGTGAGAAAGAAAAGAATTTTTCAAGCAGTTTAAAGAAATCTGGTTCGTTTTCAACCGGAGGGACTGTTTTAAGCATTTGTATGACAATCGGTCTGCCGATTCGAGCTTTGTCAATGAGTTCGCCGTTGCGATAGAGCCGGAATTCAAAGAAGTTGGTGAGTATCAGATTGGGAAATGTCTTTAGATAACGTTTTAGCTGATCTGTGGTTTCTATTTGATCCAAATATTCGGTTGTTGGCGCTTTTGCTTCTATATAACCAACGATATGTTGATTGCCGTCCCATATCCTGAAATCGGGATTACCTGCATCGGTCTTTTTGGGCAGGGTAATTACTTGTATACCTTTCTTGCCGGTTGACAATGCGTAGTTTTGTAAAAGTCCTTCTAAGGTTGAATAATAGCTTTCTTCCCTGGCGTCACCGCGGCTGGCGATATTATGTAATCCTTTTAAATATGCTTTCAGCATAATGAATTGACATAATAAGGGATTTCCAGTCAAATTGCTATAGTATTTTTGAATACAACATCTACTGCTTGTTCAAAACTATCAACCTTTATTATTCTAAGATTTTCAGGTACTGGGATGTTATACAAAGAATCTTGTGGAATGATGATCTTATCGATGAAATGCAATTCCCTCAAAACCGTTTCAACCTTGCCATCCAGAAATTTTACATGAATCACATTCCCCTGTCCGTCCAGTCCACCTGCTATTGCTATGTCTTCTGGCATCGGCGACTTCGTAAGCATTGAGTAATAACATAATGCAGCCGTAAGCCCGGCATCGTTTAAGTTGCACCCATGGATTATTTCAGGCACGTTTTTTTCAAGATAAAATATTATACGATCCATTGCCTGAGGGACTGCGATATCAGTGTGTTTGGTCTGGATATATTGGTTTACGATCTTTATGCAGGTTGAAGTAGTCTCCGGATGTAAATTCCTTGTAAAACCCGGCAGGATGTCTTTACCTTCAGGGCATAAACATTTCAAATAGGTGGAGAAGCTAATCCTGGAGCTATAGGTGAGGAGTGTTCTGGCCTCGCCTATTTTGGCTGTAGGTTTATACAAAGGGTTGGCGAGCTTATCGTCGAGCAATAAGTCCAGAATGCTGTCTTCCCAAATCTTTCTTTCATGGACAGGCGATTCATTAATGTAGCTCTTGATATGTTCTCTGAGTTCGTTTCTTTTATCGAGGTTTAAAAAGCCTGGTACCTTGCTAAGGGCATATTGGATGGCAGTTAATACCTCCGATATGGTTGAATTATTTAAGCCAAAGTCCTCTTTTTCCAATTCTGTACATACAAATTCATTCGGACAAATCTTGCAGTACTCGATCCCCTTGTCGCACTTATGAAGGATTTCATCTACAAATTTTATATAATTATCAATTTCTAAGTGTTGTCGCGGAGTGAAGTTCATAGAATTTACGGATTTGCATTCAGAAATAAACCCTAAATTTTCTAAATAAAAAGCCGATAATAATAGTAGTTATAAAAAAGACAAAAAAGTAGTGGTAAAAATCGTAAACTATGTCAATTTTATAGTAAAATCTTAATCATGGAAACATATTTTTACTATTTATTGTTATGAAAAGCGAAAATACTACGAATTCACAGGCATATACTTGTACCCATGTGCTGAATAAAAAACTTCAGGAGTTCGAGGCATGGATAAAAACCATGAATTACAGGCTGCTTCTGGAGCATACTCACTCGAATGAATATTACAAACGAAACCAATTATATCTTTAGATAATAACAAAAAGGAGAAAGGCCATCATGAAAAAACACTTTAAAAATGATTGCTCAGGTTGTCATGAATACCCTTTTGAATGTGACGACTGTTGCAGCGAAGTAAAGGCAACGATAAACCAGAAGACTCGTCATCATGGGAAAAAAGAGTCCTATAAGGGCAGATATGTAATAAATAACAATTAACGGTAGTATTACAGGGGTGTTCCCAGGCGCACAAAGCCCCTCTAACGTTCTCAGTTAGGATACGGTGTGCAACTCTCCTCTTTATATTGAAGGACATTAATTTTTGCGTAAAAATGCAGATACAGTTCGTCTGAAAATTCCGACAACAAAATTATTCAGAGGTGGGGAGGTAGTTATGGTAGTTAAAGAAGACATTAAACAAGGTGAATTTGTGTGCCCTCATTGCACAGGGAAGAGCTTTGTGCTTATCGGTCTTCAAAGGCAAAATGGATTATTCAAAGATCATGAACTATGGAGCTGTAAGCATTGCCATAGTACCTTTGCAAGAGAGACCATAGAAGCAAAGAAGACAACGGAAAATGAGACTTTTAATAAAAGAGCCCTTCCATATTACTGCAGGGTTAATTTTGCCAGCTAATGATATTGCCCGACATAATTTTCGAAACGCTAACTGTTGGCCCTTTAGCAGTAAATTGCTATATTATTGGTTCCAAAAAAGATAACACTGCAATCGTTATCGACGCCGGCGGCAACCCGGAAGAAATCCTGAATCTCATAAAGAAACACAACCTTGCCTTGCAATTCATTATAAATACCCACGCCCATTTCGATCATGTAGGGGGAGTGAAGCCTCTGCAGGATTTGACAGGCGCAAAGTTCCTGCTTCATCAGGAAGACATTCCGCTTCTTAATTACTTGAACGATCAAACAGATGCCTTTGGACTACCCGCCATTCCCGTACCCAGGGTCGATAAGACACTTGCAGATGACGAGGAAATTTTTATCGGGGACGAGGCGATTCGCATCATACATACACCAGGACATTCTCCAGGCAGTATATGTTTCCGCATAAATGATGCAGTATTTGTGGGGGACACGCTTTTTGCAGGCTCAATTGGAAGGACAGACCTCTACGGCGGTTCTTACACCAAAATAATTGACTCGATAAAAACACGGCTGTTTGCCTTGGAAGACCATGTAATTGTCTATCCAGGACACGGTACGTTCACCACTATCGGTGAGGAAAAACAACACAACCCGTTTTTTGATTAAAAAAATAGTATCTTCATTTTTCTGATAGAGAACTTTACGGGTTCACCTGTATCACGCTTCGTTTGATCTTGTAATTTGAATTCAATGCCTGAAGTCGAGACGCGATACTTGTACATTCCAGCGATGAAGTCACGATGGATTATAGTACCGTAACAATGGCCGCTATCACCAATGATTGCGTGATGAGGCCTAAAAAAGAGATATGCATTTTTTCCCTCCCGGCCTTTTGTGTTGCATACCAATTCTCCCCATGGTGACAATACCCTGTCTTTACCGGTTATTTTTACCTGTATAATATTGGATTCACCAATGAAGCCGGCTACAAAAAGCGATGCCGGAGATGAGTAAATTTCTTCAGGACTGCTTGTCTGCTCGATCATCCCTGCATTCATAACGGCTATCTTATTAGCCAGGAGAAAGGCATCTTCCTGATCATGTGTTACGTAAACTGTCGTAATTTGAGTTTCTTGTTGGATGCGTTTGATTTCTTGCCGAATATCCTCGCGCAGTTTTACGTCTATCCCTGACAACGGCTCATCCATAAGCAACAGCCTTGGTTCTGTAACAATTGCCCGCACTATAGCAATCAACTGCTGCTGTCCACCTGAAAGGTTTCCGGGATACTCTCTGGCATATTTTTGCATGTTGGCCTTATGTAAAACGGCCTCAATCTTTTTCCGTCTTTCAGCCCGTATAAGGCCATGTGCCTTTAATCCAAATTCAATATTTTCGTATACCGTCATGTGTGGCCAGAGCGCCAGGTCTTGAAATACCATTCCAATGTGACGTTGCCTCTGAGGAATTAATGTTTTGTTGCCGCGATTTGCAATCACCCCTTCTATCCAAATCTCCCCTTTGTCTGGAAGTTCGAGACCGGCAATCATTCTTAGCGTCGTTGTCTTGCCGCATCCGGAAGGACCTAATAGGGACAGGAGTTGTCCCTGTTCGACACAGAAAGATATGTTGTTTATAATTTCCTTTTCGTTGAAGTGCTTGCTTAATTGTTTTACTTCAAGGGTGTTCATGTTAAATTTTATGTCCTATGAATTTCTTGAGTTAATTGAGTTTCTTGGGTTTCTTGGGTTTACTCTATAAACCCAAGAAACTCAAAGAACCCTGGGAACTCTGGAAATCATATACTCGCAATAGCCTTTGATCTCGATGTAATCTATGGTTAGAAAATCAGTTGAGGAAGTTTTACAAGGTATCTGGAGACGGCAAGAAAAATTCCCACAGGCAGCAGGGTCATTACGACAATTACTATAGAAAGCGCAGAAACAACTTCCGTTGGACTATTTGCCATAACAGTGAATAAGGCTATGGGAAGCGTTTCGTGCCCGGGTGGATAAACCAGTATCGTCGTGCCTAACTCTCCAATACAAAACATGAATGAAATCAACCAGGTAGCGATTAGTCCATAACCTTGCAAAGGTAACAGGATTTTATATAAAACCCGAAACCAGGATGCTCCGGTAACAACGCCGGCTTCCTCCATAGCATGCGGGATTTGTTTGAGGTAATTCGCTATAATTCGGCTGGATAACGGCAAAAATCTTACTACATATCCAAGGATCACAATCCATAAAGAACCATAGATGAATTGGCATGCTCCCTCTGGCCTATTCCATAATTTGATAAGTCCGATACCCGATACTGTGGCAGGCACGGCAAAGAATATCCAGATAAATGCCGCCGTACTATTCTTCAATCCGAAACGAATGTTTTCAGAAAGGTAGCCCAGAAAGAAACCTGTAAAGGTGAGCAATGTCGCCCCAATAGCCCCAAAGACGATACTGTTAGCAATGCCATTCCTGGCAAAGAGGATGGCGCTGTAATATGCCGAAATTGCCTTCGCGCTAAGAACAAGTGTACTCAGGGGAATAGCAATGGATACCAGCAAGATAAAAATACAGAAAATTATCCCAATCACATTGAGCCACGTGATGTTGTATTGTAATGTGCTGATAGAAGAAGTCCTGCCTAATACATCGTATGATTTCCCGTGCAGATAGACACGCTCAAGCATTATCACAACAATGGTGATTGCTATGAGAGGGAAGGCGATGGCAGTTGCCGCCTTTTCATTATAGAAGGCGCTGAATTGGGTAAATATCTGGGTAGTGAGCACGTTGACCTGAAGCAATGACGGCACGCCAAACTCGGAGAGAGACAGCACAAAGACAATCATCATGCCGGAAAGAATTGCAGGGGCGATTAAAGGCAATGTAATTTGTCGGAATACCTGAAATACACTGCCCACAACCAGGCCGCTTTCTTCCAATCGCGGGTTTATGTTTTTTAAGGCGTATTCAGTTACCAGCATCATAACTGGGAAGAGGTTTATTGAGAGGATGAACGAGGCGCCGTAGATGCTGTAAATAAAGTCTGAAACAGATCCAGGTGAGAGAAACGTATACTGTGAGAGGAACGTGTTCAGAAATCCTGTTTTCCCCAGCAGATTTACCCATGCAATACCGGTGATGTAAGAGGGGATAATCAGGGGTATAAAAAAGCATATTTTAAAGAAATTTTTAAGGGGAAGGTTTGTTTTTGCCAGGAAAAATCCAGCAGGGACGCCAATGAACGAGGCTATGATGGTTGTAACAGAGGCAAGGACAAGGCTGTTGGAGATTACCTTTATATATTTTTGGGTTAAAAAAATATCCCTGTAATAAACGAGTGAAAAGCCGCCGTCACTGTAAACAGAATTTCCAAACATCCACGCAATCGGGAGAAAGGTGGTAAAGAGAAAGAGTGCGAAGAAAAATCCCAACGTCAGTTTCTTTTGCATTTAGTATCCCGCCCATTGTTTGAGAAATTCTCCGATTTTGTCCAGTTTCACCGCAATGTCGTGGTAGTTAACATTCATACCTTTCACGGCATCGATGGTTAAAACGTCTGCGGGGGTTCGCACATCGTATCGTAACGGCATTTGAGCGCATGCCGCCCACGCAAGGCTCTTTTCAACCTCGGCGCTGAGGAGATAATCAATCAGTTTTTTCCCATTTTCCTGATTAGGACTGTTTTTAATGAGACAGACCATGTTAGGCATGATAAGCGTTCCCATACCGGATTGGTCGGGAAATACCACTTTTACAGGACTACCCTCCTTAATGGCTACATTGGCATCGTCCGTATCCGTAATACCCACTTTGACCTCTCCCCTTGCAACGAGCCGCCTTACCTCACTATTTGAAGAAACAAGCTTCACACCTTTGGCCTTCAGATCATTCAGAAATTTCATGGCTTTTTCATCGCCCAGGATTATAAATAAGGCAGACATGTGGATTGAGGTGGTGCCAAACAATGGGTTTGCCAGAGCAACCTGACCCCTCCACACGGGTTTCGCAAGGTCTAATAGTGACAGCGGTCTTTCGTCCATATTAACCAGGTTTGTATTATAGAGGATGATACGTGCCCGTGCAGAAAATCCAGTCCAATGACCGTCCATATCCTTGTACATCTTTGGAATATCTGATGCAGTATTCGAAACATACGGTGTCGTCAAGCCTTTAATCTGAAGCATGACAGGGCGCACCGGGTCACCGCTCCAGAATATGTCTGCCTGCGGATTGTCTTTCTCGGCAATCAGGCGATTGACCAGACCCGTGCTCTTGGTTTCTTCGGTATCATAAATAACCCTAACTTTAATACCCGTCTTTTTCCCGAATTCCTGGAGAATGGGTTCTGAAAAAATCTTATCCTCGGAGGTATAAACGACCACTTCATTTCCGGCTGAACACACTCTTACTAGAAGTACTAAGGCTATGAATGTAATAGATATGAACTTCATAGTTACACCTCACTTTTTTGTTTTACCGATAACAAATGTTATACCCATCGTCATGCCCCAGTCAACGCTTTCGTTATTCAAACCGGTGAATCCGGCGATGTCGTATTCTATATTCTTTGGCCCTTCCCACATCATTCCTCCTAATAATTGGTGATCCAGGATAGAATGTTCAACCTTTTCACCGCTGTATTCTGTGACAATATGAAGTTTTTTATATCGCGGGACTGGCACGTCCAATATGACGCCGTAGATAAAGAGACCTCGTCTGTTGTGCTCAAAATTCTCTTTCTCAGTGCCTCCGCCAAGTGTCAGATGGCATGTAAGATTGTTGAGATACCACGAGAAGATACCAGTGCCCTCAAAGTTTAGCCCGGATATGTCTTTTTCTGTGGGAAGCACGATACCCGTTTCTGTGGCAAAGTTGGGAATCAAGTTACTTCCGCGCCACCAAACCTTCTTGTAAAACCCTGCGGTATTGGCAAATTGCTTCTCCTTTATTCCCAACTCACCTTTGTATTCGTTGTCAATTAACTCACCCACGGTTTCCAATACAATCTCGCTATCCCATAGTAACCCATAATTGAAACGAATACTCGACGGTTCCAATGTAAATTCATCATGGCCTGGATGTTCTGCACATGCAAACCAAAAATGCCGTATTCAACTTCGATTAAATTGGTTTCAACCACATCGGCATCCGTAGTGACAAAAGGTCTCAGCGCCAAGACCTCTTCAGGCACAACAAATCTTGTAAGGGTACATAGTGCTATGAGCAGTGAACATTTCCACATATGACATGGCTCAGCAGACCACAATGAATTTTTGCCGTTATTAAATTCTCAAAACCCGATAATGGCGGCATGCGGGTTGTCTAAAAAGTAGTGGCAATTCATGAATTGCCACTACAATTATGCAATTACTTGTTGAGAACTTCGTTTCGCACACTCTCTGCTACATTATTTTGATTCCTGAATTACCAGGTCATCAAATAATGTGTAAGAGTCAGACTTTGTCCAGAGTCCCACGCTTCCGCTGTCGAAGGTGTCATCTGATATTTCAATCACCTTTGTGTTCTCAAAAAAGCACTGAATCTTGTCCGCCTTGCAAATGACCTTGAGTAAATGCCACTCCTTTGGCGTTACCTTCGTATTTTTTCCGCCAATCTGTCTTCGATTTCCATTAACGACTGCATAGAGCCGAACGTTGTTCTCTAAGGCATTTGCCCTGAGCACATAGTAGTTATTGTTATCTTTGTACCTGAAGACAAGTCCACCGGCCTGGTCTATCTTCCCACCTTCCGCCCTGAATCGTATCCATGCCGAAAAATCTTTATACGATACGCCGTCTAGTACCAATAGCGGAAAACGATAGTCGGTTTCATCTAATTTTGTCTGCACAACCACATTGTCGGCTGAAGGTGCATGTTCAATCTTCTTAACTACCCAGCGTCCCTGTTCTCCCTTTCCGGTAAAGGCGCTTTGAAATCCCATGGGTAGTTCGCCGACTTTGTTATCATCAAAATAAAATTCCTTTCTTTCGCCGATAATTTCGGAAACAGAAAGCTTTTGCCCCTGCTGTGCATAGGCATAACTGTAAATTGATGCACTTATTAGACAAACTATACCTGTAAGAAATAATTTTTTCATATATTTAACCTCACTTTTTAAGATATCAAGTTAATCCTGCTAAGTCCCCCTTAATAAAGGGGGATTCTGGGGGTTGTGTTTTCTTGGAATTCTTTACAACCCCCTTTACCCCCTTTTCTATGGGGGATTTTATACATGCTGCCGTCTGAAAAACTGCTTAATTAAAATGAAAAATTCCTATGCAATTAAATTCGATTCTTCGCTTCGCCCGGAAAGACACAAGGCTAAAAGATGACATTTAGTGTTATTTTCCCGTCATTCAGAAGACATATCCTGAGCAACGCCGAAAGGAGAGAAGCGACAGAAGAATCCCCATTTGAATTTTCTGCATCAATTTTAATAATGAATGAAATTGATACTTGTATGCCTCTTTGTTTGAATACCTAAAATCCTCCTTCCTCTCAATTATTTAACATTGCTGGTAAATCTTAATGTGATTACAGATGAAACAGAATGTTCCCCGTAAAGCTCATCATCAAGGACTGCGATAGCGCAGGTATTATCCTTAGATGGGTCAATTACGGCATCATCGTTGTGACCTGTGTTAAAAGCATAAAATAAAACCACCTATAATTACAAACAAATTTTTCATGTTATGCCTCCGGATTTTAAAACGGTTGCTTTTTTTCCAGATACTGTAAGCATAAAAATAAACGAGGCCAGGATTAATAGTATCGCAATAATGGAAAAAGAACTCAGATAAGTCATATGTGCCAGCAGGAATCCTGCCAAAATCGGGCCTGATGCATGGCCAATATCAAAGATACTCCCAAAGGTTCCCATCGCTGCTCCGTAATGTTGTTCCTTGCAGAATTCGGCTACCATAGCCGCAGAAGACGAGGTTACGAATGCCTCGCCAACGCCAAAAACGGCGGAGAAAAAGAGCAAAAGGTAAAAATCATGTGTTAATGGAATGCAGGCGAATGGAACTGCACAGATCCACATTCCAGAGAAGATAATCGGCTTTCTCCCATATCGGTCGGAGATTTTTCCCATGATCGGTTTTGACAGAATAGTAGTGACAATCTGTGCCCCCCAGAGAATTCCGGCCTGAAATGCAGTCAACCCTGCAACGGTAACCGCATAAACAGGTAAGAACGCCTCTAAGGCGCCTACCGATAGGTTCTGTATTCCTTCCATATTGCTGGGGATGATTACCCGATAATCGCTCATTACTTCTTTTATGCCTTTAGAAAACTTCCGCCAGATGTCTGTCAGGGAGATTTTGTTTTTTCTTGATTCCATAGTTCTTGAATAGAATAGCTTCGAGGTGAAGGCCAAAGAGATTAGGCCAAAAATCCCACAGATACCATAGGCTATATGAAAATGGGCTAACGTGTGACTGCCATTTTTACTTAGGTACTGGAGGATATATCCCCCCAAAGGAGCCCCAACAAGGTTTCCGATAATGGTAATAGAGGAAAACCATGAAAGTTTTTCGCCCTTTTGTTCACCGGCAGTATCTGCGATTATTGCCATAGACACAGGGCCATAAATTGAGGTTGCCAGTCCATGGAAAAACCTGACACCCACCAATTGCCAATAATTCGTAACAAGGTAATAGGCAAATGGGGTCAAGGCAAAAACCAGGATACTTATGAGAAGCATTTTGTACCTGCCATAAATATCTGAAAGGGCGCCTGCTGGCAGTTTAAAGAAGATGCCGGTTATCGTAGAGGCGCCGACTACAAATCCAATTGCCTCCGGTTTAGCGCCTAAAGACAAAGCAAATAAAGGTAGTATGGGTGTTCTTGCCATGGCATAACTCATCCTGGCAAAAAATCCCACTGTACAGAGGGCAATAAAAGGAGAAAGTAGTTTGTTTGTCATTTAAAGAGCCCAATATCAAGTGGTGGCATGTTAGTTACCTCCTTCTGTGTTTGAAGAGTAATACTTATAAAGCGCATCAAATATTTCCAGTCCCTTTTCCAGTAGCTTATTATCGTCGCTCAATTTCTGGCTCAATCCAGTAACTATTTGAGTTATCCCTTCCGCCTCTTTCCTGCCGTATTTGTTATCCTTTAAATCAATATCATGGACAATTTCAGCAATTGATTGTAAAGCCTGATCCTTCAGGTCAAACGCCTTAATAAGTGTTTCGAAGGTGCAATCCTCTCCGTGGTGGGTAAACTCTGAGGCGTACATATCAAAGGGAATTGCATCCCTGGGTTTTTTGTCCTTTGAAGAAAAAACAAACCTGGCCTTTGGGTCTATAAATCTCTTTATAAGCCAGGCAGAGGCCAGGCGGTCGATGAAGATGTCTTTTCTCGTCACCCATTTCTTATTCGAAAAATCCTTCACCTTATAAACCTTGTTGATAGTGGTTATTCCCTTTTCAGTAGTCTTAGACCACCCGTTTAGTCTCTGCTGCATCAGGTGTATTTTGTTAAAGACGTTCTCTTTTTGTGAAGCGTGAAAAAAATCAATTCTGGTTATGTCCTCAACACTTTTGGTTATTTCTTTAAGCTCTCTATTGAGCGTATTACTTGATTTGTCAGTTATACCTTCTGTATTTTCTGTTTGTTCTATTTTCTTTAAAAGATTATTACATGAGTCAATCAGACCAAGATACTCCTTATTACAAGTTTCCTGGAATGTCTTAATAATTTCTTCGTCCTGCTCTTTGTCTAATGACTCGGTAATAAATAAAGAGGCATCACTGCCGCCCTCTTTAATTTGATTACACAACCACTGCATAGTTTCCTCGTGCTCGTTTGTAAGGGGGAGCATGTAGACGGCGTTTTTGAAAAGTACGGCCCCCTGTTTTCTCAAATTTCGCCAGATTTTAACCTTGAGGTTAGGCGAATCCTGTGCAATCTGGTGTATTAACAGTATCCATTTATTCATACTTTGTAAATCCAAATTGTTATATATGTAACATGTGTAATAATGGTAACATTGTATAATTTCAATGTCAATTATATATTAGAATATTTTGTTTGATATCTATATCTGAATAAGATATCGTCTATAGATAACTATTATGGATATTGACAAAATAATGCTGCGCGACATCCACCTTGCGTTCATAAAAATGCACATCTTATACCATGCTGCACAAGAAGAGGTGTTTGGTATTGGTTTGATCAGGGAACTAAAGCGGCATGGATACAAACTGAGCCCGGGCACACTTTACCCTACATTGGCCAAGATGCAGGAATCGGGTCTTTTGACCTGTGAGTGCAGGACTGTGCACCACAAGCAGCGGAAATACTATAGAATTACCCGTGCAGGCGAGGAACTGCTTGATGAAGTGAATGGAAAACTGAAGGAATTGTACGACGAGATTGTGAAGAAAAATGACAAATAGTTCGAGTTTTCAGGGATTTAACTTATTAAAGATACGACCGATTAGGGCGCTGATCCAATGGCCGTTATATCCTTACATATTTCAAATTATAGCGTTTATGGTATTTGTATCCCTTGCCGTTACCGGATGGGGACATTATCCGCCAGTGGGAGTGGTTGATAAGCTTTATGCGAAGTCCAATATCGTAAATCTGGTCATTTGGGGCCTCTGGTGGCCAATGATGGTGTGGGTTGCCGTGTTATTTGGCCGGGTCTGGTGCACGGTGTGTCCTCTTGAATTGGTTGCCAACGGCTCAGAGCGACTGGGAAGAAGGCTTGGTGTCGGGCAGCTAATTCTTGGTAAATGGTTACGTTCGGGCGTATTAATCGCTGTGATATATGCCATTATACAATTATGTGTTGCAGGCGCGCATCTCCATCGCGTTCCCGCTTATACCTCTCTTTTTTTGTGCAGTTTGCTGGGGATGGCCGGATTGGTTGGTTTCTTTTTTAAGGATCGTGCCTTTTGTCGTGGATTTTGCCCGGTAGGACTTTTGCTTGGGACGTACGGACGTGGTGGTATGCTGGCCGTGCGTGCCGGATCGAATCAAGTATGTAATGCCTGCACGGGCAAGGACTGCATCATGGCGTGTAACCGGACAAGGCTCTATGGTCGCAGTTGCCCCAGTCTGCTCAACCCGCCAAAATTGAACAGCAATCGAGACTGTCTTGTGTGCGGTCAGTGTATTAAATCATGTAAGCCGGATAATATGCAATTGATCTTGCGTCGTCCCTTTCATCCAGCGGATATACGAGAACCTTTTGCGTCATGGCCTGTCACCATATTTGTCATGATGGTTTCCGGGTTTGTAACGGGAGAGTTATGCAGCGAGTGGAAAACGGCTCAGTCGATATTTCTTTGGATTCCTGAACGTTTTATTGAGCACTTCAGCCTTTCAACAGTGGGAGGATGGATTGAAGGCGTTTGGGCGATAGGGGTATATCCCTTACTCTTATGGTTTGTGCTTGGTATTTTGGCGGCATTCAACAGCGATAATGCATTCGTAGTAATAAGGTCGTGGCGATTCCTGGCGCTTCCCCTTGCAGTTATTGTATCAGCAGGGCACATGGCGAAAGGGATGGCAAAATTCGTTTCGTGGGTAGGTTTTCTTCCGTATGCTTGCATAGACCCATTCGGTATTACAACAGCTTCAGCAATGAGTTCGAAAATTATTCGACAACCCGCGTCCTTGATACCAATGACCATTACTGCTATTGTAGGGATGTTGCTTGTCATTACCGGAGTGTATTTTTCCGTACGTGAGGCAAAATTGGCCAATCCCGAGACCTACCATCAGCGTTTGGCGCCAAAAATTGCGCTGGCCATACTCTTTGCATTTATTGTTTTTGGGTGGGGTTACATAGGGTAATTTTAGATTTACGATTTGAGATATACGATGTTAGATTTGGAATTTAAAAGAAAATCGCAAATCGTAAATCGTAAATCATCCTTCGAGTCGTATCGTTTCTGGAAGTGGAAAGGATATAAAAATGGTCTATCTGGTTGTTTGTCTCGTTGCGCTTTTTGTTTCCGCCTTAACACTCTTTTCCGGGTTTGGATTGGGAACGCTTCTGATGCCTGCCTTCGCCATCTTTTTCCCTATAGAAATTGCCATTGCAACAACCGCAATCGTCCATCTGGCAAACAATATCTTTAAGCTGGCGCTCGTTGGCAGGATGGCGGATTTTAAAATAGTCATGAAGTTTGCCATCCCTGCCTCAATAATGGCCATTGCTGGGGCATTGCTATTAAACTACTTTGCGAATATTCAACCCATTGCAGAATACATTCTTGCAGGAAAAACCTTTACCATTACAGCCGTAAAACTTGTGGTTGCAATTCTTTTAGCTATTTTTGCAATCTTAGAACTCAGCCCGCGTTTTGATAAACTTGCGTTTAATCCGAGGTATATTCCGCTCGGCGGGGCGCTTTCCGGATTCTTTGGTGGACTGTCAGGCCAACAGGGCGCACTGCGTTCCGCTTTTTTGATCAAGTTAGGACTAAAAAAAGAATCCTTTATCGGAACGTCGGTTGTCTCTGTGGTCGTAGTGGATATAGCCCGACTTGCTGTTTATGGAGCTACATTCTTTTCAAAAAATCTTGCTGTAATTCAGAATCAGGTTGGAATTGGACTGATTGCGGCTGCTACCTTAACGGCATTTTTGGGATCATTTATTGGCTCGCGTCTGATCAAAAAAATAACCATGCGTACAATACAGATTATTGTTGGCATATTACTGCTTTTTCTGTCATTTGCACTGAGTGTGGGATTGGTATGAATTGCATAGAGAAAATGAACATGTGGATAAAAGAGGCCAATCGGCAGAAAACAAAGGTAGCTACAATATTGACAGTAACTTGCCATGAAACAGGGCGGCAAATAGATTGATGATAATGTGAAACATTTAGAGGTTGTTTTGGTACGCTAAATAATTATCAGAGTGTTAAAATGTAATGGTTGAGAGGAAAATGGATTTATTAACACACTTGAAGGAACTTGCCTGCGTTTTTTTTAAACTCGGCATCATTGGATTTGGCGGGCCAGCCGCACACATTGCCATGATGGAGCATGAGGTCGTTGGTAAAAAGAAATGGATGACCAGAGAACACTTTCTCGATCTCATTGGCGCAACCAACCTGATCCCGGGTCCTAATTCAACCGAGATGGCAATGCATTGCGGATACCACAGGGCAGGG
>JACPHJ010000082.1 GCA_016188675.1 Planctomycetota bacterium
GGGCAGGTTTCCTACCCTTTATTTTTCCATAATTTTCATGCTCGTTTAATTAAATTGTATAGGAATTTTCATTTTATTTGTGCGGCTTTGCGGGGGGTAGCAGGCATAAAATCCCCCTTAGAAAAGGGGGCATGGGGGTTGTAAAAATTCATGAAAAACACAACCCCCTGAATCCCCCTTTGTTAAGGGGGAATTATTAGGCCTAATTTATATCGTTTACTATATATAATTGGTTTATTATGTCTATCTTTGTCACTGGAGGAACGGGCTTTTTAGGAAAGCAGCTTATAAAGGAATTTGGTCATTTTGACAAAGATATCCACCTCCTGGCCAGAAAAAACGGCAATGTAAAGGATATTGACAATAAACGATTAAAAATATTTCAAGGTGATGTAACCGATATCCGCACGATCAGGGAAGCAATTAAAGGATGCAAAACGGTATTTCATATGGCCTCTCTGGTAAAGGCGTGGGTACGCAATCCCGCAGATTTTTACAAGGTCAATGTGGAAGGCCTTAAGAACGTCATGGAATGCGCCCTCGAAGAGAACGTTACAAAATTTATATACACCTCTTCTTTTATGGCCATTGGCCCGTCAAACGGCAGCCTCAACACGGAGGAAACACTTCACGACCCCGGCCACTTACATAACTATTATGAACGTACAAAGTATATTGCCGATCAATTGATACCTGAGTATGCAAATAAAGGATTGCCTGTAATTACGGTGTTTCCCTGTGTAATTTACGGGCCTGGAGAAATTACTGAGGGGAATTTGGTTGTCCGGATTATCCTGGATTTTTTGGAGCAAAAGATACCGGGAATCCTTGGCGATGGAAGCAAGCTGTGGAATTATGCATTTATTACAGACGTGGTAAAAGGCCATTTGCTGGCTATGGAAAAAGGCAGGGTTGGACAAAAATATATACTTGGGGGAGAAAACGTTTCTATGGAAAACTTTTTTAAGTTGCTGGAAGCATTAAGCGGAACAAAAGCCCCGAAACGTCACATACCATTTTGGGTTGCAAAAATGTCCGCAAGATGCGATGAACTCATTGCCCGCATATCCGGAAAAACTCCAAAACACACGCCATCCACAATTGAAATCTATAAACACGACTGGACATTTAGTTCAGAAAAGGCAGAACAGGAATTGGGGTATACCCATATTCCTTTAAAAGAGGGGCTGGAGAGAACACTAGACTGGATATACAAAACTCCAGGCTACAAACCGCACTAAAACTAAGTAACGGCAACAAATAAATTCGAATCACAAAATCCGAAATTCGAAACCTATGACAAATGAAACGAAACGCAAGATAGAACACATCGTACCGGTTGTATTCGTCCTCCTGCTGCGATATTTAAATACCTGGCAGGCGCTCCTCTTTGCATTCGTGGGGATTATGTACGGACTTTTTTTATCAAGAATGTTTGTAAAAGGCGCATTCCGGGAACACGAGCAGGAAAAGGGCTTTTCCTTTGGCAAACTCATCTACGGTATAATGGTCTTTATTCTCATTCTGCTCTTTTATAAAAAAATGTACATCGTGGCGGGGGCATGGGCTATTATGTCCCTTGGAGACGGCTGCTCCAACATCTTTGGAAAGACTTACGGAAAAAGGAAACTCCCCTGGAATCCCGAGAAATCATGGGTAGGCTCTGCAGCTTTTGTCTTCTTTGGCGGACTGGGCGCTGCCATCCTCATGTGGTGGGTAAATTTGAGTCAATCACCCGTTCAAACCATACTAGAGCAAATGCAAACGCCATTAACGTGGTCTTACTTTCTTATCTTCGGATTCTTAGCGGCTCTTGTGGCGGCAGGGGTAGAATCACTACCCTTAAAGATCGATGACAATATTACCGTGCCACTAACGGCTGGCCTATTCCTGTACGCTACCACGATTATTACGTGGGAACATCTTGGCAATGCGCACAGCATCATGGCTGCTTTAACTGTCAATATTTCATTTGGCTTGCTTGCCTATTATTTAAAAACGGTAAGTAAATCGGGCTTAATCGGCGGGGTTGTTGTTGGTACAATAATATATCTCTGTTTAGGGATAGGTGGCTTTCTAATCCTCTTTACATTTTTCGCACTCGGCAGTTGGTCATCAAAACACAAATACAAATGGAAGGCATCGCACGGAGTCGCCCAGGAAAACAAGGGGAGGCGCAGTGTAAAACACGCAGTTGCCAAGGGTGGAGTTGGGCTTGTAATGGCTGTAATGGCCATGCTGACCGGTATGCCCGAAATCTTCACGATCGCCTTCGTAGCGGCCTTTGCCACGGCTACGTTCGATACAATCTCCAGTGAATTGGGGCAAGTTTATGGTAAGAGACCTATCCTGATTACTACAATGAAAACCGTGCCTGTGGGTACGGACGGTGCAATATCCGTTGAAGGCACCATTCTGGGGGTATTGTCCGCCGCCCTTGTAGGCGCTGAAGCTTATTTCTTGCATTTAATCAGCCTTCCTTCGATAATAATTGTGGTTGCTGCCGCATTTGTGGGTACCACAGTTGAGAGTGTTTTGGGGGCAACGATCGAACGGCGGAAATGGGTAAGTAACGAAGTTATTAATTTTATTAACATCTCCACAGGCGCAGGAGTATCAATGTTTCTAGTAAAGATACTATAGGGGCGAACGACCGTTCGCCTCTGTGTCCCCTCGTTTACGGGGGGATTGTGGAGGGCCGCGGCTGGTTGCAGGCATAAATCCCCCTTAGAAAAGGGGGCAAGGGGGTTGTAAAAA
>JACPHJ010000078.1 GCA_016188675.1 Planctomycetota bacterium
CAGATATTTGATCTCCTCATCAGAAAGTGGTTTCCGTTTTTGTACCTTATCTAACATGATAATTTGCTCTAAAAACAAACTCGGGTTTCGTGCGAGTACACGCGCGAAATCCATATCGAGCACCTTGCCGATTACCGTTACTTTTACTTTATCTTCTGACAAGTCATATTCTGGCATTGGGAAAAATCTTTCACGCTGGTAATTAAACATCTTTCTTATGCCACCACCTGCGGTATCCACCATCTTCAGGTTAAACATGGCGGTTGCAAGAAACCTGTTACGGTAGTGTTCTTCCGGCGCATCTTCTTTAACTACTTTCTCCACGGAACCTGGAATAAAGCTGCCGAGGTTAGTAAATATCAGTTGATCTTCCATTTCAACAACATTAATGCGGCCACCCTTTGTGTAATCCTGATGCGCAATGCAATTGTTAATAGCTTCACGGATTACAAACGGCTCGTATTGATCAACCTCATCAGGAAATAACGTGCCGTCTTTGATATAGCGGTATTTCAAATTGCGGATTTTTGCATATATCTTATCAACAGCCAGCAGTAAAGGACAACTCTCAATGTGATAGTCCTTATCATTTCCTTTGGCATCTTTCAAAAGCCAGCGTATCTTTGCCTCTGCCGGACTAATAAAATGCTCCGATTCCGGTTTTCCTAATAAGGTTATTGCTGTACGGGTAATTTTGCCCTTTATTATTACTTTGGCTTTATTCAAAAAGGTGATAACATCCCAACGGTCAATATCATTCGCTTGATGGGGAAACTTGTTCTTGTAGTTTTCACGAGCTTTTGCGATAGCTGCAGGGTCAAGGTCATCAATTGTAGCATCCGGCACTATGGCAGCACTCCAATCCTCCAAAGCAGTCTGAGCCCGAATACGTTCAATTTCTTCCAGATTCAATGGCGATAGTTCTTCCCCATCCCTTCCATAGTAGTGTCCATCGAAGGCAACGGGAATACCTTTTGGGGCAGCAGGAATTTGAAACATAACGATACGGCCTTCGGGCAGGTGCAGTTCATAGATTTCAATAAAAGAAATTCGATTGGTTGTTTTATTGGCTAACTCTCCTTTAAGGCTGTCAAGGTCTTTACGGTTCTGGCGGAACTGGCTGCCAACGATTGTCCTGCCTTTATCCTTAATTCCAAAAATAAGCCATGCGTGAGGTCTGCCTTTAAGATTTGCTTCATTTGAAAGAGCGGAAAAATATTTGCCCAGCTTATTAAAGTCATAATTATTCTTGGCCTCTTTAAATTCAAAGACCTCTGTTTCAACAGGCAGTTTACGAAGTTCGTTCAATTTGATTATCAATTCTTCTTCCGTCATACGTTATACGTTATATATCTTTCATGTTACGGCTTCACTGATTATTGCCATGCGGTACTCTTATTTAAAAAATCTCAGCCCTCTGCTTCCAGTTGTTTATCCATGCTGTATTTGATGTCGTAGTTGATGCCTGTCCTGAACTTAGCCGAAGGCATGAATCCAATTACTCATCGGTGAAACCGTAATGCCGGGCTAATACATTTTCTATTTCGTCAATGATGGGTTTGGATTTTTGTATTTCAAAGCATTGCGTTTCGGTTGTTCCTGTTTGCTTCTGTTCTCGCACAAGCCTTACACTATTTTTTTGGGCATTTTTTAATTGATAAAGCTCACCCTTTGTAATATTCAGAAGACTTATATCTTGAAATGAACTCATCAATGAAGACTTTCACCGTAGAGGCAATGGGAACAGCCAGCAGTAATCCCAAAAATCCAAGCAATTGACTGCAAATCAGGATGGAGAGGATTACCATAACGGGACTCAATCCCAGCCCTTTCCCCATAATCCGTGGCGTTATCACAGTTCCTTCAAGTATTTGACCGATACCAAAGGTTATGAGAATATATACTATATGCCTGAAATCATGAAATTGGAAGAGCGCAAGTGCAGAAGCCAGGACAATTCCTGTCCCAGTGCCAACGTATGGTATCAGATTGCCAAAGCCGCCGATAAAGCCGATAAGGAATGACAAAGGGACGCCTACAATTGTCAGACCTATGCTATAAATAAGAGAAAGGATAAGACAGATAATAAGCTGGCCACGAAGGAAAGCGCGGAGATTATTATTTACTCTGGACAAGAGAGCTATCGCCTGATCTCTTTTTGATAAAGGAAAAATGTTTTTTATATTCTGGGCGATAATATTGAAATCCACAAGCAGGTAAACAGACACGACGCCAAAAATAATAAAGTTTACAAGAATTCCCACGAAACCAAAGGTGCTGTAAAAAATGTTTTTCATGATATTCAGGAAAAAGCTGACAACCTGTGGAATATATTTTTTGAATCCCCCCAACATTTCAGTTAAACGTATTTTTTGCAAACGGGATTCTTTCTCGGCATCAGACTCACGGACAGACGAAAGTTCCTGTTTATCATGTTCTTTTATACCTGCCTCTTTCTCAGAATCTGCTGGTTTCATCTGTTCACGATCATGTTTGAAGATTGGTTCCATGCGCCCTTTCAGGAGTGACTCAACCGATTTGGCAAGTTCTATATTCCCGTATTTTTCTACCCATGCCTCGATAGTGGTTTCATATTTTGGATATTGTTTCTTAATCGTGCTGCCCACCTGATAGATTCCTTTGGTAGTCTTTGGAATTGCATACGTCAGAAATCCAGCCGTAGTTAAAAGAACGGCAACAATTATAAAAACAATCCCAAACCCCCGGTGTATGCGCTTACGTGTAAATGGCCAGCACCTGCGTTCGAAGAAATCAACTATGGGATCGAAAATATAAGCAACAATAAAGGCAAGCAAAAGGGAGATGATCGTCCCTCTCAGAAAATAACACAATACAAAAAAGACAATAATCGAAATTCCAATGAGTATTACACGTACCCATAAGTTTTCCAGTATTTTTTGCCGTTCTTTTTCCATAAGAAAAGGTTTCCCGCTTGATATTTTTCAGTTATAAGTATAAGTTCACCCCCTCCCCTAACCCCTCCCACAAGGGGCGGGGGGGCTGAACTGTTACAATTATAAAATCTATTCCTGGTTATTCAGGCTGGTGCTGACTGTATCCGGCCCAATCTTTATATGCTCCCTTATAGACTCCAGGACTGATGCGCTTATACCTTTTACCCTGGACAATTCGTCAATGCTCTTGAAACTGCCGTGTTTTTCGCGGTACGCCACAATCGCATTTGCCTTAACTTCTCCCAATTTCGGTAACAATACCAGTTCGTACCATGGGGCATTGTTGACGTCCAGTTTTACTTTTATATCTTCAGGCTTTAGGGTACTCACGATCTCCGTGTCAGGCAGCCACCAATGATGATCCATACCTACTTTTATGATAGTGCCAATGAACAAAGTTGTGGCCAGAAAAAAGATAACGACATGCTGCTTTCTTATGGGAGAGGAATTACTTGGCGGCTTCTGTGATATTTGCATAAAATTCACAATGCCTTTTGGTGTATTTTAATAAATTTATTTTTTAATACGCAATCATTTTAACAGTAATTTCAAGTCTTTCAAACGAATTTACTTGTTTATTCTCTTGAAGAGTATAAACTTTTTGGTATGCTTACGGCAAAACAAGACGACATTTTTGTTGACTTAAAACAAATGAACCTCGAAACAAACACATAACATGTAATACGTAACAGAGAAATTATATTTATGAAAAATACACATTTCGCTTTTAAATACCACGGCTGGGCAGGACTCGGATTAATCTGTTTTGTGGAGTGCTGCTTACTCATCCAACATCGTTTTTACTTTGCTTACAAGATCAGCGTTTGGTCAACACCGCTGTGCTGGGCAGGCTACGTGATGTTTATGGATGCCGTTATTTTCAAGCTCAAAGGGACTTCACTCCTCTGCAACCGAAGGCGGGAATTTTACATCCAGATGCCTTTGTCCATCGCCTTCTGGCTCTTGTTCGAATTCTACAACCTCCACCTTGTAAACTGGGAATATCACGGCCTGCCTGGAAATAAAATCGAACTTAGCATCGGGATGGGACTGGCCTTTGCCATGATCATGCCTGGCATGTTTCAGACAGCAGAATTCCTTGAGACCCTGCAAATTTTTGACCGCTTTCGGATTGCCAATCTCCGAGTCTCAAACAGGGTTATTTACAGCAGTGTTGTGCTGGGTTTCTTTTTCATCATGGCGCCGTTACTGATAAACAGGGACTATGCACGCTATCTTTTTGGACT
Source organism: Planctomycetota bacterium (assembly GCA_016188675.1). Taxonomy (GTDB): domain Bacteria; phylum Planctomycetota; class Brocadiia; order Brocadiales; family Brocadiaceae; genus Wunengus. Next base: position 4,223 of record JACPHJ010000078.1, read on the forward strand.
TGTCTGGACGGGATATGTGATGATTTTCGACCCCATCGTATATTCAAGCAAGGGAGATTCTCTGCTAAAAGACTTGGAAGAAGGCAGGCTTTCCCGCATACTGAGCTTATTTATAGCCGGTTATATATGCGGTTTCCTGTGGGAATTCTGGAACTTCTGGGCTGCGTCAAAATGGGTGTATACAGCGCCGTTTATGAAGGATATAAAAATCTTCGAGATGCCTGTGGCTGGATTCCTGGGATTTGGGCCTTTTGCATGGGAATATTTTTGCTTTTACCATTTCTGCAAACTCATGAGCCGAAAACCAAAGCCCGGTAACGAATAGAACACCCTATCAGACACGTTCAGCGGTAATGTTCCACACCGCCCGATGGAATGTTTGCTAAGCGATCTTTTGGGATATTAACTTTTTGTCTAATTCGAGTGTATAAGATAGAATCGTTTTGATATCCATTTTTTTGGAAGCATCCAGTATTTCCAATCCAACAATCTTGCCTTTGGAAGTTGTATCCAAATTAACACCTTCCGAAATTTCTATAACCCCTTCCGGAGTTTTATTCCCTAATTTTATGTAAAGGGCATCTACTTCCTTATCATAATAGACCTTCATTTTTTCTTCCTTTCTTTAAAGGATAATTCGTTATCACTGATATTATATCATTTTTGATATCAACTACAATTTTTAGTGGGAACTTGAATCCTTTTATCTCTTTTATGATTTCGTGCTTGCCGTGAGACAAATCCATATTCTCCAATATATCAAAAATAACAGACTCCGGGATTTTATAAAGTTTTGCCCTTCTTTTTGCGTGACGTGACATTTTTATCTTCACGTTATTCATCCCTTTTATTGTTTTGCCTAACGTCAGAAATTAGCAACGACTTTTTTCGCCGTCCGCTGGAGTAAAGAGCTAGGTTCAGATGGCCAGAAAGGCTCAAACCTTCATATTTCAATTACCAATTATAAGAGACGAATAAAATATTAAATTATAAAAGTCTGACACTTTTACCATTCATTTTAGACGAACGGACATCATTAGATATCTCTATACCCACTTCGGTACAATAAGCACCTCGACTGGAAGGGATTCGTGCGTTTTTGAAAGATCCGTCTCTAAACCTTTTGGATTTCTGATCAGAGCATCGGGATCGTAAATAAGACAAAGCAGTATCGCACAGTCAGGATGAACCTTGTATCGAGCAATATCAACAATCAGTTCTTCGCCAAGTTCCTTCGCACCTAGGCCGTGCCTTGCCTTCTTCACTTCAACCACAAGGCGTTCTTGCTTCAGCAGAAAGTCAACGCGGGCGGAACCGCCTGCATAGCTTGGAGTCCATTCTTCCTTCCGCATATCATCAAACCAGATGCGAAGAAGGGCATGGAATAAATCTTGGACATCGTACTCATCCTTGATCTCCAGGGTTGCCCGATCTTTATAGCGATGAAGTATTTGTCGGGCAACGGCGTGAAACTTAAGACATAACTGTTTGACCTGTTCTATGGGAGTTTGCGATGGAGCTAAAGTTGGTAAATCTTCAGTTGTATCCATCTCAAGACGCTTTTCCTCAAGTCTTGCAACGAGCCCTTCAAGTAATGCTATTGATCGAGGCCAACCAGCAGCAAAGTTCTGCTGCTTTTGAGCATCTGACATTCCTATGTACGATAATCCATAGTCTATGCTGTGATAACCATGATCTCTGTATTCTGGAGAGTTCTTCCCAAATATCTCCAGAATGGATGTCCTAATGTTTGACTCGGTGGTATCTACTGCTGGATCGTCGTATTGGGTGTTCGAAGGATCAAGCTTCTTGATCTCTTCCAATCGCCGTTTGAGTTTTGCAATCCCTCGGTTAATCTCATCGACAGAGAACTGCTTTGGCTCGATGGGTTGTACAGAGGTAGTTTTTCGCTGTACCATCGACACTTACTCCGAATAAAATGGCAAGTCTACCTTGTTTTCATTGCAGATTAAATTCTTTAGCACGTAGATTTGAGAAATTAAAAGGTTTTTCAGGCGACCTTGCGCTCTATGTCCTCGAACTTAACGGCAACCCTTTTGGACACGCCTGGCTCCTGCATGGTAATCCCATAAAGGACGTTGGCAACGCTCATGGTGACTTTGTTGTGAGTGATGACGAGGAATTGCGTATCGCTGGTGAATTCCTTTAAGATGTGGGTAAATCTGTTGATGTTGCTTTCGTCCAGGGCGGCGTCCACCTCGTCCAGGATACAGAACGGACTGGGCTTGGACTGGAACACGGCAAAAAGCAACGCCACGGTGGTCATTACCTTTTCACCGCCTGAAAGGAGCATGATTGAACGAAGCTCTTTGTTGGGGGGCTGCGCCACTATCTCGATTCCGGCTTCTAACATATCCACATTTTCCTCCAGAATTACGTCGGCCTTACCCCCGCCAAATAACTTCCTGAACATCGCCTGGAAATTCTGGCGAATGTCGTTAAAGGTTTTCTCGAATAATTCACGGCTGGTATGGTTGATTTTTTGAATCAAATTTTGCAGGGCATCCTTCGATTTCTCGAGGTCATCCCTCTGATTCACAAGAAACGTCTCACGAATTTCGAGTTCATCCTGTTCTTTGATCGCTTCGAGATTCACATTCCCCAGTCTTTCGACCTTTCCCTGAAATTCTTCGATTTCTTTGGAAACTGATTCCCAGAAATCAATTGGTGGGCTGGCTGCATCTACCGTTTCGGCCTGTGGTGCGGTCATTAACTCCAGATTAATTTCACCTGTGGCAGCATCCAGGTTTGACAGGTCGAGTTGATACTCCTCCTTAGTGCGCTCTTCCAGATTCAATATGCGAATCTGGTACTCATTTTCTTTGAGTTTCAATTCCTGCAACTGTTGTTCGGTTTGCTTGATATCTGCCCTTTTTTCCTCAAGGGATGTATTCAGCTCCATAACTTTAAGATCGCGTTCCTCCCGTTCAGCCTGAAGAGAGGTTATCGTCTCTTCCAATGCAGCTTTCTTTGCCTGAAATTCGCTTATCAAAATTTCCAGTTGTTTAATCTCTTCCTCGGCTTTCTGCTTTTTCTGCTGGCATTGTTCTGGGCGCTGCTCAATCCGTCTCTCTTTTCCTGCCTTTGAGCAAGACTGACCTTTAACGCCGTTATTTCATCTTGAACATTCTTTTTCAATTGTTCTTTCTCTTTTACGAGCATGGACGACTCTTCAACCTGCTGTTCCAACTGCCTGTGCTGCTCGCCGAGATGCCGCAATTCATCCTGCAGAACCTTCTCGCGTTCACAAGCCTTTTCCAATTCCACCTGAATCTCTTCCATCTCGTTCTCGTTGATCTTTTTCTCTGCGACAAGTTCTTCCCGCTTCCGTTCGTTCTGCGTAAGCTCATTATCCCTTGAAATCCTCTGGATATTGACCTGGTCGATTCTCTTTGCCAGTTGCGCCGTTTCGACTTCGAGTCCTGTAAGTTCATCAATGAGGATGCGCTTGTCCTGTTCCAGCTTTTCAAGGGTTTGTTTAATCTGGGCCAATTCTTCTTCAATCTTCTTCAGTTCGCTCTTACGGGATATAATGCCCATCTGCCCCTGCCTCTTGCCTCCGCTCACCGTACCCTCCGGCTCTAACAACTCACCGTCGAGTGTTACGCAACGAACGGTATGGGTGTGACCGTTCAGGGACAATGCAGCATTAAGATTCTTTACAACGATTGTGTTATTTAAAAAACCGCCAATAACCTTGCAAACCGCTTCCGTGCAGTTTACCAGATTGCTGGCAATACCCACAACGTCGGGTTTTTGCAGTATTTCTTCAGGAACAGCCGTATGGCCGTTTACTCTATCTAACGGGAAAAAGATTGCATGTCCCTTCTGGTTCTTTTGCAGGAATGCAAGCGCCTGAACGGCATTGCCGGTTGTATCCGTAACAATACCCTGCACCCTTTCACCCAGAGCGGTTTCGATAGCAAGGGCATACGGCAGGTCGACTTTCAAAAGATCGGCGATCATGCCCTGGATTCCTTTTACCGAAGCGTCATTCTTCCTGGCTTCTTCAAGGATGGCCATTGCGCCTGCCCCCACACCTTCAGAGCGCATTTCATAGTCCATGAGGACTTCGTATCGGGAGGTTTTGCTGCTCTGCAGTTGCTTCTGCTGATTGATTTGTTCATCTAAAGTTCGTGTGTTTTTTACCAGTTCCTGGATGCGGCCTTTTGAGGTAGACAATTTCTGATCTAAACTGCCGAACTCTTCCGTCAATGCGTTCTTTTCGTCCATGGTCTCATGGTGTTTGGAGATCAGGGTTTCCACGAATGTTTGAATTTCCTCCTGCCGCTTTGCAAGCCGCATTTTTCGGCTTTTCAGGGCGTCGTTTTCGGTGGACAGACTGCCAATCTCATTCTGGAGGCTGGATTCTTTTTGAAGGATTGAAATGACCTCAGACTTCTTCTCTTCAATACCCTGATACAACAAATCACATTCAAGAACGACTTGCTTCTGTTCAGTCTCCTTTGTTTTCTGAGAATCAATAAACCTTGAAATTTCCTGCTCTAAGGTGTTCAGCAACGCCTTCGTTTCCGTAATTTTATTGTTTGTTTCGGATACCTTATTTTCCAGGCTTTTTTGCTGTTCACTATATTTTTCGCGTTGGGTATCAAGCTCTTTTATGCGTTCATGATCGTATTTTACTTTATCCTGACTTTTTGATATTTGAGACTCAAGATTTATCATGTCGGTTTGCATCTGGGCTAACTGCTGCGCTAACTGTTCTATCGCATCTTCAATCTCATGTATTTGTATCTCAAGTTCGTTAATATCCTCAACCGTCTTTTTGCTCTGCTCTTCAATCTGACCGATCTGCTCCGAGACAGACGCCTTTTTGCCCTTAAGTTCCCGATAGTTTCTCAGCGAAAGGCCGACCTTTAATTTTTTCAGATGTTCCACATATTCCTGATATTTTCGCGCCCTGGATGCCTGGATTTTTACGGAACGAAGTTGTTTTTGTAATTCCTCTATAATATCGCCAACCCTGAGCAGGTTCTGCTCGACGTGTTCAAGCTTGCTCAGGGCGGATTTTTTACGCGCCTTAAATTTGCTGATGCCGGCGGCCTCTTCGAACAAGGCTCTCCTCTCGTGAGAATCCGCCTGCAGCAAGGCTTCCACGTTGCCCTGCTCGATCACGGAATATGCGTTTGCGCTGAAACCCGTATCAAGGAAAAGCTCCCGAATATCTTTTAACCGGCTTGCTTGTTTATTGACAAGATACTCAGATTCACCCGAAGTATACAAACGGCGGGTAATACAAACCTCTGTGTATTCGAGAGGCAAGAGACCTTTATTATTTTGAATGGTCAGGGAAACCTCTGCATAGCCGAGAGATGGGCGCTTTTCTGTCCCATTGAAGATCACATCTGCCATTTCATTGCCTCTGAGTGTTTTCACACTCTGCTCACCCAGCACCCACTTGATGGCATCAATGACATTACTCTTGCCGCATCCGTTTGGTCCGACAATAACAGTTATACCATCTTCGAAGAGGATTTCTGTTTTTTCAGCAAAAGACTTAAATCCGAACAATTCCAGTTTTTTTAGTTTCATAATCCTGATCCGAACAAGTCAAAACTTGTAGCGCCGGGATTTATCCCCGGCCCAACACGGACAATAAGGAGAGTGTTGCTTTTTTCCCGAACATGGGCAAAATATTTTCGCTCAGGGCAAAATTTCAAGTCCGGAACGAAATACTGCAAAGAGGGGAGTTTCGATAAATCGAAACACCCCTCTTCCATTACACATACATGGTCCAACAAATAAAATATAACGAAATTACTTTATTACTAATTTTTGTATGTATTATGTATGTACTTGCAAGTTTTTTGAATATTACTGAAAATATTAATTATTTCTTAGTTGTCTTCTTCTTTGCCGGTGCCGCTTTCTTACTTGCTACTTTTGACGTCTTTGCAGAAGTTCCACACTTCTTCATCGCCATAACAAATCACCCCCTCTCTTCGGTCGCTGGGACCAAAATGTATAATGAAATTACCAATTTCTCTGTAAAACCTTTCCGGCTTCGCCGCGCACACAGCAGTAATCAACGTATCTGCCGGCGCATGCTGCAAAATCCCTGAGAGTTTCGACAGGATATGGTTCAATATTTAGCATCTTTGTATCCAAACAATGATTCGGTTTAAAGGACTGTATTATATATCGCCCGGCGCCCTGGATATATCTGGCAATATCCTCAATGTCGTCTTTGTTTAGTTGTGTTGGGCATACCGTAGTACGGAATTCATATTCAATGCCGCTTTCCATGATGATGCGAATGCTCTTTTTGATATCTTCGATGTTGCAGGATGCACCGGAAATCTGTTCGTACTTTTCTTTCCGAAGAGGGGCCTTTATATCCATAGCCACGCAATCAATAACATCTCTGTCAATTAAGTCACTGAGCACGTGAGGATTGGTGCCGTTGGTATCCAGGCGCACCAAAATTCCTGTGTCCTTGAATAACTTAAGAAGTGCATCGAGATGCTTGTGTGAAGTTGGCTCGCCGCCTGTGACTACAATACCATCAACCCATCCAGGGTTTTGCCGTATCTTGCTAACGATGGCATCGACAGGAATGGATTCCAATTCATTCGGCGCCTGAACCAAATGAGGGGCGTGGCAATAAGGGCAACGGAGGTTACACGTCGGCAGGAAGACAATAGAGACTATCTTTCCTTCCCATTCGATAAGACTATTTTCTATAAATCCCTTGATTGGTACAACCACTTATTTTATTGTGTCCCCCTGTTAAAAGGATATCTCAACTCTGCCCGGAATAACGTTACGCCGGGCAGAGTCAAAGTATGATTGAAGAAACTCTACACAAAAACTCCAAATTTCTTTTTGGATATTCGTATTTCTGTAACTACGTTAGTGTAGTTTGTTGCGCCGTGTGTTTCAAGAAAATTTAGCACTTTGTTGCACAAGATTCCGAAAGAACACTTTCCTCTTTGGGTAAGAAGTCGCTGACGCTGTAATTTCCCTTGTGCCTGTCTGCCAGTTCGCCTATCTTTGACTTGTTCCAGTTATCGATACGGCTGAAATAGCCCACGATCCTTGAAATGCCGTACACATTTCTGGAACCGCAGTATCCGCAGACATCAGTAAGTTTCTGAGTGACCTTCTTACAATCGCTGCAAATAGTGAATTCCGGGGAAATCGTGACCTGGGCAGCCTGCGTATTTTTAAAGGTCTTTTTTACCAGGTTCATGATGCTGGCTGGAGACGGCCTTTGCTCGCCGACAAATGCATGGATGATTGCGCCAGATTCGATCATAGTATGAAACTTGCTCTGGAGGAAGATGCGGGTAATCATATCTACTGGCGCATCCGGGCGCAGGTGCACGCTATTGGTGTAATAGAATTCATCCTTCTCGATATTTCCCTTAACCATGTCGGCGGCCTCCGGATAATTCCTCACATCAACCTTTGCAAGCCTTCTGCTGGCGCTTTCGGCGGGCGATTCCTCTAAGGAAAATTTCAAATTATATTTCTTTCCGGCTTCTTTCACACGCGTATACATGTGTGAAATGACCCGCAGTCCCTGCTTAATCATATCATCACCTTCGTGTAATTCCCTCCCTGTCATAAATTGCAGGCATTCATTCAATCCTAAGATGCCTACAATATAGGTCGAGGCCTCCAGATCCACATAAGGACGACCGTCTTTCGCCTTCTTGCCGATCTCCCAGAGGGGCATTTCCGGACTGGCCATCAATTTTCCCACAAACTTCTTTTTCTGGAGATGCGCCTTGACGGCGATTTCTATGCCTTTATCAATCTCTTTATACAGCGCCTCCCAGTTACCCTTCCCTGCTTTATAGGATGCCTGGGGGAGGTTAATGGTGATATTCTGGAATCCGCAGAAACGCATACTTTCCGGATGCTTGATCATATAATGGTCGTCAATCGTGGTACGCAAACGGCAGCATGCAGAGAGCGTGATCTCATCCCTGTCAAAGATGAAATAAGGAACGCCGTTCTCGCTGGCAATCTGGCATGCGTATTCCAGTATCTCGTACTGTTTCGGGTCGTTGAGGGTATCTTCATTTATGTGGAAATCGCACTTTGGAAAGGCAAACGGATGCCCATAGCAGTCTCCCTCGCGCCAGACGTCAAGCATCGCCAGTGTAAATTGCCGGGCTGTTTCTTCATAATCCCCGTAGGTTTTTCCTGTAAGTTTTCCGCTGGGTCCAACGGCGGGAATGTTCCTTAAGTATCGGGGGATGCCCGTATGAACGTTGAAATCCAGGAATAACGTCTGGCCGCCTCTGGAAAAAGAGCTCTGGGAACAACTGAAAATAAGGTGTTGCGCCTCTTGTTTCATCTCTTTATAGCTCATGCCCTCCAGATAAGGGGCATACATAATGTTGACATATCCCACGCCGAGCGCACCCGCATAGTAGGCCTGCATGGATGCCAAAAACGTGTTGAGATGCCCAGTCAGGGTACGCGCATGTTTTGCCGGGGCTGATTCCGTATCCAGGTTCTGGAGCGATAATCCGTATTTTTTCAAATATTCAAGGGAATGGGAAGAACAATACACCCTCGTCGGATAGCCCAGATCGTGAATGTGCACCATCCCGCTCATGTGGGCATCTGCCACATCCTTCGAATATACCTCCTGAAGGGCATACTGCTTTAAGGTGTTTTCGGCGATTGCCAGGTTAATTGCCTCCGGGTTGTTCGTAGCGATATTGCTGTTTTCCTTATTCTTCGACATAATCAACTCTTCGAGGTCATACTTGGGCATGCCGATTACCTGCTGTTTTTCAAGTTTCTTGTTAAACCCCCTCTCGAAGAGTTCGTTATCTACCAGTTCCCGTATCAGCGCAGTCGAAATACGATTTAATCCGGAGGAAAAAACCCTTTGTTCTACTGCGCCAGCAATTTCAGCAGAAACCTCTTCCGACAGGTCGGCTTCCTTTTCCAGCGCCTCCGCAATCTTCCTTTTATCCCATGGACACGTTTCGTCTTTTGTCTCTGTGTTTACCAGAAGAGAAACGTCTGTTGTGTCTGCCTTTTTCTTGGTCTGTTTTCGTACACGAAGGGATTCGCGGCTCCTTGCCCTTTTGTCACGATAGAGGATGTACGCCTTGGCTGTTTTGGCGTGGCCGGTCTCTATGAGTATTTTTTCTACAACATCCTGTATGTCTTCAATACCGGGGGTTTGTCCGGCGTATTTCTTTTCCAGAAACATGGCAACGACGACCGCCAGTTCGTCTGCCAGGGCGCGATCTTCACCGCCTACCGCATGCGCCGCCTTGAATATGGCGTCGGCAATCTTTCTCTCGTTAAAAGGTACCCTTCTTCCATCACGTTTTAACACACAATCTATCGTTGCTGTTGTGTTCATGCCCCTTCCCCCTCCGGTCTAATGTTGAAGAGATATATTGCGGGAGTTGCTGCCCCCATCGTTTTTTTTCTTCTTTACACCCGTCATTAACGGTTTTAGCTCATCAATAAATTCAGAGATATCTTTGAATTCCCTATATACCGACGCAAATCGCACATAAGCCACCATATCCAGCACCCTCAGCTTTTGCATCACCAGCGACCCCACAAAACTCGTAGTCACTTCCCGGTCAAATTTGTTATAAATCTCCCTTTCAATTTCATTCACAATGTTTTCCAAAGTGTCTGTAGAGACAGGCCTTTTTTCACATGCCTTCAACAGTCCGCTCAGAATCTTTTTGCGATCAAACGGCTCACGCGTGCCGTCCTTTTTTACCACTCGCAATGGATTCTCTTCAATCCGTTCATAGGTTGTATAGCGACGTCCGCAACTCAGGCACTCACGCCGGCGTTTGATACTCAAACCGTCTACAGAAGTGCGCGAGTTGATGACCTTATCATTGTCTACTTTACAGAACAAACATTGCATAGAATTTGCGGTGAAAGGCTTGTAAAATTAACTATTTTCTCGATGCGGTATAACTTCGGAAATATTCTATATATTGATGGTTTGATATATATAGCATACAAGATATAGCCTGTCAAGCGGATTTTTAGAAATTAAAAAATTCCTTATATATTAAGGATTTCACATATGTAAAACCACGAACTTTCCGCCGTTTGTTCATTGTGTGGGTGCTTAATATTCTCCCAGGCACAGAATCTTCATTAGTCCCCTTCTTCATCTGTGGATGTGTCGACAACAACGCGTTGCGCCTCAAAGGTGTCACTGAACTCGTCAATTGGTTCCGCATCGCCCGGATTCATCGGGTCTACGCCGGGACTGAATATCTTCCCCTCTGCCGTCCCTGTCACAGTTTGAAACGTTTTATCAAACTGCAGGTCATAGCCGGCAACAGCTATCCCAAGGAAGTCACCCGTCTGGGAACCGTACGACAAATCGAAGACCGTGGCTCGAATCTCACGAGGTCCAGCACGTTTCCACGCGCCTTGTTGGTTGCTAAACCAGCCACCTCCGGCACCTGCGTTGAACTGAATTGACTGGATACTGCTCAAATTGCCGTCGGCAAAGATTGTCAAAATCCTGGAGATCCCTGCATCCGTTTCACGCGCCACTATGTAAGTACCGGCAATTCGCACGCCGAAGGACTTGGTGGCCTCTTTCCCTTTTCCTTCTACTAAAACCGCTGGCTTTTTGATCAAAGGGCTGCTTTGTTTCGCCTTTTTAGATTGTGGTTCAGGTGATGCAGAAAACACCAGGGAAGGAAATATAACCATTCCAAAAAGAAAAACGGCTCCGATGTATAATGCTTTTATTCTCATTTTAAACCTCCATAAAAGTTTTACTGGTTAATCCAGTTTTACAATTTCCACCTTAATATTTGCCATTGCGAGTATCTCTTTGGCGAGGGCATCGGGATAGTCGGTAAGGGTAACGATACGTTTGATGCCTGCATTCACGAGCATTTTGGCGCATAGGGAGCATGGATAGGTAGTGGTATACAAAGTAGCGCCAGCAATTTTTATCCCATAATGCGATGCCTGGAGCAGGGCGTTCATTTCAGCATGAAGGCCGCGGCAGAGTTCGTGCCGTTCTCCCGGAGGCACCTTGAGTTGTTCCCGTAAACAGCCAATATCCAGGCAGTGTTGAAGCCCGCTCGGCGCGCCGTTATAACCTGTAGTAAGGATGTGCTTTTCCATCACCAGCACTGCCCCGACCTGCCTCCGCAGACAGGTGGAGCGCTGAGCCACTTCCCTGGTAATTCTCAAAAAATACTCATCCCACGACGGTCTCTTGGTCATCTTATTTTATTACTTACCAATACAAAATTCTGAAAATATTTTAGATAAAATATCTTCTGTGGTAACCTCCCCTACGATCTCACCAAGGGCGTCTATTGCAGTACGCAGGTCTAACGCTATGAATTCATAGCTTTCATTATTTCTTACAGATTCCATCGTTTGTTGAAACGATTGAAGCGAACGCCGTAGTGCATCCCTTTGACGCACATTAAAAATTGGAAGACTGCCCGATAGATTTATCCGGCCTCCCAGTACATTCTCTACCAGTATTTCCTTCAATCTTTCCAAACCTTCACCCGTCATGGCAGACGTATGTACCAGGGGATATTTTTTTAACTCAGCCGGTAATTCCGGGAAAGAACTGCTTTTTGATAAATCACATTTATTGATAACAACGATCACGTTGCCCGTCAAATCATCCAGTTTCATTTTCCTCAATTGTTCGCCTATATCGGCATTGCAGTCAAAGACAAGTAATATAATTTGGGCCTTTTTCAAGGTGGAATGTGTCTTTTCTATTGCCCTGGATGTAACAATTTCTTTTGTATCATCCATTCCGGCAGTATCCATCAGCTTAAAGCAAACTCCCCCGGTTTCGAGAATATCTGAAACAACATCACGTGTCGTTCCTGCTATTTCGCTGACAAGAGCCCTCTTTTTCCCAAGCAGGGCATTGATCAGACTTGATTTTCCGACATTGGGTTTACCAAATAAAACCGTGTCAATCCCTTCACGAGAAACTTTGCCGGTTTCCTGCTGAAGCAGAAGCTGAGAAATATTGTTTTTAATTACCTCCAACCTGCCCATAATTTCTCCGGCAGATATGAGTTCGATATCCTGATCTGAAAAATCAATCGCTGCCTCTATATACGAACAAAGGGAAACCGCATCATCCTGAATGCGCTTGATATGTTGCGAGACGTCTCCCGCCAATTGTGCAACCGCTATCTTTAATTCACCGTCTGTTTGTGCCCTGATGATGCGCATGGTAGCCTCGGCCTGAGCAAGGTCTATTCGACCGTGCAGGAAGGCGCGTTTGGTAAATTCGCCGGGCTGAGAAAACCGGATGTTTCTTTTGTCATGAATTCCCATTGATACAATGGAGTTCAAGAGCATTTCAACGATAAGGGAAGAACCCAGTGTATGGATTTCCACCACGTCTTCTTTTGTATAAGAATAAGGTTGTTTCATGACATACAAAACTACAGGAATTTCGATACCCTCTTCTTTGATTTGAATATTTCCAGCCACAGACGTATACGTGGGAATAGCCTCTAAATCAATTGCAAAGGCAGGAACAAAAATATCTTTCGTGCAGCGGACAGCTTCATGACCACTGATCTTGATGATTGCGTGAAGCGACCTGCCCGATGGAGAGGAAACTGCAACAATCGTGTCCTGAATTCCGGAGGACATAAGTGAAAATAAATAATTTACCTGACTATTTGATTTTTATCTTTTTTATGGATCTTCGGATTACCAGACCCTCTATAATGCTGAATATAGTGCTCGTAGTCCAATAAACTGTGAGTCCTGAGGGCATGTGATATAATATGAAGGCAAATATGATGGGCATAAAAGACATCATCTTTTGTTGTGCCTGTGCCTGTGGATCTGCTGCCGGAGCCTTAGGTGTCAGCTTCATCTGAGCAAAGGAAGCGGCTGTCATGATTAACGGTAATATATTGAGGGTATTCCCAATAAAAGGAATGTTGAACGCAAAGTGTAGTAAGGTATCCGGTCTTGAAAGATCATTGACCCATAGCAGAAAAGGCGCCTGCCTCATTTCAAAAGAAAGCTGTAAGGTGCGGAAGAGCGCAAAAAACACCGGAAGCTGCAATAACATCGGTAAACAACCGCTCATGGGATTAGCGCCGTACTTCTTGAATAATAACATCTGCTCCTTTCCCATCCTCTGTTTGTCGTGTTTGTATTTTTCCTTGAGCTGATTAATCATAGGCTGCAATTGCTGCATTCTAAACATAGAGACCTGGCTTTTCCTTGTCAGCGGGAACAGGATAGCCTTGATGATGATGGTTAATATAATAATGGAGATACCATAATTGGGAATTATCCGGTGAACAGCATTTAAAAAAGCCAGAAGTACCTTGCTAATCAAGGTAAGCCAGCCATAGCTGAGAAGGGCGTCTAATGTATCATATTGTTCCAGAACAACCTCTTTTTTTGGTCCCATAAAATAGAGATAACTGTGTGTGACAGACTGATGTGGCGGAATCCGAAACTTGTTTGTTTGTAAAGAGACCATAAAATCGCCTGAGTCCGCCTTTTCATTTGAAAGCATTCCCAGTGAATCAAATGCTTGTTCATTAATGGACGCCACCTGGTCGCTGGATGCGGGTTTCAAAATCGTGGCGAAATACTTATTCGTTGATCCAGCCCAAACGATACCTACAGATTCATTCCTGGAAGGAAATCCTTTGGGTGCTGTGTGCAGCAATTTAGTCCTTTTGTTTCCCACATCCAAGCCAATTACAGCAGCCATGTCAGTGGAAGGTATGCCTTCGTGAGTAATCATGGAGGATGCAATAACGTTGTATGACAGTGAAGCATCTGTATCGGTGTTATTTTCTAAAGCAATACCCATATTTACATTGTATTTACCAGAAGGCAAATCTATTGTTTTGATAATATTGATTCCCTCCTCCAATTTTGCGGCAAATACAATCTTGTTAGCGCTTTGTTCAAGAATAGTATATCGCTGTCTATGAAATTTCGTTTTTTGAGCAAAGGTATCGATGGCGAGCGGATGATATTCCGTATTAGCATCCTTTAATAATTCCAGGATATTTTTTGCATCTGCATCTTTAAATTGTTTGAGCTTAATGGATTTAAGCGCCGCGCCCTCATTTGACCAAACCATTTTCAGGAGTTCATTTTCAATAGCAACTTCCTGTAACGGAATCTCTGTCTGAGGCTGTACAGGTTGGGTTGAAGGTACTGGCAGGGGTTGTTCTGCTGCAGCCTTCATATCTGCAGGTTTCTCCAGGGCGACCTCCTCTTTCGCTGCTTCGGTGGGTTTCGCCTTTTTTGGAGAAAACATGGGTAATATGAAGGGGTAATACAACAACATGACCACCCCACAAATGATAATTGCGATAAGTGCTTTTCTATCCATTAATTAATTTTCCTTTTTAGGTTCATCTGGTAATTCTGCCTCATCAATAAGCATAACGGGGATATCGTCTTTTATCGGATATCTTCGGCCACATTTCGTACAAACAATCCGATCTTCTTCCAGTCTGACATCCGTCTTACAGAGCGGGCAAGCGAGAATATCTAACAATTCCTTAGAAATCATAACAACCTTCTCCGGATAGAGGTCAATACGATAATGCAGAAGCAGAGAATGTTAACAAACTATAGCAGCAATTTCAAATCAAAATTATTCCCGGCAATTTCAGGCTCTGTCTAACGATGCCACATTATTCAGGGATATCTGAATATCCGCATAGTTAACCGGCTGCTCAATCTTTATCCTGTTCAAACGAACCAGTTCCAATAAGGCTAAAAAGAATCCTATAATACGATTCCGTTCACATATTCCCTTAAAAAGATCCGTAAAGGATATTGAAGTATGTAGATGTACCTTTTGTAAAACTCCATTCATATATTCCTGTATCGGCGTATCATCGTAAGTTACTTTCGTGGGAACACTCATCATTGTTTGTTTCATGAGTAGGGAAAACCTTTGTAAAAGGTCCCATATATTCACTCCTTCCATGGGAAGTTCCTGCTCTTTTTCTTCTGTTTCAACGGGAATCTCCCTGTGCAGACGAAAACACCTTTTTTCCCACTCCGCAGACCTGGCAGCCAGGACAAGGGTGCTCTCTTTGTACCGCTTGTATTCCAGTAATTGTTTCACCAGGGACAACCGAGGATCTTCAACCTCTTCCTCAACACCCTGCGCCTCTGTGCGTGGAAGGAGCATATACGACTTAATGTACATGAGCGTGGCCGCCATCACCAGAAAATCCCCTACAATATTCATATCCAGGGTTTTCAGCGCCTCCACATACTGTAAGTACTGATCCGTAATCCGGGCAATCGGTATATCGTAGATATTCACTTCTTCTTTTCGGATCAGATAAAGCAACAAATCAACGGGTCCGTTATAAATGTCCAGGTCTACTTTATATTCGCCTGTCATTTTATTTTCCCCTCATAATAAATTTTTTAATCCGTATTAAAATTAGGCTGGGTTTTAAAAGACAAAATTTCTCATAAAAATCCGCTCCACAACTACAGTCGTAAACCAGTAAACAACTTTAGAAAGTAGTGAATGGGTGGACCGAGTACCATGCTTAAAATCGAAATACCGGCATAATTCCCCAGTATGATCAGCCCCAGCAAAATAAACGGGCTGTAGCGTTCAATGCTCTTATATTTCACCGCCAAATGATAAGGCAGCAGTCCCTCCAGGATATGTGAGCCATCCAGAGGGAATAAAGGGATCATATTAAAAAATGCCAGCGATAGATTCATCACGATGCCCGTGAGCAATAAATTAAATAAAAAGGCAGATACATTTATCGGTATAAATGACGTACTGCGCAGGAGCTGAAAGAGTACGCCGAATAAAAATGCAGAAACAAAGTTGGAGGCGGGACCTGCAAAGGATACAATCACGTTATCCCGGCGGGGATTTTTAAAATTATAAGGATTTACCGGAACCGGTTTTCCCCACCCAAAATGGGCAAAGACAAAACATAACGCCCCAATAATATCAATGTGGGCAAGTGGATTTAATGTCAGCCGGCCTTGCAGCCGTGCCGTGGGGTCGCCAAATTTATTGGCCGTCCAGCCATGGAAATATTCATGTATGGTCAGTGCATAGAGTATTGCGGGAATTGAGATAATTAGATTATTTAGGTTCACAAATACGTAAGTTCTCCCTTTCTGTATTTAATTGCGGGCATCTTAACACAACGGAAATAAGTTGTCAAGTCAAGAACACTTAATTAAATCTTTACCACGGACGATACCTTTCTTTTCTCTTGAATATAAAAGAGATGCCCACTATAATCAATCACAACATGCAAAAAAAACCGATACAAGAAAAATTTTTGACCGATATTGCCTTTGCTAAAGATGTATTATTACTCGAATCGGAAGCAATCAAAAATCTGATCGGCCGCCTGGACCATACTTTCCAGAATGCCGTTGATTTAATCTTTACCTGTAAGGGCCGGGTAGTAGTTACGGGCATAGGAAAGGCGGGGATAATCGGCCAGAAGATTTCCGCAACACTGGCCAGCACGGGGACTCCTTCCTATTGGATTCACTCGTCAGAGGCGAGGCATGGCGACCTTGGGAGGATCGTTCCGGAAGACGTCGTCCTGGCGCTTTCCAACAGCGGAGAAACAGAGGTTGTTACACTCCTGCCTTTTGTAAAACAGATGGGGGCAAAGGTGATTGCCATTACAGGGAACAGTAAGTCTTCTCTGGCGCAGCACAGTGACGTTGTGCTTGACATCGGAAAGATTGAAGAACCGTGTCCGCTGGGTCTTGCCCCGTCGGCGAGCTCAACGGCCATGCTCGCCCTGGGCGACGCCTTGGCGCTTACGATATTCAAGAAACGAAATCTCAGTAAAGAGGACTATGCGTTCTACCATCCGGGCGGAGAACTTGGCAGTGCTGGACGTTCTCAGCATTATGACTGAAACAGCAGGCAAGCCCGGCGCTGTGAGTATCGTCGATAAACATAATAAACTGGTAGGATTTTTTACTGACGGCGACCTGAGAAGGCATTTGGAAAACGGCATCTCGTTTTTGCACGGCAGCGTGAAAGATGTCATGACGCGGTCGCCAAAGGTCATCAACTCCCGTTGTCTGGTGGCCGAGGCTTACAAGATACTGAAAGAATGCAAAATCGACCAAATCCCTGTGGTTGACGATGCCAATACGCCTATTGGCATTATAGACGTACAGGATTTGCTGGAGGTAGGATTCTAAAATTTTCCTTTTGGACGCTGGTGAACGCAGATAAATACTGCTTTTTAAAATGTAGTGGTTTAGAACTTTAAACCCCTGCCATGCTGCGAAAATCTGCGTCCCGACTTAATGAAAAATATAAAACTGGTTATCATAGATGTTGATGGTGTTTTAACGGATGGCGCCATATATATTGATTCCGAGGGGCGTGAAATAAAGGCATTTCATGTATTGGACGGCACAGGCATCGCATACCTCCACCGCGCCGGCATCAAGATCGCAATTATCAGCGGCAGGACCTGCAAGGCGGTAATCCACAGGGCAAGTGAACTGGGTATTGAGGATGTGTACCAGGGAGCCAAAAACAAATTAGATGCCTATAAAGAAATACTGCAGAAATACGCACTTCTTGATGAAGAAATATGTTATATCGGCGATGACCTCATAGACCTTCCCATACTCTACCGTGTGGGTTTCCCCGTTGCAGTTGCCAATGCCTCACCCATTGTAAAGCAGCATTCAACCTATGTTACAAAGGCAAGGGGTGGACAGGGCGCAGTGAGAGAGGTTGCGGAAAAAATACTCAAATTCCAGGACAAATGGGATTTTATCATGGAACGATACAAGAAACCTACTACATAAAACGAGAGATAAAATAGAGAATTAATGAATTAACCAAAATGAAAGGCTGGAAATTATGCAAACCACATTAAAAAATCGAGCAAAAAAAACTATAGATGAACTATCAGGGGATAAAATAAGGGTTGCAGTTGATTTTTTAGATTATCTTAAAAACAAAGAAGAGGCAGAAGCAACACTTGAAATTTTATCGAGCAGTGAACTAATGAGACAAATAAAAAGCGCGGAAAAAGCCATTAAAGCTGGCAAATTAGATGAGTTTGTCCCGTGGGATAAAATAAAGCGAAATGTATAGCATTTTAATTAATAAAAAGTCTTCCAAATATTACGAACGCCTGAGTGACAATACAGCCCTGAAAGTAAATAAAGCTCTTGAAAAGATTTGTAGTAATCCATTTCGTGGGTTTCACATAAAAAAGCTCGTTGGAAAGCTGGAAGGGAAGTATCGGTACGAGATGGGAGACTTGAGAATTGTATATTCTGTTGATGAAAATAAGAAAATTGTCTTTGTTGAGGCTATTGGACCGAGAGGAGATGTTTATAAATAAATATTCCCATTAATTATGGATTTCCACGGAAGCGTTTAGACGAAAGAATATTTAAACTGTTACTATTTATTTAGATATTATATTATGACCATTCGAAGATACATACTTATAGGCATTCCGGCAGCCTGCGTACTTGCCATCATCGTATCGCTGGTAATATCCCAACCGCGAAAGAACCCAAAGAGTCAAAAGGAAAATCCCGCCTCGAAGGAAAGCCCTCAAATACCGGGGCAGGCGCAGGATATAAGCGGCAAAGATTCAATAACCCAAACAGTACAGAATCTCTCTGTCCCAAATTATGATGAAAAGGGGAAAGAAATATTAATCATGCGGGGCAAGAGTACCTATCTGCTGAGTAATAATAGTTACAAAATCGTCGAACCGGAAATTGAGGTAATGGACTCCGAAAGCGCTGAAAACGGAACGCAGTCTGTGTTAATTACGTCTGACAGCGGGGAGATGGATAATACCTCAAACGAAGGCTATCTCTCGGACAATGTGGTCGTCCATCTTGATCCTGAAACCCGGCTTAATACTGACTATCTGAGATATTTGCCAGAAAAAAAATTCGTGTACACGGACGATCCCGTTACCATCAATGGCAAGGGCGTAAAAATTGTCGGACAGGGCTGCGAGATCGACCTTATCAATAAAAAGATGTGGATCAAAAAAGACGCAGAGATGGAGATGGACGGCGTCAAAAACGACCTCTTTTTCCTGTCCAAGGACAATACACCACAGAATGATTCTCCGGCTTCTCAGGAAGATGCAGTTCATTCGGCAGAAACCGGCACGAAAGAAACCTCTCTCGAAAAAACCTTCATCCGATCCAGCGGGCAACTCATATTTGACAGGAATACCGATACGAATATCATGACCTTTAACGACAATGTCGAGGTTAAGAAAGGCAGTTCGACCGTTTTTTCAGACAAGCTGATCGTATATCTAGACCCGGAAACGAAACAAACGAAACAGGCCATCGCCAGTGGAAACGTACTTGCATCTCAGGGAACAAAAATCGCCAAGGGGAGTTTTCTAACCTGGGACGTTAATACTCAAAGCGCAATTCTGGAGGATACGCATAAGGCGGAATTTGTCAAGGACGACCTGAATATTGACGCCCTTAAGATGATCTTCTATAAAGATACGAGCAATATAGACGTTCCGAGTTCCGGCAGCTTGAAAGCCGAGATCAAAGAAAAAACAGATAAAAAGAAGACCGCAGTTGATAAGGACAAAGCCAAAAACAACATCAACGTAAAATGGGAAGGAAAAATGAATTTCCAGGAAGAGACACGAGAAGCCAGTTTCGAAAAGGGCATCGAGGTCAAGAGGGAAGGTTCCACCCTGCTCTGCGACAATCTGAATGTAACGTTTAACGACCATGATTACAATCTGCAGACTCTAAAGGCCACAGAAAAAATCCATATCATAGATAAAAGAGGCACTTTGTTCAGCGAGGCCGTTGGAGACCAGGCTACCTGGGATATAAAAAACAAGGTCACCACCCTCCGGGGACACCCTTTTGCCATACTTAGAGAAGGAAATAAGAGGCAAATTCTCTCCCCGCGCGTGTTGCTTTATGAAAACGAAAATAGTGTCCTTTGTGAGGGCAATGGGAGTTTATACGAAAAAGGGGATGAAACCCTTTCCAAAGAAGGTAGCGAAGCACCTGATTTAAAAGTCAACTGGTCTAAGAAAATGCTTTACAACGATGCCCTTAAAAAGGCCAGTTTTTACGGTGAAGCACAGGTTACGCAAGGCGGACAAAAATTGAATGGCGACCAGATTGATACTTACCTGAACAATGATAAGAAAATAAATAAAATCATTGCCACGGGCAACGTCTATTTTTTTAGCGAGGGTCTGAACGGCAGTGAAGGATTAGGATCGCTCCTCACCTGGGATTTGATTCAAAACGTAGCCCTGCTGACAGGTAGTCCAAAGGCAGAATTACGAAAGGAAGGATCGAGGACTTTTTCAGAAAAGGTTTATTTCGATATGGCAGGGAAACGAGTCACCTGGGAAGGCAGACCACACTGGCAGCTCATCAGTAAAGAAAAAAAATAGGGTTACTGGCATCTTTATTGATTTTTTACCCACCCCTGTTCCCTCCCAGGAGGAGACTTTAATTCCCCATTAACGAAGGAGGATAAGGGGGTTGACATTCCCCTCTCGAGAGGGGTAGGGGTGTGTTTTATTGCTTATTACAAAAGACTGAAAATTTCTGAACATTAAATTAAATATGCGCTATATTCATAGTATCATTTTATTTCTCATACCCTTCCTGGCGACCTCCGTTTTTGCCGAAGACATAAAACGGCCTGAAATCATTGCCAACCACGGAGTGTTAGAAGATGTTCCGGAAAATACCTTTGCTGCATTAAGGATGGCTGTTGAGTTAGGCGTCGATGGGATTGAAATCGACATTCGACAGACAAAGGATAATCAACTCATCCTGATGTGCGATGAAACAATCGATAGAACAACTGATGGGAAAGGACGCGTTGACCAATTGTTGTATGCGGAGATACAACAATACGATGCCGGTTCATGGCGTGGCGCCGAGTTTAAGAACGAGCAAGTCCCGCTCCTTTCTGATGTGCTGAAATTCTGCAAGATCAATAACCTCAAATTAATCCTAAACGTCAAACAGACCTGCCTGGAAAAACAAGTGCTTGACCTTGTAAAGGCAAACGAAATGTCCTCTCTGGTATATTTATGGGGAACGCTGAGAAATTTTAATCCCGAAGATGCAGAACTCTTTGGAAAGGAACTTGTTTATGTAGCTCCGGAAGAGATTACTGAAGAAAAATTTGGTCAAATACACGAGGAAAAGAAATATGTATTCACGTCCTTACTTAATAGCGATGACAGAAAGACATTTAAAAATTGGGTCAAAATGGGCGTGGATGTTATCCTTCTGGATTATCCATGCGTCGTCATGGATATCCTGAATATCAGGAGTCAAATAACGGCTGGTAAAAAAACATTCAGGAACAGGGATATTAATCGTCCACAGATGGAAGCGGACAGTAATACTGCATTCATTCAGGAAAAAGTAAAAACCTTAGTGAAGACAATGGAAGACGAAGACTCCGATAAGGCAAGGAATGGCGCTTTGGCGATGATGGTGTTACCCCGGAAATACACCGTGTTGCATCTCTTAAAACTCCTTCAAAATAAGCATCCACAGATAAAACAAAATGCCGTTTGGACGCTTGGATTTTGCGGCGATGAAAGTGTGGCGTCACATATACAATCACTCCTGAAAGATAAAAATGCCGGTATACGCCGGGAAGCAGTCCTTGCCCTAAAAAGGCTTGGCGCAACACAATCAGTTCCCTTGCTTATTGAAACATTAAGAACCGAAAAGGACTCTTGGGTTAAATATGATATTGCAAGGACACTGGGAACGATTGGAGACCAGCGTGCGGTTTATGCGCTGACTAATGCGATTATGAAAGAGAAAAACTGGTATGTCAAAAGCGCCTGCATTGAGGCGCTGGGCCATATCGGCAGCGACAAGGCGATGAGTATCCTTTCCAATATCCTGATTACCGATGCGGGAGAAGACGCTGCATGGGCGCGCACAAAGGCTGCATGGGCGCTGGCTGAAATAGGCGAAAAATCCATTCCCCTTTTGACAAATGCCCTGAGGGATAACGAAGAAGCAACAAGGCTCAGGGCAGGATGGGCGCTGATAAAGATCGGCACCCCTGCGGTAAAGGAATTAATTAGTTCGCTGCGCGAAATCAATAAATTTACCCGGGAACGTGTGGCGCTGACCCTCGGTTGGATTGGGGACGAAAGGGCTGTTAACGCATTACTATGGGCATTGAAAGACGAAGAACCTTCTGTCGTAAGCGCTGCGGCATGGGCATTGGGCAGGATTGGCAGTCCAATGGCTCTTTCTGCGCTTCAATCACTGGTTAATGACAAAAACAGCGATATCCAGGAAAATGCGGCTGAGGCAGGTCAAAGAATCCTGGAAAACAAAGAACGGATGGCTTACTACAAAGAGTCTGCACAAAAACCATAAAACATAGTTGATTAATGTACAAATTTTCAATATTATGGTGTTTTTAATTTAACGTATAGGAATTTCAATCATATCTAAATATACTCTTGGGAGGGGATTGAGGGGTGGGTAAGAAAAAAAATTTGAATCAATAATATTAGCGAAAGGTTTTGTTACATGAAACGCAGCATGGTATATCTTGTCGGCGCAGGTCCGGGCGACCCACGCCTTATTACAGTAAAAGGCTTAGAATGCATTAAAAAGGCAGACGTGATCATCTATGATTATCTGGTAAATGTCAACCTCCTCAAAAACGCCAGACCCGACGCAGAATTTATCTATGTGGGTAAACAGGGCGGCGCACACACACTCGAACAGGAAGAGATTAATGAACTCATTGTAAAAAAGGCGCAGGAAGACAAGATAGTAACCCGGCTGAAGGGCGGCGACCCGTACGTCTTCGGGCGCGGCGGAGAAGAGGCGCTGGTGCTCCATGAAAACCATATACCGTTCGAGGTAGTCCCCGGCATCACCGCAGCCATTGCAACGCCTAATTATGCAGGCATACCTGTCACACACCGTGACTGCACCTCTACCTTTGGACTAATCACCGGACACGAAGACCCCACAAAAGACGAAAGTTCCATTGACTGGGCAAAGATCAGCACGGGTATCGGCACACTCGCTTTCTATATGGGGATTAAAAACCTTCCGTATATTACCGAACAGCTCATGAAACACGGACGCTCCAAAGATACCCCAGTTGCCGTGATCCGGTGGGGAACCACTTCCCAGCAGAAAACAGTGGTAGGAACGCTGGGTACAATCGTCCAGAAAGCCAAAGATATAAAACCACCGGCAATTACCATCGTCGGTGAGGTCGTAAAACTCCGCGATCAACTCAACTGGTTTGAAACCAAACCACTGTTTGGGAAAACGATTGTCGTAACGCGTTCGAGGGAACAGGCCAGTGATTTTGCCGATAAATTATATGAATACGGCGCGCATGTCATTGAATTCCCCACCATCGAAATTGCGAAACCGGATTCCATTCAACCCCTGGACGAAGCCATAAAAAATATTCAGAGTTACAACTGGCTCGTCTTTACGAGCATTAACGGCGTTGACGCATTCTTCCAACGGTTGTTCGAGCTGGGAAAGGATATCCGGGAGTTGAAAGGCATCAAGCTCTGCGCCATAGGCACTGCCACGGAGGAAGGCATTGAAAAGTATCACATAAAGGTCGATTGCAGTCCGCCCAAGTTTGTTGCAGAGTCTGTTGTTGAAGAATTAAAGAAAGTGACGGCTATAAAGGGTGAGAAATTCTTACTGCCAAGGGCGGATATCGCCAGAAGTTTCTTACCTGAAGAGCTTCAGAAATTAGGGGGAAAGGTTACCGATCTGGTGGCATACAAGACCGTCATGGCGCAACCGAAGGACATCAATCTTATGGACAAAATCAAAAATGGCGAGATTCATATCGTCACATTCACAAGCTCATCCACGGTGAGGAATTTTATACAAATCGTCGGCGAGAAAAACATTTCCGCATTCAATGGCCACGTCCGGTTTGCCAGCATTGGCCCAATCACCACTCAAACCGCCGAGGAAATAGGACTCCGTGTTGACATTAAAGCCAAAGAATATACCATCCCCGGTTTGGTGGATGCCATCCTGGAAAGCGCCGCCTCCAAATAATAAGTCACAAAGAACACAAAAATATTTGGACTTCTTTGTGTCCTTTGTGACTTTGTGGTTTATAAAAACTCTTTTTATTCTCTTCTCCATTTCCCCAACTTCCCCTTTTCTCCTTTAAAAATACCTTGATAATAAACAGGATTTAGGCTATAAATTGAGCGGCTTAAACCTAACCCGAACGAGCCGGAAAAGACTGTAGTGGCAAGGCGCGCCTTGCCACTACTTAAAATATTTTCGGTGAAAATGTAAAAATAATTTTTGTAAGGGCCTAATATAGTAAACATTTTAAATAAGTTGACATTGAATGCATGTCATCTATGAAAAAGCATGTCAAGAAAAAATATTATCCCCTGTTGACAAAAAAACCAAAGAAATGTTTTCTTGCCATGCATCCTTCCACGCTGGGGCTAATCAAGCCATA
>JACPHJ010000079.1 GCA_016188675.1 Planctomycetota bacterium
ATGGCTGACCGTGGCGCTCCAATCTGGAAAGAGAAGAGAGATCGTTGGGCATCGGTTTGCGACGACTGTCATTCACCAAGGTTTGCTCGTGAGAACTTGCAGGCATTGGATGAAGCCGTCAAGGATGCTGGTTTGAAATATCGTGAAACATTCAAGGTTGCTGAAGACCTTGTGAAGGATGGTGTTGCTGATCCAATGCCAAAGGATCTATCTCCTGACTGGTCAGGTCAGCATGTATGGAGCTTGAAGATTGGCGCTTATCACGATGGAGAAGCTTATGGTGGTAAGACAGGCGAGTCTGGTGAGTTCAGGATGTCGAACTGCACGGATATTGAGAGGCTTTGCTTCGAGAGCGTTGGATATTTCCAGACATACATCTACAAAGGTATGGCGCATGGTTCATGGAACGATGCAACATATTCTGATGGTTCGTTCGGTATGGATCGTTGGTTGGTTAACGTAAAGCAGGACGCTTCTCAGGCAAGGAGACTTATTGCTCTTGAGAAGAAGGTTGGCATTACCTGGGTTCCGGAGAGTTTCTGGAAGACTGGTGAATACCTTGATCAGTTGACTGGTCCATATATCGTAAAGAATCATCCAGGAAAGACCATCTTCGATCTGTGTCCAGATCCAGGTTGGTTGGATACGCATCATGCACCTGCTGAAGAAGTCGAGTATATTAACAGGAAGATAAAAGAACTCGGCTGGACGTCACATGGCGCGCATCACGGTGAAGGGCAGGAAGATAAGGGTGCTAGGTCAATGAAAGAGGCACATTAATCTGTAATATTGATTTACCAATATTACGATTGTTTTACGAAAGAAGCTGTGCGAAGTTTGCACAGCTTCTTTTTTTTTATTACAAAAGGGTTGAAATCAGAGAACTTTTAAATATACTTAATAAACTAAAATTTTAGTTAAATATACTTTTGTTACACTTGAGTGGAGATGGATATGAAATTGTACAAGTACGTATTTGCTTTGATGTCGCTGACGGTATTTTGCTTGCCTCTGGCTTGTGAGAAGGGGAAAAACCATATCGAGATTGCCGATGGCTTGGCGAAGGGGAATAAACCAGATGAGGCGTTGTCAGAATATACAAAGGCCATAGAAGCCAACGCAAATCTTGCAGAGGCGTATTATGGCAGGGGAAGTGTATATCTGGAGCAAGAAAAGCTGGAAGAGGCAGCGACTGATTTTAGGAAAGCTATTGATATTAATCCGAAGTACATTGATGCACATAAGAAATTGGCAGAAACATTTACAAAGATTGGCGCCCCCGATGATGAATTTCAAAAACGTTTTAAAGCGATAGAAAACTACCCGGATAACCCATTAAATTATGTGGACCTTGGCGTTTTTTATCACAAACTTCAAAAGGAGATAGATGCCATTGCTCAATACAAAAAGGCATTGGAACTCGATCCTAAAAATCCATACATTATGTTTAACCTTGGGGTGGGTTATTTGGATATGGGCTTATATGGGGATGCCGAAACCATGTTCAAAAATGCGGCCGAAATTAACCCTTCATATGATAATGCGCATTATAATCTCGCCGTGGCATTACACAAGCAGGGAAAGGTTGATGAGGCTATAAAAGAACTCCACAAAACGCTGGAGGTAAATCCTAAATACTCTGATGCCTATGTTGTGTTTGGTTTGATTAGTCTTAATGAAAAGAAGTTTGAGGAGGCTATTGCACACTATAATAAGGCAATGGAAATAAATCCTGATAATCTTGATGCCCGTTATCAACGGGCGATTATTTTTGCATTACAAAAGAGATATGACGATGCACTGGCAGAGAATATGGCCATATTGGAAAAGAATCCCAAATATGTCAATGCAGCATATAATATCGGCGTGATTTACCACAGAACCGACCGCCTTGACAAGGCCATGGAATGGTATGATAAGATAACAAAAAAGATTGATCCTCTTTATGAGGACGCCTATTATAACAGGGCGCAACTCTATACAATGAAGGGTGACCACAGTAAGGCTTATAGTGATTATATCTCTTACTCGTATATTACAAAGTGGAGAACCGGTAAGGATCCAGCCGTGGTGTACAAGCAGGATGAGATAAAGGAGTTGTTCCTGCAATCTGTACCAGCGTTAAAGGGGCAGACAAAAGATCAGGAAATAGAAGTAAAATCAAATTAAAATGTTGAAATTGTTTTCTGTTGTAGGAATTGCTTTAACATTATTTACCTGCCGCTACGGAGATGCGAAAGACATTTCAGTGGCTGGTGATAAATGTTTTGGAAATGGGCAATGGGATAAGGCCGTTGATGAATATGAAGATTTGCTTTCTAAAAACAAAAACCAGCCAGGGATTTATTATAAGCTGGGAAATGCCTATTACAAAGAAGGGAATCTGGAAAAGGCTTTAGAAGCGTTTAACAAAGCAACCTTACTCAAGCCTGATTATGCAGAAGCTTATCAAAGGTTGTCTGAAATTAGTATGCAGATCGGAGCGCCTGAGGATGAACTTAAGGTTTGCTTGAAAGAAGTACAAAAAGACCCTAATAATTCAGAAGCACATCTTCGCTTGGGTTTGACTTATTATAAGCGCAATCTCTTTGATGAAGCGAAGAGAGAATTCGAAACGACGATAGGTCTCGATCCTAAGAAGGCAGAGGCATATTTTAATCTCGGTGTTTTGTACCAGGATGTCAATGCCCATGACAAAGCGGTTGAAATGTATAAAAAAGCGGTTGCGGTATCGCCGGACCATGAAAAGGCGCACTTTAACCTGGGAATTGCTTACTATCAGACAGGGCGTGCGGAGGAGTCTATTTCTGAATACAAACGGGTTATTGTGATAAATCCGGAGTATGCTGACGCGTATGTGAATTTGGGAATTGCTTGTTTTGTAAAAGGTTCATATAACGATGCCGTTGATGCCTTGAAGAAGGCATTATCAAAGAGTTCAAACACAGCTAAGATACACTATTATCTTGGCAATGTTTACAATAAGATGGATAAGACGGACAAGGCAATAGTTGAGTACAAGCAAGCAATAAAAACCAATTCAAAATTAGTTGCGCCACACTATAATTTAGGCGTCATTTATCTTAAGAAAAAAATGACTGGTCAGTCCATCAAAGAATTTACCAGGGTAATTACCCTGGACCATGATTATGCCGATGCCTATTTAAACCGTAGTAAGGCTTATGAATTGAAAGGCGACAGGTTAAATGCGCAGAACGATTACAATTCATATCAGCATGCCAAATCAGCCTTTGGAAGGATTTACAAAGAAGAGAATGTCTCCTCCTATTACGAAGGTTCAAATCCTGATAAATAAGTATGGAATGCACAGACTTGTTAACTATTAGTGCGCTTCCTTGCCCTTGTCTTCCGGCTTACTAGCCTCTTTGACTGTTTTCCCGGTTTCTGGTTTAAAATCTTTTACACATCGGAAGCCGATACTTTTGTTTCGGTCCTCTGGTTTTCCAAATATCCTTACAGCACATCGCATTTTATATGCATAGGGGGCAAATAATGACCCTCCTTTGATTACACGCATGCCCGTACTGGTTTCCGGTCCTTTAGGATTTATGCTAGGACTAGTTTGGTAATATTCAGGATGATACCAATCGTTGCACCATTCTGAAACGCTGCCGATTAAATCCAGGCATCCATAAGGGCTCGTTCCAAATTCAAAACTACCTACAGACAAAGGCGCATCAGGGCCGACATTGCATCGTTTAGCGTCCCATACATTACCCCATGGGAACCTGCGCCCGTCTGTCCCTCTGGCAGCCTTCTCCCATTCGGCTTCAGTGGGTAAACGCTTGCCTGCCCATGCGGCATAAGCGTATGCATCATACCAATCGACACGAGTTACAGGATAATCCGGGTAATCATAATAGGGATAATCCCATCCTGTGTGGGGTGTGCCTGGTGTATGATCTTTATTTTTCGGTTCACCCGGGAAGCATTTACTGTGGTCGCCGGTACTTTTGATATATTGCAAAAATTCCCAATATTGGGCATTGGTGACTTCGTATTTATCAATATTGTATGCATCTAAATGTACTTCGTGTTGTGGGGTTTCTTCAGGTATAAATTCGTCTTCTGTTGTACCCATAATAAATTTTCCTGCCGG
Source organism: Planctomycetota bacterium (assembly GCA_016188675.1). Lineage (GTDB taxonomy): Bacteria > Planctomycetota > Brocadiia > Brocadiales > Brocadiaceae > Wunengus. Next base: position 4,121 of record JACPHJ010000079.1, read on the forward strand.
AATTAATATCATTTCACTCCATTTTTCTCTATTTTCAACCAGGGCTTTTTTCATCCTTTCATCCCGCTCGGCCAGCGTTAACTCTTTGCGTTGGCTCTTTTCGGTCGGTTTTAGTCCTTTTTCTAACTTATTAATGTAAACTTTAACTTCCTGCAATGTCTTCAGATAATTTTCATCTGACTTAGTTTCCGGTGGTTGTGCCTCCAATAATGTCTTACATTTATCGAGATGAGTTAATGCCTCCTTTTGATTTCCAAGCTTCCAGTAGACTCCTCCCATCTGAAAATGTAAAGATGGAAGTTCAGAATTTATTTTCTCCGCTTTTTTGTATTCCTCTAAAGCTCCCTCAAAATCATTCAGTTCTTCGCGCAGTCGATTTCCTTCCATAATGTGGTACATCACTGCCTTTGCTTTTTCTTCGAGTGTAGCATTCGGAGGAAGGTTAATTTCTATTTTTTTGTCCTTTTTTTCGGCAGAAGATTTGGAAGCAAGCTGAGTCCCGTCTTTTTTACAGAATTTTTCTCCAGGACTTGCCTTTTCCTTACAGGTTGGACATATAAGATCCTCTTCGGTAAATTCCACAAGTTCTTTGCCGTCAACGCTGCAGAAGCCTATATCTCCGGGATAGATTCTGTTGCATTCAGGACAAAGTTTATTCTGCGTAATGTTTTTTTGTGCAGTTGATACGGATTCATTTTTTTGATGTGCTTTTTGCTCCTCTTTTTTTATTTCCTTTGACATGAGGGTGCTGCATGGGAGCATTATAGACATAATAAATGGAACAACGACATATACAGTTTTCACAGGGGAAAAACCTCCTTTTAAACAAAAGTAAACACGTATGAATATCTGACTAAAAAAAAGAGATACGTTAATGTATCTCTTTTTATGTGATCTACCCTGGTTCAATCGTTCTCGATTGAACCAAAATGTTCTGGTTCAGGCTATAAGCCAGAACCAGCGTAGGGGGCAGGTTTGAAACCTGTCCACTACATGATGTTTCGGTGCATAATTTAAGGTTTCTTTTCTGCCATTTCTATATTCTTCTCTTCTTTTTCGGGAACCCAGTTTGACCATTTTCCCCATTCAACGTATTTTTTGCCGTCGGAAAGCCAATATTGAGTTCCGTCCCTTTCCCGTTTGCAGGAAAGGTTTTCTGCAGTACGAACCTGCGTCTGTTTTATTACTTTGAAGAAATGGCAATCTACCTGATGGAAATTGATCTCGGAATTGTTTGACACTTCTTTTAGTTCTAAGTCTTCGAATGTTAGTTTTTTTTCGTTAAATTTCTTTTCATCTACAGGGATTTCGTAAGTAATTGTTTCTGTAACTTTGATAGTTATCGGGGTTGGTTTCTCGTCAATCCAGGGGAGAGGTATAGTCCCTTCATAAGGGGCAAAAGATGAGTGAAAACTTGGTGCGTTGGGTTGTTTGGTGGTATCTATGATACCCCCTCCGGCATGTTGTCCCTGAACGGATTTCTCCTGCATAAAAAATGTGCTAAAAAAAACGGACACGCTGAACACGATCGTTGCGCCTAAAGTGAAATGTTTTATTGGGTAGCGATTCATTTCAAATTCCTTCCTTTTATTAGATATTATTTGGGGTATACTCGATAAAAACACTTAAAAGTTTACATGAAAGTAGCATGTTTGTCAATTATAGAAGTGTTCGGGCTTAAAGAATTATAGAGTTTTGCAACCTATATATTTTACAGATGATAAAATCATCTAACAGTTATTAAAAAATGACTTGAACATAAAATAAGTTTGTGGTAGAATCCTCGAACTTTGAGTTGTTTTAGATAATTTCATGTAGTTTGTACAGATTATTAAAATTACGAGATTATATTAATTTAATATAGATTGCTAACTGAAAAAGCAAAGGCCCTCATTAAAAAAAGGAAGAGTAGGAGGTATTTATGGAGCGGTTGAAGCAGTTGTTGGAATTTATTCAGAGAAGAAAAAAGCTGGTAGGCTTCTTCACCATAATCGTATTGGTTGTTTTTTTTGTTACAATAAATAAGGTTTACCATTATTCAGAGAAGAGCGAGTTTTGTGCCAGTTGCCATGAAATGAAAATCCATTACGATTCATTTAAGGCATCTAAGCACCACAATGAACACGTTGAAAATTGTCATGCCTGTCATGTTGGGCCTGGGCTCAAGGGATATGCCCATGCGAAGCTAAGCGACGGAACGCACGATTCATTAATGCATTCATTTCAGGCGTATACGGACGGCGAATTCATTGAGATTGCAGAAGATAGTCTTCAAATCCTGAATGGCAACTGTGTCCGATGCCACACGGAAGGTTTTACTAAGGATAAATCCCATATTGAATTTGTTTTAAAAAGCAATAAACATGGTACACACGGTGAAACACCTGAAAAATTGGTATGTACGGATTGCCACCTTGGCGTAGTCCATCCTCACATGCCGGGTGATTTATTCAGGGCATATGCAGCGAGGAAGATCAAACCGTACGGCACGTATGAAGAGACGGATTGCCTTGCATGTCATAAAATGGCGACACCCGACGTCGTGAAGGAATGGACTAAAGGTGCGCATGCTATTAAAGGTGTAACCTGCATAAGCTGTCATGGGAACGATCATCGTTTCATTGCTAAGAAGCGTGGCCATGTTTCTGCAAGCACCTGCGGCGAGTGCCATCAGAATCAATATGTCGACTTCAGAGAAAGCGCTCATCTTCAAGGGCATCCAGTAGCTGCCACAAGTAAATTTGACGTGATTAGCACACGATTGTTGAATATAAAAGATTGTAAAGAATGTCATAAATTGGGTTTAAGCTATGAGTTCGACAGGATTGGAGGAAGTTGCAATGCCTGCCATCCAAGCCATAAATTTTCTGTAGCTGAAGCAAAGGCGTACGATGCCTGTGAAAAATGCCATATTGGAGGGCCGGAGCATTCTCAGTTAGACACGAGTGGAAATTCTATCTTCGGAAAGGTTCAAAGATTACGCGGTCAGGGCCTGATTACCAAAGATTTAGTTACATGCCAGTCATGTCATGGTCCAAATAAATCTCATAATTTTAGTAAGACATATTTGCCGGAGAACATTGAGGTGTTGCTCTTTGGAAGTAAAGGACTGGTAAAGCTTCCCTCAACACACAAGTAATACTAATTGACTTGAAATAATTTCAAGATTCATTTAACATAATCCCACCGCCTAAAAACGGTGGGATTTTTTTTGCCTACATAATGTTAAGAAATTTCAATTATTAGGACTCTTCAGTCGCTTTGCTCCTTCAAAACGACGGTTAAGCAATGTTATTGTCATTCTGCGTCAAATTGTCATTCTGAGCGAAGCGAAGAATCTGGTATACAAACGAAAGGACTAAAATGGGAAAAAATATCGTACAAAAAATATTCGGTTTGCATCTTGTCTCTGGCAAATTAAAAGCGGGCGAGGAGATTGCCGTCTCTGTCGATCAAACCCTTACGCAGGATGCTACCGGAACTATGGCTTATCTGCAATTTGAAGCTATGGACATCCCAAAGGTAAAAACAAAACTTTCTGTGAGTTATGTTGACCATAATACACTCCAGACAGGGTTCGAGAACTTCGACGATCATTTGTTTTTGCAAAGCATTGCGAAAAAATACGGTATTTGGTTTTCCAAGCCCGGGAACGGTATCTGTCACCAGGTGCATCTGGAGCGTTTCAGCGTGCCAGGGAATACCTTGCTTGGTTCCGATAGCCATACGCCCACGTGCGGCGGATTGGGTATGATAGCCATTGGCGTCGGCGGGCTTGACGTAGCGATTGCTATGGCCGGGGGACCGTTTTATATCACAATGCCAAAGGTGGTGTTGGTAAAACTGAGCGGCGCTTTAAAACTGTGGGTAACTGCGAAAGACGTAATACTGGAATTGTTAAGGAGATTAACGGTAAAGGGAGGAGTTGGCAAAATATTCGAATATGGTGGTGAAGGGTTAAAGACACTTACCGTAACAGAACGTGCAACGATTACCAATATGGGAGCAGAACTTGGGGCGCTTACCTCGATCTTCCCAAGTGATGCACAAACCAAAAAGTATCTCAAAATGCAGGGCAGAGAGGGCGTCTGGAAGCCGCTAAAAGCCGATCCGAGTGCAAAGTATGACGAAGTTGTTGAGATTGATCTTTCTGTCTTAGAACCAATGATTGCAAGGCCTCACAGCCCGGACAATGTTTGTAAAGTGAGCGAAATTAAAGGCATAAAAGTCCATCAGGTATGCATCGGAAGCTGCACGAACTCGTCGTATCATGACCTCATGGTAGCTGCGGCAATGTTAAAGGGCAGAAAGGTACATCCGGAGGTAAGTCTTACCATCTCACCGGGTTCAAGACAGGTGCTGGAAATGATAACTAAAAATGGCGCTTTGGCGGATATGGTTTCTGCGGGTGCACGCATTATCGAGGTAGCCTGCGGACCTTGTATCGGCATGGGACAAGCCCCGCCTTCCGGGGGCGTTTCCGTGAGGTCGTTTAACAGGAACTTTGAAGGCCGAAGCGGGACGGCTGATGCACAGGTTTACCTGGTAAGCCCGGAAACGGCGATAGCAACGGCGATCAGCGGTGTTATCAGCGATCCGGGGGATTTCGGTGATCCGATAGTCATCAAATATCCAAAAAGCTTCATTATTGATGATAGCATGATTATCCCTCCTTCAGAAAAACCAGAAGAGGTAATAATCATTCGGGGTCCGAATATAAAACCTTTGCCGAAGAAGGAACCCATACCTGAGATCTTAAAGGGAGACGTCCTTTTAAAGGTAGGTGATAATATCACCACCGACCATATCATGCCTGCGGGAGCGAAGGTTTTGCCGCTGCGGTCGAATATTCCTGCAATATCTGAATTTGTATTTGAGAAGGTAGATAAGGAATTTGTAAAACGCGCCAAGGAAAAGGGCGGTGGGTTTTTGGTAGGCGGTGTAAACTATGGTCAAGGCTCAAGCAGGGAACATGCCGCCTTAGCGCCCATGTATCTTGGGGTAAAGGCAGTTATTGCCAAATCATTTGCCAGAATCCATCGTGCAAACCTCGTCAATTTCGGCATACTACCGTTAACTTTTGAAAATGAAAACGACTACAATTTGTTTGAACAGGGAGACACTATTGAACTGCCCGATATAAGGAACAAACTCAAATCTGAAGGCAAGATTACTTTAAAAAATATAACGAAAAATAAAGAAGTAAAAGTGGCGCACAATTTAACAGCGCGTGAAATTGATATCCTCTGCGTTGGCGGTTTGCTGAATTATCAGGCACAGAGCGGCAAATTGTAAATAATAACTTAATTGTATAGGATTATCATTTTATTTGTGCGGTTTTGCGGGTGGTAGCAGGCATAAAATCCCCCTTAAAAAAGGGGGTAAGGGGGTTGTGAAAACTCAGGAAAAACACAACCCCCTGAATCCCCCTTTATTAATGGGGACTTAGTAGGACTAATTTAATAGTGAAATGTCCATGATATATGATTCATGACAAAAAGGCTTTTATTTGATATTACGCATCTTGTACGGTATTTATTGTCTGTATAATCCATGGTTGCAGAAATGCTTGCCGATAATAAAATAAAAAACCTAAAAGAATACTTCTCAAATCGCAAAGAAGTGGCGTTTGCCTTTCTGTATGGTTCACAAGCAAAGGGTACCGCAACTAAATTGTCAGACGTTGATATCGCAGTTTATTTTTATCCCTCCCAAAGACATCCCGTAGAATTTGAAGAAGAAGTTTATTACGATGGAGAAAACGAAATATGGGGTGATATGGAAAGACTCTTGAAAAAAGAGGTTGAGCTGCTTGTGCTGAACAGAGTTCCATCTACGGTTGCTTCGAGCGCTATTCGTGGTATCCCTCTTGCGATTAACGATTACGGGCTTTACCTGGATTTTATGCTGGTGGTGACTGACGTAGCAGAGGATTTCATGGATTTTGTAATACGGGATTATATGGAAAGAGGCGGAAAATGACAAAAGAGCCGCTTTACAGACTCGCAAAACATATTACATTTCTTGAAGCAGAGTTGAAAGATTACGAGAAATTCGAATCCCTTTCCTGGAGTGAGTATAATCAGGAGAGAAGCAAAAGAAGGGATGTCGAAAAGTGGATTGAGAATATCGTGAATTCATCCATTGATATAGCAAAGATAATTCTCAGCGTGGAGGGAATATCTCTTGCCGATACCTACAAAGACACAGTGGTCTTGCTTTCACTTGTTTCCGGCTTCAATAAGGATGAGGTTGAATCTTTATCCGGCTGGGTCAAGTTAAGAAATATCATCTCGCACGAATATCTTGATATACGCTGGTCTTCTATACAGAAATTTATATCAGAGACAAAACCATTATATGAAGGGTTTTTGGGCGTGGTCAGAAGATATATTGAAATAAAAGCGAAATCGTGATATTTTCCCAGGGAGGCTAAAATGTCAAACATGCCTTCGTATTTCGATTACCAAATAAGAGGCACTAATTATGGAATTTGTTGGAAAACCTTTCCATGATTAAGGGTAAAATTGTTTTATTTAATTAAAATGTATTTTTCAAACCGAAAAGACATCTTGCTATATTTATAGAACACAATCAAACTCTTCCAGTTTTTTATAAAATGGGGAAAAAGTATAAAAGGACAATTGAAGAAGTTCTTAACTATGAAACAGGTGAAGAAATAAAAGCTGATGACTTTTTTAAAAAACCACTTAATGAAATCTTTAAATACAGGGGAGAATTAGACAAGGCTATTCATGGGTATAGGCAACCTCTTTTTGTTTGTTATTATTGTAAGCAACCAATCAATATTCGAGGTGGTAAAGGATCACCTATAAAAAGAAAAATAGCCACCTTACATTTTGAGCATTTCAAAGACAGTGACGAATGCTCCATAAAAACAAAGGGTAAATTTACAAAAGAAGAGATAGAAAGAATAAGGTATAATGGTGCTAAAGAAAGTAACTTACATATCAATCTTAAAAATGAAATAGCATCCTGTCTTCGCATAAATGCACTTCATCAAAAAGGTATCTCAAATGTTGGAATTGAAGAAGTAATCAAAAATCAAGCCGTTTCCAAAGAATGGAAGAAACCCGACATAAATGCAATCTACCACGGTAAAAAACTTGTAATCGAATTACAACTATCAACGACATTTTTAAGCGTTATCACTGAAAGGCAACACTTTTACAAGGAAAATAAAATCTTTATCCTATGGGTATTTCATCATTTTAACCTTTCTGAGGAAATCAGGAAATTTACCGATAATGATGTAATTTATTCAAACAACCAAAATGCCTTTGTATTTGATAGCGAAGCAGCAGAAAAATCAAAGACAGAAAACGATCTTGTCTTAAAATGTTATTACAACACATACTCTAGGCAAGGATCACAAATAACTGAAAATTGGCAAAGCACTTTTGTTAAATCTTCTGACCTTACTTTTGACGAAACAAATTACAAAATCTACTATCACGATACTGAAAACCAAAGGAAAGAAGCTTTGAATGGAATTGCACAATACAATAAGGAATTGGAAGAAAGCGAGAAGAAAAGAACATTAGAGGAAAATGAGAGAGTAAGAAAACGGCGTGAACGAATGCATAATATTAATCTTAAAAAAGAACTAATTGAAGAAATAAAAAAACAAAAAGAAAAATTAATTAACCAATTAGATAATCTACAAGACAAAATAAAACATAAAGTAAATGCCATTTCTAAGCACAATGAGTTTGCAGAAGAGATAATAAAATATTTATTTGATCCTTATAGATTTAAACCATTTTACGAGAATAATGAGTTATTAAATTCACTAAAAGAACACTTCGCAGAGCAACTTAAAGGCTCAATATCCCTGATTAAATGTAAAGAAAAAGAACTGAAGGATTTAGAAAATAGACTTGGCAATGTTAACGAACTTGAAACTGTTAAAATTGCAGGAATACAATATAAAAGCATTCCTCTTTCAAACTGGGATTTTATTAAGTCAACATATAGGCAAATCAAAATTATCCCAAAAGAATCAGCTAAGCAGTTATTTGCCCACAATGAGCTTATACCAATTAAAGCTGAATATGACTTAGCAAACTTACAATACCGAGAAGACCTTTATTTTCTAATTGACCCTACAATCATAAAAAACGAATACACTACCTTAATTGAAAT
>JACPHJ010000072.1 GCA_016188675.1 Planctomycetota bacterium
CATTGGGAAAATACCGGCATGGCGAAACCAGTTCCGTCATACTTATCGAAGGGTATAACTGGCATAGCCGTTGTTCTCTGACCACGCCCACAGGACGTGGTTTTCTACATTATTAATAAAATACAGTCATATTGACTGGAAAGGAATCGTTGGACTCAGAAACAGGATTGCCCATGAGTATTTTGATGTGAGTCTCGACATTATATGGCATATTATTGAAAAAGAACTGCCTCTCCTCAAAAATCAAATCGCATCCATCTTGGAAAAAGAGAAAAAATGAACATATTATTCGAAGACTATGGAAAATACTGGTTTGATAACATGGATATGGCGCTTAACCACATCCCAAGTAATTCAGTTAATTGATTCGATAAACACAGATGGAAATTTTATGGATTATTATTGCGACTGTTGGAGGTCTTCTGGCTGGGGGAATTCCTGTCTGGCTAGTTGGCAGGTCGCAGAGAGTGTTACTCAGAGAGAGACTTGTCGCGGTTCAGCAGGAGTTGATGAATGCACAAGCAAATCTGGATCAAAAGAATGAAAAGATTTCAGGACTTAACCAGTCAATTGTACGGCTGGAAACTACGCTTGAACATGAACACAAGGCTTCTCGTGAAAAGGTAGCCATCCTTGATGATGCGACACAAAAACTGCGAGACGCATTTCAGGCGCTTTCTGCTGAAGCGCTGAAAAGCAATAATCAATCCTTTTTGGAATTGGCAAAAACAACCCTGGAAAAATACCAGGCCGAAGCAAAGGGTGACCTCGAACAGAGACAGAAGGCCGTAGAAAACCTCGTCACACCCATAAAACAGTCACTGGAAAAAGTGGATACCCATGTCAGAGAATTGGAGAAGTCACGCCAGCTTGCATATGGAACCTTAACAGAACAGGTCAAGTCCCTCATAACTACACAGGAAAAGTTACAGTCTGAAACGGGCAATCTGGTTAAGGCGCTCAGAACGCCCACGGTGCGCGGCAATTGGGGAGAAATACAATTGAGGAGGGTAGTCGAGATCGCCGGCATGCTGGAATACTGTGATTTTTACCAACAGCAAACCGTACTAACGGAAGACGGACGGCTGCGTCCCGATGTAATCGTTCGGCTCCCCGGAGGTAAAAATATCGTTGTCGATGCAAAGACGCCGCTCAAGGCTTACCTTGAGGCGCTGGAATCTCAAGACGATGAACAGCGTTTGTACAAGCTTAAAGAGCACGCTCAACAGATTAGGTCTCACATGGCAAAACTAAGCGCAAAATCTTACTGGGACCAGTTTCAGCCGACTCCTGAATTTGTGATCCTTTTTCTGCCTGGTGAAACATTTTTTAGTGCGGCGCTTGAGCAAGACCCATCGTTGATTGAAGAGGGTGTCAATCAGCGCGTCATCCTGGCAACCCCAACTACCCTGATTGCGCTCCTGCGTGCGGTGCATTATGGATGGAGGCAGGAACAGGTAGCCGAAAATGCCCAGCATATCAGCGAACTCGGCCAAGAACTCCATGAGCGCATTGCCACGCTGGTCGAACATCTGAACAAGCTTGGCGTGTCTCTCGGAAAGGCAGTCGAAGCATTCAACTCAGCCGTAGCGTCCTTCGAAGGCCGCGTGCTCCCATCTGCCCGAAAATTTAAGGTTTTGGGGGCTGGAAGTAAGAAGGAAATAGAAGAACTCTCACCACTCGACAAGAGTACCAGAACCGTTGTGGAAATACAGGAAGAAAAAGACAAAAAACCTGTTTAATTCAATGTTCAGGAATTTCAATCTTTTTAGTTAAGCAATTAACAAACACACCCCAACCCCTCTCAAGAGGGGAATTTAAAAAGTCCACTCCCAGGAGGGGATTAAGGGGTGGGTAAAAATGCCTTTACACACCCCTGTCTCTTTATTAGATTGAAGCTTTAAAAAGTCGTCACCAAACCCAGCCTAATTGAAAAGAGAAATGTTTTATACATTGAGTTCTATCAACTCAATATTTTTTCTATCATAAACGCCTAATCCTTTTTTCTCTGCCGTAGCAATATGCTTGGCCTTTTGGAATACCGAAGGACAGTTGTTTTCTTTGCGTTTTTTGTCTATGATCTCAAGCCCTATCCGGTCAATTGCCACCGGGTCAGTCCCAAAAAAGAGACGTTCCTCATTCCACATCGTCCATGTTTTCATGCTGGCAGGACCGCCGTCAAAACATGCCTGCAATGCGTCTACAATGTGCAAACGCACCTTGTCTCTTAGTACAGGATGCGCACAAACCTCTGCCGATGCCGGGTCGCAAAAGTACGGTGTCGGATGGAATCGCTGGGTGTTATTGACGGCGCCGAAGGCAAGGTTTTTGAGGCACAAGGTCACACCGGCAATTCCATGATCCTTCATAACCGGCACATTAATAATAGCCGTAACGTGTTGGGTAACGATCTTGCTGAAGAGCGAACGCGCCCCATCGTCCTGGCGCAAGGTGTAGTCGTCATCCAGCGATTCATAATAGACCGTTTTATCATAACCAGCCGCTGATTCAGTGCCGTAGCTGCGAACCCCTGTACTCCCGTGATTCGCGGGAAAACCGGCTGTAATCAGATGGTAGCTGAAGCGGTCCCAGATAATAATATTATTTTCCTTTACCCCGGCGGCTATCAGGCCGAGAACGATTGCGCTGACAACTTCTGGCCGGGTGGAAAGTTTTATTCCGCCAATCGGGTTGACCTTAATCCCAACAACGTCTTCGGGGGTAAAGAATGTACGCCATGCCTCGGCAGTCGTTTTTTTCCCTGTGAGGGTAAACATGCCCTCGTTCATCATATGCTGGATAATTTTCGAGTCTGGCTTGCCATCCTTCATAATCCCGCTTCTTTTAACGGCAATTACCCTGCTTTTGTCAAAGGAAGGAAGTGGTTCGTCAGCCCCAAGAGTTACTTGCAGATTTCTGAAACCGTTAATGCCTATTCCAGCGCCAGCAACGCCAAGGGCGGTATGCTTCAAAAAATCCCTGCGGGAAAGGTGGTTGTCTTTGATACTCATGATATATCTCCAACTATAAAGTAATTAGCAAACGGGGGTTGATTGTAGCCAAATGAAAAACTTTTGTCAAAGAATTTTGAGAGGGTAAAAAAATGACGCGACGTTGAATATTTTTAATGGAATTTAGCAAACTTTTTTAATAAAATATGAAAAAGATTTAGGGCGCTTGGCTCAGTGGCTAGAGCACTTGCTTCACACGCAAGGGATCAGTGGTTCGAATCCACTAGCGCCCACCATGCTTTACAAAAAAGCTCATTGATTATTCAGATTTGTAACGGGAAATTCGAATAAATTAAATTCTTTGAAACTTTTATTCAAAAAGGTGTGTTTTAAAATCGAAAGTTCAGTATACTCGTCAGTTCTTTTAAAGGAGTATAAAAATGTCAGACCATTTTTCGAATAAAGAAATTAGTGAAAAATATAAGGCCGTAATTTCCTCAACTAAATGTCCTAACTGTGAAGGTGAAGCCGTTTCTGTAACCGTGAAAACGATAAAAGGCTCAACAATGGTCAGGTGTTTTAGCTGCGGCTATAGTGACGTGATTATGTGGATTGAAAAACAGGTGATGGATGCATTAAAGAATGCAAAAGTATTTAATCAGGTCTGGAAAGAAGGCCAATCGATTGAAATAACCCTGAATTAATTTCAGCTTCCGTTCTTTAAATTAAGTTGTGTTTTGCTTTGCAAACTTAACGACTTTGCTTATATAAGCGAACTCATTGCCCACCCCTATATCCCCTCCCAAGAGGAGACTTTTTGATTCTCCCCTAAAGAGTGGTTAGGAGTGTGTTCGCAATTTACTACACATCACAAAAACTCGCTTTTCAATATTTTATAAGCGAATATATATCATATTTATCCAGGGCTTTCTTGCCGTTGAGAAAGGCTAACTCAATCAAAAAAGCACATCCGACGACGTTTCCACCCAGCGATTCAACCAGCTTGCAGCAGGCTGCCATGGTTCCACCGGTCGCAAGCAAATCATCTACCATGAGTACTTGTTGCCCTTTCCTGACACCGTCCTTATGTATTTCAAGGGTATCGGTGCCATATTCCAGTGCATAGCTCATGCTAATCTTATCATAAGGAAGTTTCCCTGGTTTTCTGATGGGGACAAAGCCTGCACCAAGGTTAAAGGCAATAGTAGGAGCCAGAATAAAGCCGCGGGCCTCAGCGCCGACTACGACATCGATTTTCTTGTTTTTGTAATGATTCGATATCGCTTCAACGGTGTCTCTCAGTCCTTTTGGATTTTGCAATAGCGGCGTAATATCTTTAAAGATAATACCTTTTTTAGGAAAGTCAGGAACATCACGAACCAGTTTTTTTAAATTGTCCATGCGTTATTTCTCTTTCGTCTGAATATAATGCAATTTTTGAATGGTTTCTTTTTCTATTTGTCGTATGCGTTCACGGCTTAAATGCAGGAGTTTGCCGATTTCTTCCAGGGTCTTGGGCTCACCATCCGCCAACCCATATCGCAATTTTATTACCGTGGCTTCTCTTTTGTCAATAATGTCCAGGAGTTTTTCCAGGGCTTCTCGTTCATAAGTTTCTTCTAACTCATCTTCAGGCGTGGGGGTTTTTTTATCTGGTATAATACTACTCAACGCCCAAATAAGGTCTGAGCCTGTAACGCCTGTCGTGTTGAGCGACCCTGTCGAGCGTATGGCATGTTCAATGGATTCCACTTTTTTTGCGGTGATGTCCATCTCTTTTGCAATCTCGCTCAGGCTGGGCGGTCTCTCAAGCCTGTCTAACAAGTCAGTAGAGGTAGTTTTCAGTTTGGATATTTTTTCAAGCATGTAAGAGGGAATACGGACCGTTTTTGCCTTATCCGTTAATGCCCTGCGGATTGCCTGTTTGATCCACCATGTAGCATACGTGCTGAATTTAAATCCGGTCGTTGGGTCGAAACCCTGGACAGCGCGGATCAAACCAATATTCCCTTCTTCGATCAAATCTAAGAAGGAAAGCCCTCTGTGAACATATTGTTTTGCGATACTGACAACCAGCCGCAAATTAGAGCGTATCAGCTTTTCCCGCGCCTTTGCATCCCCCTCTACTACCTTTTTTGTTATTTCCCTTTCTTCATCAAGAGATAACAACGGAATTTTGTTAATTTCTTTCAGGTATGTTTGTAAAGCAGATTCCGTATGTGTATCTCCTTCCTTTTCATTACAACGTTATTAAGCGTCCGCAGCGCTCGCTTCCTTTTCCGATGTATCTGAACCTTCACCAGATGATTGCTGCTGAGATTCTGCACCTGAAGAATCGGACATTTTTTTAAGACTGAGACCAATCTTTCTTGCATCCGGTTCGATGCGGATTACCCGGACTTCCAGCTCGTCATCTATGTTGACGACGTCGGCTGGATTGGTAACCTTTTCATTGGAAAATTCCGAAATGTGCAACAAGCCTTCAATTCCCTTTCCGAGTTCCAGAAATGCCCCAAAGTTTGTCAGCTTGGTTACCTTGCCTTTGACAACATCCCCCACCTTAAATTTATCCGGAATCTCTTTTGTCCATGGGTCATCAGAGAGTTGTTTAAGACCCAAAGCAACTCTTTTCTTTTCACGGTCAACAGAGAGTACAATAGCCTCGATTTTATCCCCCTTCTTAACAATTTCAGAGGGGTGGCCGACCTTCTTTGCCCATGACATATCGGAAATATGAAGCAATCCGTCAACGCCTTCTTCAATCTCAATAAATGCGCCGTAATTGGTCAGATTGCGGACACGACCCTTAATTTTCGTTCCGGCTGGATATTTCTCTTCAATAACCGTCCAGGGATTAACTTCAGTCTGTTTCATACTGAGTGAGATTTCTTCTTTTTCCTTGTCGATCTTGAGTACAACCACCTCTACCATATCCCCAATAGCAACCATCTCAGACGGATGATTGATACGGCGCGTCCAGGACATCTCGGAGATGTGCACAAGACCTTCGATCCCCATTTCAAGTTTTACGAAGGCGCCATAGGACATTATGTTAACAACCTGTCCTTTTACCCTGGAGCCTACAGGATATTTCTCCTCAATGTGCAACCAGGTGTTTTCTGATTTTTGTTTTAGTCCCAGAGCGACCTTTTCTTTTTCTTTGTCGATGCCGAGTATCGTTACCTCGACTTCATCGTCAATTGCCAACAGTTCGGATGGGTGGCTTATTCTTCCCCAACTCATATCGGTAATATGTAAGAGTCCATCCAGCCCGCCCAGATCTATGAATGCGCCAAAATCGGCAATGTTTTTTACCACGCCTTTTCTGATCTGCCCTACCTCAATTTCTGACAATAATTCCTTCTTCTTCTTATCGCGTTCTTCTTCGATAAGCTTTCTTCTGGAAACAACGATGTTTTGCCGCGCCTCATCTATCTTTAGTATTCTGCACGTAACTTCTTGTCCAATGTATTGGGCAATGTCTCCGGGTGGTTTTACATCAATCTGTGAGGCTGGCAGGAATATCGGAACGCCCATGTCCACAAGAAGACCGCCTTTAATCTTTCTCGTAACACGTCCCGTTATGATGTCGCCCTCTTTATATTTTGCAATAACCCTTTCCCAACCACGTATGCGGTCGGCTTTGCGTTTCGACAGTTTAATGAGTCCCGAATCATCTTCCACTGCTTCCAGCAGAACTTCTATCTCTTCGCCAATTTCTATTTCGGAAGGATCGTCAAATTCAAACTTGGGTATCATACCTTCAGATTTATATCCGCAGTCTATGACCACATTGTCACCGATAGAGCTTAAAATACGCCCCTTCAGAACTGAGCCTATCTCAAAGTTCTGGATAGAATCATAACATGTTGATTCCATCTTCTTTTTGTTATCTTCGCCGCCCATAATTGCTTCAACTTCTTTTTCAATGTCGGCTAAATTTACATTATACTCTTTTAAAATATCACGATCCATATTAAATACTTCTTCAATGGTCAGTTTTGTCGTGTTAATATATATTGCATCACTCCCTTTTACTAAGGGTGAGTTATTTCTCGTTGTATCCCGCATGTCGCGTGTTTCTATATCTTTTATAACGTCGGCATAAAATACTTCTTTATGCGACGGCTTAAACTCGGCGTAACGCCTTTTGGCGCGTTCTTCAATATCTGCATCCAGAAAAAACTTTCTTTCCGCATTTTGGAATACAACCGTTCCCATATCTCTGCCTTCAGCAACGGTGTTTCCTGCTGCCGCAAGCTTTTGTTGAAGCTTTACCATACGCTGTCTAACACCGGGTTTGTTTGAGATATAATGAATATTATTCGTGATAGCCGGTAAACGAATTTCTTTCGCGACGTTGTTGCCGTCCACAAATACATTCAAATTCTCGTCTTTACCCTGGAATTCGA
Organism: Planctomycetota bacterium; assembly: GCA_016188675.1. Classification (GTDB taxonomy): domain Bacteria; phylum Planctomycetota; class Brocadiia; order Brocadiales; family Brocadiaceae; genus Wunengus. Next base: position 7,364 of record JACPHJ010000072.1, read on the forward strand.
TAGTAGTTTCGTCCATAAGCCGGCACAAGGCATTTTCATCTTCCAGATTTACACCCTTCTGTATGGCCTTCCACGTAAGCGCCCGATACATTGCACCCGTGTCAAGGTATCGAAAACCCAGCCGTTTTGCCAGCATTTTGGCAATTGTACTTTTCCCTGAACCTGCGGGACCGTCTATCGCTATTATCAAGTGAAACCTCTTCTGTTTATGCCCCGTTATAATAGCGTACGATTGAAATGTTTCAGCGAAATGATAAATATACTAAATGAAGTGTTTTAATGCAAGTGTTTTTTGCCTTAACTCAGGCCGCTGCGTTTTCTTATCCACCATTCGATAGAAACGATTGCCAATATCATCATGAAAACGTAGCCGTTATCCCACAGGGAGATTTGTCGTCTGCCAACAAGTTTAACAATGGAGGGATTTTCAATAGATACCTTTTCTTCGATATTTTTTGCGGGAAGATCGAAGTACTTTCCTCCGGAAACCTCCGATAATTTGGCCAATATGTCTCTTCGGATAGACGTATCTTTGAATTCCTTGTTTTCTATGGCGATGTTAAAGACGGCATAATCCTGTCCGATTTCATCATTTTCTTTCTTTGCCGATGCCTTGACGATATAGTAGCCTTCTATATCATTTTTGATGGTAAATTTGTACTGGCCATTACCATCGGTGGTCTCTTTTGCAAAAAATATGCTTTTCCCGGAAAACTCATTTGAAACATCTATGTCCAATTGTACACCTTCCATGGGTTGGTAATTTCTCCCAAGCACTTCTATTTTAATCTGTACTTCTTCGTCGGGCAGAAATGATTCTTTATTTACCGTTATGCGGATAGGGTTCAAGGTAGGGTCTTTAATAAGCCACTTTATGGCATTTTGCCAGAATTTTATATAATGCCTGTTGCTTCCGCCTTTCCCAACGGATAGAAAATTCCAACACCATAAAGAATCTGTGGTAATGGCCATACACCGGCCAAGTCCCACGTCCCGGATAGAAATGAGTGGAGGACTCTCCTTTGTTGGATATATTACCAGAGGCACTGCATCTGATTTTAGCCGGGTGGTTACATTACATCCGTCCAGCTCCGGAAGCTCTTTCCATATAGCGACGTTCCTGTCTGCATTGTCATCAAGAGCGGTTACAGGATGTTTCAGGCCGTCATTGGTAATTACCGCCTTTAATCGGGTAGTATCAATGCTGTCTTTTTCTGTATAGAGATTTACTGGGAGAATGTCCTCTATGGCCGTACCGTCGTACCCGCCCTGCGAAAACGAGATGTCGCCGCCGATCATCACAAAGCCGCCGCCCTGTTCTGTTACAAATTTCTGAAGGTTGTTTAAGTAATGTGAAAACCGAAAAAACGACGTATCATAAGGCCGATAATCGAAGTTTTGAAAGATAACCAGGTCGAAACTGCTGAGCGCCTGCGTGAATAGTTCGTCTACAGGAAAAGGAATAAGGCTGAGTTCGTCGTTCCTCGCCTCTGAAACGTCAGTGGGCGTTCGCAAAATAAAAAAGGAAATAAGGTCAATGTTCGGATCGCTTTTTAATACCCGCCTCAGAAAACGTTCGTCCCATGACGGACGTCCGCAGACATGCATAATCCTGATTTTATCACGCACCACTTTTACCATAAAACTGACCTGATTGTTTTCCGTGATCGCCTCATGCGGCTGGACGGGAATGGATATGGTATATAAGTACGTCCCTGTTGTGTATGGTGTAAACGACAGGTCTATGTGAAGTTCGCTCTCTTCACCGGTATTTAACACCTTTGAGGAAATGATGTCATTCCCCTGTTTCAGGGTAATAGGAAGTTTGAGGTCTTTATACCCAAGAACCTTTATCGTGACGTCCGCTTTACACGGACTCCTCACGAAGGTAAAGCTGTCGTAGGATATGTTACTGATTGCAACATCCCTTACTTCCATGTTACCACCTGGTGAGAATGTAAAAAAGGGAGCAAAATGGTCCTTTGTAAGGTTTGAAATGATTTCGAGTTTATTTACACTAGAAGGAAGTTCAACCGTATCAGCGCCGTCGGAAAAAACCAAATATCCCTTAACGGACTTGCCTTCATATCGTTTTTTCAGGAGCTTGAGTATTTGAGCAATATCGGTGTTTGTGCCATCAAAGGCAAGACCGCTTTCTATGTCATTATAAGATATTTCTTTGATAACGTCAGAGAAGGATAGGAAATCCACATCAAAATTATTCTGCAATTCCCCGATAAAAGACGCATTATCTTTGAAGAAGTCGGCAACGAGCCGGGATCGGGAGATACCCGTATCACCGCCTTTTAAAGTCATGCTCTTTGAATTGTCTATGAGGCATACGACCTTATTTTTCAATTTCAAGACCTCTTTCTGCTCTATTTGAGGTTGAAGAAGGAGAAGAACTACAAGCACAGTGGCAACGAACCTGAGTGCGAAAAGTAATAATCGTTTAGAAGCTGGTGTAATACTTTTTATACTGAGCCACGAAAAGTATAGTGCAGCAATCGCCAGAAAAAACACAAGCGCCCGCAAACCGAGATTTTCAATGCCAACTAAAGTGAGATGCCACTGTGTGAAGTTTTCCATATTTACATCTGTCGTTTCAAGATAAACGGGAGGTGTACCTGGTCTTGTTTATAATCGCCTGTCAGGGCGTACATGACAACATTTACGCCCAGGCGAAATGCCATAGCCCTTTGCGTTTCCCCTCCAGGAATTACTTCGTATTCCCAGCTCCCCAGCGGGTCTTTTGCCCATGCGCCGCCGAGGTCATTCTGAGAATATATAATAACGGTACGGTTTTCCAGCGTGATGCCTTCCAGATAAGATTTTTCCATGATCCTGCCGTATGCCTGAGTAAGCAGGTAGAAAGATTTGAAGACGGTATGCTCTGTGGACAGTTTTTCGAGCGCTTTATTTGGAAATAGCCGTTTGATCTCGCGCCGAACGGATTTATCAAACCCAAAATCGCTCTTGCCGATACTGTCGTCAATCAGAAGCATGCCCCCAAACTCCAGGTATAGTTTCAGGTTGCTAATTTCTTTATCGCTGAGAGGTGGGAATTCCTGATCTCCAGACATATAAACAAACGGATATTCAAAGAGGTTTATATCATCAGCGCGAACGGTAATCGTGTCAATGCGCGCCTCCACGCTGGTGCGTTTAATGAGTTCCCACATCAACCGTTTACCGGCATTAGGCCTGGGATTCCAATTGCCGCCGTTGTATTGGAGTTGCGCAAAGGTAAACTTCGAAACATCTCCCATGGCAAAGGTTTTACAGGGAAAAAGGTTGAAACCACAGATTACACAGATTGCACAGATAAAGAATCTGAAATTTCTGTGGATGAGTAACCACAGAGGCACAGAGACGCGTAGTTTATGAGACAAGGCAATTATTCCTATTAATAAATATACTATAAAGTTAAGCCTACCCAACACCTGATACTCACACCGCAGCAAAGCCGTAACCAAAGACAACCACCCCTCTTTCCCCTCCTTCGCAAGGAAGGGATGAAGGGGAGGTATCGAATAACCCACATCCGATTTCTCCTTCGTAAGGGGAGAACACAAGAGGGGTAAAAAACTTGCTAAAACCTGTCCTCGTGAAAACGGGGAATGAGGAAAGAGTTTTTACACAGTAATACTATAGAGCGATTTGTTGTTCAACTTCTAATTCAGGACGCTCACGGACATATCTATTGAACTCCTTAATTAAATCAGTATTTTTCATTTACAGGTATTCTACTTGTTTCTGCATGTATTTTATATTTCATCTGTAATTGTCATTTCGAGTGAAGCGAGAAATCTTTCGGATATTGATATTGGGAGGCTTATAGATTTCTCCCTTCGGTCGAAATGACAAAAGTATGAGCTAATGCCTTTGCATATCTGCTTCTGCAGGCGAATAACCGTGAATTTTGGTATAGTAGTAGATAAAAGTTAGATATTTGCCTTGTTTCCAATCAAACGTATATACAGGGCGTCTATTTCTGGATCGTAACTTATTTTCATATATTTTCCTTTGCGCCCTTTGCGTCTGTGGTGATTAATGTACTTTAAGCTCGTGAGTTTCCCATATTACTCCCAGCTTCCCTTTGTTATTATCCTGTAAATCCTGTCAAATAATTATAGCCCTAAGCTCAATTCAGAGACGATGAAACGACAAAACATGTTTTGGTTCTCAATTTTTAGAAATAGCCTCAAATTCTTCCAAATCTATCCTCATTTGTTTTAATATACTTCTAAATGTCCCTACAGGTATTTCTTTTTTATTCATTGGAAGGATTGCAATATAACCTTTTTCATTCTTGTATTTTCCGTGAGAGCCTCTCTGTGAAATAAAACGGAAATTCAATTTATGCAGCACATATTCTACATCACGTGAAGAATACAATTTAGACATTTATTTTCTCTCTGCCTATAAATATCTTTTCAATTTCTGGAAGCTCTAAATCCTCTCCTTCAAAATACAATTCAACGGCTTCTTTCAAATTATTTATTGCTTCATCTATAGTGTCTCCAAAAGAAGATACATTAACATTGAGACATTGCGAAACATAATATTTATCTTCTTTCCAAACAACATAATCCATTTCCTTCATAATATTGCACCTGCCTTTCTTTATTGTCCTTTTAAAATCTTCCTTTGCATCCTTTGTGTCTTCGCGTGAATTAACAGACACGATTATCCCTAATTTCCATTTCACAAAAGCCATTTTCGTCTTTTGATTATTTATCTGCGTAATCCGTGAAATCTGTGGTTCCCTGCTATTGAATTTCTTCTATCAATTCCTTCACCCTTTTGCTCGTCTTTCTCATTACTATTTCAATCTCTTTCTCTTCACCTTCTTCAAGTGTTATCGTTTGTTTGACCCTCTTATAACCCTTCTTGATTGCGGTAATAGTTCAAGTAGGTGGATCAAGCGGAGCAGACCCATCACAACGCTGGTGACATAGACATTAACGCATTACAGAAACATTAAACATTAATTCCTGAATTTTGTTGTCTGTAATATTGAGAACTTTCATCCTGATTTTATTGTAACAATCCCATTTTAAGTAAATAAAACCCTGTTGAATATCGCCAGGGAAAATGACTCTATCCTCAAATGCCAAATTTGCAAGCTCCTGTTTGAATTTAACAGTAAATGAATCGGATAAACCCTCTGCTGTTCCAACGGCAGCGCCAGAAGCTCCTCCAATAATTGCCCCCGTTGCTGCTCCTTGAGAGACGTCACCTCCTGCATAACCTACCCCTGCCCCAATACCTGCTCCTATCGCCGCTCCGGCCAAAGTACCAGCAACAGCCCCAGCAACCGCGGTTGAACCTATAGAGGATTTTCGCACGTGCTCGGCAGCTTTGTTTAACGAGTATGCAACCGTGTATTTCCCATCTGATGTAATACCAAAAATCTGTTGATGATTAATCTCGAACTCCTTCAAGCCACTATTCTGAACAATTAAATGAACTGCCAAAATACTGGCGGCCTTTAAATCCGTTCCAAAAGTTTCCTTTGATTTTTCTAGTGAATCTATTGGAACCACCGCTATTTGTAGTCCGTCTATCTCTTGTTTATTTTGATAAGATGACGGCGAATTAAAAGTTACGGTATCCGTCTTTAAAGGGGCAGCGCATCCCGATAGAACAAAGGTTGTCAATGTTATAGAAAGTATCAATTTACTGTAATGCATGAGAACCTCCTTTTCGTTTTTGTTCCCATTTATCAATATAGACGCTTAAATTTTGTGATTTGCTCATATCACTTATAAGGTCTCCAATTGCCTTATCAATTGCGCTATCTATAGCCATTGCATATCCCCTTCCGGCTTCTTGATAGTACATTTGCCCCATCTCTTGATGACTTGCCGTCTCTTTTGCCTGGGTGGTCCCTACCCATACTGTCTTTTTCTCATCAACATCCTTAATTTCCGCACGAATGGAAAGTCGTACATAAGCTTCTGCGTAAACTGTTGAAAATCCTGATTTCGTGCTCAAATTTACATCTACGTCTTGCAAATTGACATACATAAGGGCATCTATTGCATCAGTTCCTGTATAATCTGGTTTCTCAATAAAGTATATTGTTCTAAAATTATATGCTAACGCCTTAATCAGTTTTGCCGAAAATGCCTTCCCTACATCGAAGGAAAACTTACCCATTTTAATATCCTGATTAACCCTCAGCTCTTTGATTTTTGGATCCAGATAAAGGGCCAGTTTAACATTATGAAAGTCAACCTTCCCCATCTTTTCAAAGGCATCCATGCTGAGACTTGAATTAAGCACGGGTGTTACCTTTACAGCACAACCCATTATTCCCAATGTTGTCATTACTGTGATTAATACCGTACAAAGAATATTTCTCATTTTCGGTTCTCCTTCAATTATTGAAGAGAAAAACATCTAAAGTTTAATTTTTCAAAATCTGGATTCATCTGAATAACTGGTTCTGTTTCTAGATTAAAAATAAAAGTAATACCAAATATCTGTATTGTGAAAATTGTCCCAGGTTTTGCAATTATATGACATCCCTCAATAACAGGAGAAGGGGTACATTCACAACTCATTAATAGGTTATTTGGAAATGATCTCTTTCCAAGAACAAAATTTCTTGCTTTATTGTATTTTTCATTTAATGCTACATTTACTCCATTTTTCAAACATAGTACTCCTAGTGCAATCTTATATAATGATCGGGCTAAAATTAGGGGATCAAATGGAGTTTTACCAAGTGTGTTGATAGTAATATGTACGCCGTCTTTAATATCTTTAACAATAAAACCTTTCTTTGACCCAGATTGCAATTTAAAATTTATCTTTCGGGGATGGGTTTTCTCTACGGCCATATTTTGATATCGAGCTTTTGGAAACTTCCCACTTTTTGTATTATAAGGAAGGTATAAAACCCGTAATAAAGCAAGAATATCGTGTTCTACTAAACAACTATCTAAATATGAGAGAATGCCATTATTACAATTGTCACAAACAAGACCGGCTGGTAAAATTATTTCGGTATTGCCCAAAGATTCGGGATAAACATGTTCTTCACTACTAAAGTTACCGTTTGTTGTTAAACAATAAATACATTGACTATTCTTTGGCTTTTTACAGTTGGGCGGCTGAATTACTATGTTGTTTTCAGCTTGTCTTATTAAATTATAAAGAGTTTCGCAAAGCTTATAGACTTCATAAGAATAATAATAGAATTGATATAACATGAATTGATTCAAAGAAGGTATCTTTTTCATTTCTGTATATATTTTTACCGCAGTAATATCTTCTTCAAAATATTCTCCCTTTGAAAATATAAGATACATTTCAAGTGCAGACAAAGAATTACCATTGTATTTTATGTCAATATAGCCCTTCTCTATTTTATGAATGTCTTTTTCAATAATGTCTTTATCAGAAGCGGTTAGTTTTATAAAATTGTTTTTAAGAATAATTGAGGCAATAGTTCTAAAATATAAAGAACCGGAAGGATCTGCAAGTGGGCGAACACAACTCGCAAATATAGCGATCTCCTTTTCGGGAGGAAGATTTAAAGACGTACATAACCCTTTTTCTGTTTTATAAATCAGATTAAAATTCATTGTCTTTTGTGATATTTGCTTTGCAGTCTTACACGCAAGATGAAATTGTTTTTTAAATTTCTTTAAAGTATTCCAATCCATATTAAAACTACTTTAACAAATTTGGTTGAGCTATTGGATGCTTTTAAATTATTTCCTTATCTTCTTCAACACAATTTCAATATCTACCTCTTCTCCTTCTTCAAGCGTTATCGTCTGCTTGACCGTCCTGTAGCCCTTCTTTAATGCGGTAATAATGTAAGTATCTGCCTCTAAATCAGCAAACTCAAAGAAACCATTCTCGTCAGAAAATGTTTTTTTGAGAATTTTTGAATTTGGCTTTTTAAGCCTAATTTTTGCAAATTCGATGGGATTACCTCTTTTATCTACAGCATACCCTGAAATAATGCCCTTTTTAACCGGTTCTGCCGTAGGTGTCAGGATTGGTGTAAGTGACAATGATGGCAACGGTGTTGGTAAAGGCGGTACTGTCGGCACAGGCGATGGTGAAGCAACAGGTGTAAAAGTAGGCATAGGCGTTGGTGATACTTGTAACGTTGGCAACGGCGATAGTGTTGGTATGGGTGTTGTTGGAACTGTTTTTGTGTTAAAGGATGCCTCACTCCCATACGATGTTCCTGCACTATTTGATGCCACTAAGCGATAGTAGTATTTCGTGTTTGAAGATAAACCACTTATGCTGATGCTCACTGTTGTATTGCTTGATCCACTTACAACCTGTGAGGAAGATGTATTGCTGTAAGAACTGCTGATCGTACCATATTGGAACCATGCCGTCGTGGATACGCCATTGGCATTTACTGTTCCACTGAGTGTTGCAGCACTTTGCGTTACATTTGTTGTAGATCCGGTTGATACACTGGGAGCATTTATAGTACCTGTTGAGCTATACGTTACCTGTAATGTATCAGTTCCAGAGTTGCCAGCCCCATCCTTTGCCGTTACCGTTATTACATTATTTCCGCTTAATAAGCTGATACTAGAGGTCAACCAACCAGTCGTACCACTTGCAGTTCCACTACCGCCTTTATCATTACTCCACGTCACGCTACTTATTCCACTGGTACTATCAGAGGCGTTACCGCCTATGGCTATTACACTGCTTGTAACTGTGTAGGTTTCATCTGATGTAGGACTTGTAATGGTTATTGTGGGAGACGTTGTGTCCAATATAATGGAATCATAGGCTGAATTCGATATGTTTCCAGAGGAATCTTTATACCACGCGTATACTGTATTATTGCCATCGCCACTGCTTAAAGTATATGAAATGTTTTCGGTATAATTGGTAGTAGTGGTTATGGATGTCCATCCAGAATCAGACGAGGAAGGTGTTGTCGAGTTGGTGGTGAGGTAATAACCCGTTACGCCTACACCATCCGTAGCTGTAAGAGTTACGGTAACTGCTGAAGAATTTGTATATGAAGCGCCACTGTTTATACTTATTGAGCCGCTCGGGGCGATGGTGTCTAAAGGTGTTGGAGTTGATGTTGGTGTGGGACTGCTTGTCTCCGGAGAATCTTCTATTACACAAACCGTATCGCTATTATAATTTGCCACATAGATATGGTTTGTTGAGGAATTGACTCCCACGCCAAGGGGGTGCAACCCAACCGAAATGGTATAGACAACTACATAGGTAGTACCGTCTATTATACTAACTGTATTGTTATGCGAAGAATTTGCCACATAGATACGGTTTGTCGAGGAATTGACTTCCACACCCCACTCCGACCCAACCGAAATGGTAGAGATAACCGCATTGGTAGTACCATCTATCACACTAACCGTACTGTTAACACTACTTGCCACATAGATACGGTTTGTCGAGGAATTGACTCCCACGCCGGCGGGATAATACAACCCAACCGAAATGGTAGAGATAACTGCATTGGTCGTACCGTCTATTACACTAACTGTATTGCTATAATTATTTGTCACATAGATACGGTTTGTAGAGGAATTGACTTCCACACCATAGGGACCATCCCCAACCGAAATGGTAGATATTATCGTATTGGTAGTGCCATCTATTATACTTACAGTGTCGTCGTAATAATTTGCCACATAGATACGGCTTGTAGAGGAATTGGCTCCTACGCCGTGGGGATGACTCCCAACCGAAATGGTAGATGTTACCGTATTAGTAGCGCCATCTATTACACTAACTGTACTGCCATTATAGTTTGCCACATAAATGCAGTTTGTTGAGGAATCGACTCCCACACCAAGGGGAGTTAGCCCAACCGAAATGGTAGAGATAACCGCATTGGTAGTACCATCTATCACACTAACAGTCTTGCCGCCAGAATTTGTCACATACACACGGTTTGTCGAGGAATTGATTCCCACGTCATAGGGACTAGACCCAACCTTAATGGTAGAGATTACTGTTGGTGCTGCAACCACCGATGGGGTGTGTATTGACACTTCGACTCCGCTCAGTGCGAAAAGTGACAATAAAACCGCTATACAAAAAACAATGTTACATTTACTATGAACAAGACTAAACAAAATGTGTCTCATATCCCTTCTTTCTCCTTTACAACAAAGCAAATGGGTCACTATTAAAATGATAAATCTGCTTTGATCTTTTAATAATTTCAGAAAGATTTTTATCCCTTTTTAGATGTTCTCGCAATCGTTTACTTAGACAAACTATTTATCATTTGTTCACTCTGAAAGGAATAATAGGTGATCTTCTTTGCTCTTTTCATCGGACATCAATTAAGAATTTAAATGTTGCTTTCTATCTTCCCGCAAGAACGAGGATCCCTTTGGTTTATTGTAGAAGTTCCTCTTGATCAGATGCTAGGAGTTTATTAACTGAAAGACTTTTGCAGCTTCTGACCAAATTTCATTAAAATAATTCCAATCAAGAAAAGAACCAAAATCAAGAGCGTTGTTGCGTCGCGGAGAAGCACAAGTGCGGTATAGATCATTAAGTTCAGCCATTTTTGCTTTTATTACGTCATTAGCCTTGTCTCTATCTTTACCTTTAGCTCTTGGCACAGGGTATCTGCCATCCCAGATAATTGACTCTGAGAATATCTTTAGAATACCCTGTTTTCTTTTGTCATACTTAATATTTGACTTGAGTGCAAGATCGACTAAGTCATGCGTATGTTCTACTTTATTCCCTTTGGCTACAATAATAGCCTTAAAAATTAATTCCAGCGACATTCCGCATAACATTCTGTAGACGGGCCGGCATGCTATATTTAGTCTAAAATCATCACCAAGTCTAAGCTGTTCAACAATTTCCTTGGATTGCTCAATTCCCATACAAATCCAAATAGCACCTGCTGATGCGCGCAAATCTGATGATTTGTTAAACCACGCTAAAGGTGCTTTTTCTCTCATCTCATAGATATCCACTTGATAAGTCCCTCCTCATTCTTAAGAAGTAAGCATACAGTTTCCTGCTTCCATCAATTCTCATCATGGAAGAAGACCGTAATTTGCATTAGCATTGACAATCAAAATCGGTATTGGCATAAGGCTTCATCCTTTCATCTGTTTGTCCTTCATTGGCTATAAAAGGCATCTGGAGCTTTTGGGTCTTTTGAATAACCTCTGTCTTTTTCAATTGCGGATTGGAGAATGCAGATTGCGGATTTGAGGGTTTGGGTAATGGCTTGCATGCGTTCATCTGTTCTGCCTTGAGAATATTGGATAAAAGCATCAACAGCAAAAGAACCACGGGTATTACAAAAACCTTACTTGCCGTTTTCATTTTGCCATCCTCCATTTATATAAATTTGGACGCGGATTTCGATAGATTATACCACAGATAATGACTTTCTGAAAAATACCAAATACTTTAGACAGGATTTACAGGATATTTTTTGATTACACCTGACTTTCGGAACAAGGATTCCTCGCTCCGCTCGGAATGACAGCAAAAGGGGAGATTTCATCCCCCTTTGTGACCGAAGGTCATGGATGTTTCATTTTATCCTGTCTATTCCGTTAATCTTGTCTGGCTAATACATCCAGATAATCGTTCGACTGAGCGCTCACGACGAAGTCTGCGTTCATCCGCGTCCAATATGCCAATCATCATGGCTGGTATTTTGAAATTGTCCTGAGTTTATTAAGAAACGACTCCGCCACGCTGCGTGATTTTATCAGGACAGAAGCCTCGTGATTCTTTTTTAATGCGCTGTACGTCCAGTTCGTACTGCCCACAATGGTTATATAGTTGTCTATAATCAATACTTTATTATGGGTAATGCGGTCTTTGCTGTCGTAATACACGGGGACGCCATTTTTTTTGAGCAGTTCATACGCCTCCTGACTCCTTCGTTCTGTTTTTTTACCTTTTTTGCCTTCTTCCCAAAACATGGTGTTTTGATCAAAGATAACCGTCACCACCACACCGCGCCGATGGGCGCCGATAAGGTCATTGACCAAATTATATTCCCAACCCTTATTATACTTTGGATTAATATCTGCCATGTACATAACGCACACGATTGACTTCTTTGCAGTAATCAATGCCTGATGTACCTGGGGATAATAGTCTCCATCCACCAGAGGTGTAACATCGTCGGCAGGGAGGCCGAAGGAAGGGGATGTGTAAAAAATACAAACTGTTATGGTAATAATAGTGAGAAGTTTTGTTGTGATACGTATTAAGTATTTCATGGGATATTTCCCGAACCGAACAAAAAAGACTTGGGATGTATCTATATTTCAAAAATATAAAAATATTTACACACCCCGCAATCCTCTATCGAGAGGGGACTAAGGGGTGTGTTACAATAATGACAAGCACTCAATGTCAATTTATTTAATTCGTTTACTATACAAGAATACCCATTACAACTGAGGGCGTAATCTCTTCTATTCTTACAGAGATAATGGTATTTTTGATTGTGTCGTGACCGTCAAATAAAACCTTTATGTATCTTTCGGAGTAACCGCATAATTTGTTTGTCTTTGTATCCCTTTCAACTTCTACAAGCACCTCTGCAACTTTGTTCAACAACTGTTCTTTGTAAGCAAAAGCCAGGGTATCTGCCGTAGTCTCCAGCATGGCTTTTCTTTGTTTGATAATTTGAGGATGGCAGTGATCTGACATCTTTGCCGCCGGCGTACCTTCTCTTACGCTAAAAGGGAATATGTGCATCCGGCTGAATCCCGCTTTTTTACACAGGTTGACAGTGTTTTCGAAGTGCGTGTCTTTTTCCCCAGGAAAGCCCACCATGACGTCTGTGGTAAATGACGGCAGATCAATCTTCGAACGGATGTTGTCTAGTACCCCTAAATATTGCGATGCGGTATATTTTCTGTTCATCCTCTTCAGGATAAAATCATCTCCACTTTGAAGCGGAATATGAAAGTGAGGGCACGCCTTTTTTGTATGGGCAACAAGGTCGATTAAATCGTTTGTTATCTCATTGACCTCAATAGAGCTTAACCGTAATCTCTCCAGACCCGAAAGATTACTGAGCATGTGAATAATGTCCAATAAACGGTGATTCCCCTGCGTATCCCTGCCATAAGCCCCCAGATGAATGCCTGTCAGTATAATTTCTTTATAGCCGTTCTGGATCAGGCGCTTTGCCTCTTCAATGATCTCCTGTGGCCTTCTGCTCTTGATACCACCCCGGACATAGGGGATGATGCAGTAGGAACAATACATATCGCACCCATCCTCAATTTTCAGGAATGCCTTGGTGTGTCCGGCAAAATGGCTTATCTTGAGATTGTAAATGGAATCTTCAGTTCGTTTGAAAAGGGATTTTCCATCTGAAAATCCCTTTTCACCCTCCCCCTTACCCCTCCCGTCAAGGGAGGGGAGAATTATCTCCCCTTGCGAAGGGGGGGATTTTTGGAGAATAATTGAACTTGAGTCTGCAACATCACCTTCGTTAAAAGCGTGAACTTTTGTTATCCCCCTCGTTTCCCTTCCCCTAAGTGGGAGGGGATTAAGGGGAGGGGGATTTTCATGGTCATTTAAGCCTTCCAAAGGCATGATTCTTTCTTGTGCAGGGATACGGCGCACCGTGCCCCTGCTTACAATTTCCGCTAGACATGACTCTTCAGCCTTGGTAATCACGTAGTCCACCCCTTCCATCCTTTTTATGGTCTCGGCATCCGCTTCCGCATAACAACCGGTAACGACGACTGTTGCTCGTGGATTTTTCCGCCTGACTTTTTTAATGTATTGACGTGATTTCTCATCACTGACTGAGGTAACCGTACATGTGTTGATTACATAAAGGTCTGCGGCTTGTTCTGGTTCGGTCTCGACGAATCCTTTGGCAGCAAGGGATTCTCGGATTGCCTGGGTCTCATATTGATTGACCTTACAACCAAGCGTGATAAATGCGCACGTCTTCATGGTTTTGACAGTATTCACAGGGGTTTCAACCTTTTGGATTCCCCTCTAAAAAGGCTTGTCCCATACTCCGATACGGGAGGGGATAAAGGGGGGTGTAAGTTTTCCGCGACACCCCCCCAGCCCCTCTTTCTAGAGGGGAGCTTAAAGGTTCATTACTTTTTTAAATTCTGCGACCTCGGCGTTCTATGTGGTAAACCGATTTGTTGCAAATCCCAAAAACTAGTTGACAAAAATTACAGCCAATGTACACTACGAAAGAACGAGAATTTACACGAATATACCGTAATCTCTTTTCTACTGCGATTATTCGTGCCAATTCGTAGTTCAATAATTACGAATGATTCTATCAGACTGTATACCCTTTTTGAAGAGAAAATCAGATGATTATTGGCATACCCAAAGAAATCAAACCTGACGAATACCGCGTAGCTCTTATTCCTGTGGGTGTAGAGGAAATGCTGAAACACGGCCATACTGTGCTTGTAGAAAAAGGCGTAGGCGTGGGAAGCGGCATTCCTGATCAGGAATATAAGAGGGCTGGGGCAAAGGTAGTTGATAATCCCAAAGAAATATACAACCAGGCGCAGTTCATAATGAAGGTCAAAGAACCGCTGGCCGTGGAATACTCTTTGTTGAGGGAAGATCAGATTATTTTCACTTTCTTCCACTTTGCCGCCTCGAAAACATTGACAGACGCCGTACTAAAGGCAAAGGTGGTCGCCATAGCCTATGAAACAATTCGGGATGAACATGGTCAACACCCTATACTGACACCCATGAGTGAGGTAGCAGGGCGGATGTCCATTCAGGAAGGCGCAAAATATCTGGAGAAACCCATGCATGGACGCGGGATACTTCTGGGCGGAGTGCCGGGAGTGGCTCCTGCGGAGGTGGTAATCATAGGCGGCGGTATTGTAGGTGCAAATGCCGCAAAAGTAGCCGCAGGGCTTGGTGCAAGGGTTACGGTACTTGATGTCAATATGGAGAGGCTCAGGTATCTGGACGATATCATGCCAAAGAACGTCGTAACACTCATGTCTAATGCCCACAATATACGGGAGAAGGTTAAAGACGCCGACCTGCTGATTGGCGCTGTGCTAATCGAAGGTGCAAGGGCGCCGTATGTGGTAACGAAGGATATGGTACAAACCATGAAGACAGGTGCGGTAATAATAGATGTAGCCATCGACCAGGGAGGATGCATAGCGACCAGTAAATCCACCACCCACAGCAATCCTATTTATAATGTATATGATGTTATTCATTACTGTGTGGCCAATATTCCCGGTGCAGTCGGACGCACATCAACCCATGCGCTGACCAATGTGACGTTACCATACGCCTTAGAGATTGCCGACAAGGGATATGAACGTGCAGCCCATGAGAATCCTGCCATACTGAGAGGTATTAATATGATAAAGGGAAGGGTTACAAACAAGGCAGTGGCTGATGCCTTTGGAATGACGTACAGTACAATTGGATAATATGCATTCCATGAGAGTTGTAATTGTAGCGCGAGATTTATCTCGCCCGAAAAGCATAAAGGCAAGCCCCATAAACGAGCGACTTGAAAGTCGCGCTACAACGCTGGTTACAGGAAGTTGTAGCAATGATCCAGTTTGTCTTTGGAGTTTCGTTTTTGAGAATACGAAAATTATGGAGAATGACACGATATATTACCGGCGGAATATGCCTCATATACAACCAGGCGGCGCAACGTTTTTTGTAACATTTCGTTTGGCGGGTTCACTCTCTAAAGAAGTTGTACTTAAGTTGAAGGAAGAGCGAGTAGAAAACGAAAGACTCCTCCATAAACTAAAAGATGAAAAGGAACGAAAAAAGGAAATTGATGACCAACGTAAATTGTATTTTGGCAAATTTGACGAAATACTCGACAAGGCTGCGAGTGGTCAGAACTGGCTGAAGGATGAACAAATAGCAAAGGTGGTTGCAGATGCAATACGCCTTCATGACAAAAAAGAATATGATTTGCTTGCATACTGTATCATGCCTAACCATGCACACATGGTGTTCACTTTAAGGTGTGATTATGTCTCATCTGCGCGAGCTGAAGCTCGCGCTACAAGTACAACATCGCGCTATATTATGACTGATATTCTGCGTTTAATAAAAGGATCGACAGCACATGAGGCAAATAAAATTCTCAACCGCACGGGCGCATTCTGGCAGCACGAAAGCTATGATCATGTGGTTCGTGATGAAAAGGAACTGAATCGTATTATTTGGTATACCATAAACAACCCTGTTAAGGCAGGGTTGGTCAAAAATGCAGAGGACTGGAAATGGAGCTATTACGCAAATGTGGAATAGGCGACTTGAAAGTCGCGTTACAGGGATGTAGCGCGAGATTTATCTCGCATGAATGTCAATTCAAAAATCGCATTACACAGACGACTTAAAAGTTGCACTACGAGGCGCCACGAGGAAATATGATAATATTTCACCAAAGTTTACGTATGGTATTCGGCATTAATTGTGACGTATTCATGCGACAGGTCGCATGTCCATATGGTGTCTTTACAGTCTCCCAAGCCAAGTTCCAGGCGAATATTGATATCCACATTTTTCATGGTTGTACTCAATTTATTGAGGTCGCACTGCGTTGGCATGCCTTTGGCAAAGCTCAGAATATCGTTAATATAGAGACTGGTCGTTGACTCATTCAGTTCCACACCCGCATATCCTGCGGCAGAGCC
>JACPHJ010000077.1 GCA_016188675.1 Planctomycetota bacterium
CCTCGTTTAAATCTAAAATTACCATGCTCAGGAAAGAGCACCAATAGATGACTGAAAACCGATTGTCGAAGGTATTTCAGAGAAGGTAGTAGAAAGAAAACGATAATAATCTGTTTGTCATTCATGCACTCGATCCTTTATTGCTTGATTAGCCCCAGCGTGGAAGGATGCATGGCAAGAAAACATTTCTTTGGTTTTTTTGTCAACAGGGGATAATATTTTTTCTTGACATGCTTTTTCATAGATGACACTTGTATGTCAACTTATTTGAGACATTCAACGTTAAGGAATTTCGATGTTTTTGGCAGTAGCCAACTCCTATTGGCTACCGGGCACTAAATTGATGTTCAGATAAATTTATTGTATAGAAATTTTCATTTTATTTATGCGGCTTGTAGAGCGAAGAGGCTCTTCGCTCTACATTGAACGTACAGGAATTTCAAATCAACTGTAGTGGCAAGGCGCGCCTTGCCACTACGCTGTTATAAAAAGTCGCCGAAAGCCTTATAATAACTCATAGTATAAAAGGAACTGTTATGATTATTTACTCTGGTAAAAAGATAAATGTAAGAAAAGATGAAATTGTTTTAGATAACGGAAGAAAAGCCATGCGGGAAGTGATTGAACATCCGGGTTCTGCCGCCATTATTCCCTTTATATCAGAAGACGAGATTATCCTTATCCAACAATATAGACACGCCGTCAAAGAGCTTATTTACGAAATCCCTGCCGGGACGCTTGACGAAGGTGAGGCTTTTATTACATGCGCAGGACGTGAACTGGAAGAAGAGATTGGATACACGGCAGGAACACTCGAACCCCTGATAATTCTCTATCCATCCCCAGGCATCCTGAGTGAGACTATGCACATCTTTAAGGCAACGAATCTCGTTAAGACGCAAACAAATTACCAGGCAGACGAATCTATCAAAGGTATCGTACAGATGAAGCTAAACGAGGCGTTTGAGCTGGTAAAAAAAGGGCTTATACGGGATGCAAAAACTGTTTGCAGTATTTTAATGTGTCTTAAATAACAAACAACTTGTATATCTTACGGTACGCCGAACGATTTCTCTTTGATACGGAAAAGCATTGCTTTCTCACGACCTATCTTTCGGGCAAGTATTAACTCAATTGGTAAAGACTCTGTAACTTTAAGAAGCGATGCCAGGCTTCGTTCATCTGTGACCATGTAAGATTTCAATTCGGCCTGGCGTAATGTCTTACTGGCAGATGAATCAATATGGAGTTTATAAATCCCTTTATGTCGTCGTCCAACCCATGCCAACTCTTCCTCACCCTTCGCACAATAAATTCTCGCATCAGGTTCAACTACGCTAATGACCTCTTTTGCAAAAAGCATATCAGGATCTTCAGAGGGCTGCACAATTGGCTGTATGATCGCATAGTAAGCAGGAATTGCAACTACCGAAAGAGGAATGAGCACCCAGGCTGAGCGCCTGACTAATTTACTTGTTTTGCTGTGACGAACAATTGATGCGGCTATCCCAAGCGCAAGGAATGGATACAGAGGCAGCAGGTAGTGGCGTCGTTTTTGGGGAATACATGAAATAACGATAAAAATAGCCCCGGCAACTGCAAGCATGGCTGAATAGCCACGTCGCCGTAAATCAAGAATTGCAACAGGCAAGAACAATGAAAGCGGCATTGCCAGTAACATTACCAGCCACACGTAATAGAAGGGACTCCCATTTCCTCCTTTGCCTACATCAAGGTCGGGTTGGAAAATTACTCTATGGAGATATTCACCACCATCGCGAAGGTAGGCAGGAATAGCCCAAGCGGCTACAGCAGTTACAACACCTATCCCAAAACCAATCCAACCGATTCCTGGTCGTTTAAGGTCTTGACGGCGGAATGGGACAAATATCGCAAATAAAACAGGGAAAAGAACTCCAAATGGCCCTTTTGTTATTACCCCAAGGCCTGCCAGCAGACCTGCAAGTGTTAAGGATAACATATGAGGAATCCGCCGATATTTTCGCATTCCCAGGATAAGAAAAAGGCATGAGGCTATGATTGAGAAACACAAGATCATGTCTGGTCTGGCCTGCCGTGCCATAAGACTATATCCCGGCATACCAAGCAGTGCAAATGCCCCTACTAATGCCGTACTCCTATCAAGCAGTAAAAGCCCGACTCCATAGGTCGCTAATACTCCCAAAATGCCGGCTACCGCCGAAGGCATTCGTACAAGCGTCATACTGGGTTCACCTGCAATGCGCGTGAGAACAGCCGCAGCAGCGTGCATTACCGGAGGTTTGTCAAAATATGGTTTACCCAGGAGTTTTGGAACGAGATAATCGCCGCTTTCAGCCATTTCGCGAATGATCTCTGCGTGGCGGATTTCACGACTGGCCCAATGCCTGTTCTGGCCAAGGGCAGGGAATATTACTAAAACCGATACGGCAACTAATACCAGTAAATCAAAAGAATACGCTCGCCGTGCTTCAAATTTCTTTACCACATTAAAGTTCATCGTATGTCAAATTATGAAAATTGTGACGGGTGACGATTTCTGCGTCACTCGCCACTCGTCGCCTTTCACTCTCTGGTTGCGGCTACGCCGCGCTATTATAATTACTACCATTCTGTTTGGTCTGTCACAGGGCGGTTTGCAATGAGAACTAAATCAATGTCTTTGTATCGGATATTTTGTATAAGGGTATGAGGGACTTTATGAAAATTATTCTTTTCGTCGTATGCCTTCTTACCAACAATACAATAGACGGCGTTATCGGACAAAAAGATACTGGATAGATTATTCTTATTCTTGATCTCAGGAATGAGACGATTCATATAAAAATTCATGGGAGAAAGACATTCGTCGGGTACCTCGTAATAATAGAGTTCGTCCTTTTTTACGTATTGTGATACCTTGTTAGCCAGATCGAGACCAGGGGAATGTCGATAGTTATATGAAGACAACTCTTTCATGTAAACCAAGGCAGTGATCGTAAAAAATGCAATGATAATGAAAAAAGATACATTGTAATTCTGAAATCTTTTGACAAAAAATCTGCCCAGAATACCGGCTGTAAAAATGACACCGATGCCGACGCCCACAGGAAAGAGTTCTGTGTAATGAGTAAAAGTATAAACAGGAAATCCGATAGAGAGTATAAGGATAATAACCAGTGCAATGGCAAGGGTGTACCTGATCCATTTATTCATGTAGACATTTTTTTCCCCTGTGCCCGACAAGCTTGTCCACATCCCTCCAATCATGAGCGCCAGCGCCGGATACAAGGGGAGGATATAGCGGGCGCTTTTACACCTTGAAATAGACATAAGGATAAAAACTGTGACAAACCATATCGAAAGCCACCAGCGATCTCCGCCATTTCTCACTATCTTTTTTGAAAACAGATAAACGAACGTTGCAGGAAAGAAAATACTGTAAGGTAGAAATCCCTTGATTAGCTCAGGGATAAAAAAATAAAAGGGTTGTTTGTGCCCGTATTCTTCGGTACTATAACGAACAACCGATTCGCTGAAGGCGTTGTTAATCACCGTATCCAGCCCGATCCTCTGGCACATAAGTATAACCCAGGGACCGACGATCAACCCCAATATACCAAAGCCCATAACCCAATACATTTGCTTAAAGAACAGGAGTTCTTTTTTATACACAAGATAGATGAGGACAATTAATATTGGGATAATGAAACCCAACGGGCCCTTTGTCAGGATAGCAAGCGCAATAGAAACGTAAAATAAGACAAAATATAATCTTCTTTTCTGAGCATCCGAAGTATAACCCATATAAAAGGCATATATTGCCGTAAAGATGAACGTAGCCAGCATCATATCAGTTTTGACGGTGCGGGAGTAAAGAAAGAACATATAGTTGGACAGAAGAATCAGTCCCGCCCATAATCCCGCCATAGGATTTTTGTAAAGGTGTTTACCAAACAGAAAAACGGTAATGATGCTAAGAAGCGCGCAAAGCGCCGAAGGTATTCGTGCAGTAAACGGGGTGATAGCGCCTGAGAATTGAGAAGACAGGGCAATTGACCACATGAGCAGCGGCGGTTTTGCAAGATATATCTTGCCTACGTAATGGGGGACAACGTAATCCCCTGTGTACATCATTTCACGGGCAGTTTCAGCAAACCTCAGATAATCCTTATTTTGAAACCCCCTGCCCCCTAAATCAAAAAATAAGACAAAGCAGCTTATGATTATAAGTATTGCAAGTAAAAGCCTGGGATTATTTGTGATGTCCTTCAATTTATGATTTTGATTAAGATAATAGGGATCTTTTATTGTTTTCGCAATTCAGCGCCGAGTGTTTTATGAAGGATGCCAAGAATTATCTGTTGCGCTGAATCTACTTCTTCAGTCGTTAATGTCCGATCTTGAGACTGAAAACACAGGCTAAAAGCAATACTTTTCTTTCCGGAAGGTATCTGTTTGCCATGATAGATGTCAAAGAAGTTTATACCCTTAATAATAGATATATTAGCAGTATCAATGCATTTTTCTATAGATGCCCATGTCACCTCCTCATCAGCGATAATTGCAATATCACGTAAAACAGGCGGGTATTGAGACAGGGTTTGATATTTTTTTGAAAAATCCGACATCTTCACCAACAAATCCATGTCTAACTCAAACATACATGGTGATGTTTTAAATCCCAGTTCTTTGGCTTCACCAATAAAACCCAGGATATTACTACCCGATTGAATTTTTGCAGATTTGTCAGCCTTAAACAATATTGATCCAACGAAAGGCGACCATTCACATTTTGAGATGATCCCGAGATTTAGCAGCAGAGACTCGACAATTCCCTTTAAATTCAAAAAATCTATATCCGCCATAATGGATAAACAGGCCTTTTCTTGTGGTAATTGTTCTTCTGCAAGATAAACCTTAGCAATCTCAAATATCTTCACCTGATCTACGCCGTGATTCATATTGTATATCTTTGTGTGTATAAGGCTCGGCAGCAAACAAGTGCGCAAACGGCTTTCTTCCTGTCTGAGCGGATTAGCAATATCAATACCCTCTTTATCTGACCACAAATTCACAGACTGTAATGGTGAAGTATCAACGATGCTGAATGTTTTTACTTCATAATAGCCAATGCCAATTAAAAATTGGCGAACATAATCCTCGACAATTTCATATTTGCTTTTTACACTGCCCCGAACGCTAATAGAGGTTTTCGTGGGAATATTATTATAACCATAAATCCTGGCGATCTCTTCAATGAGGTCGATCTCACGACAAATATCTCCCCGAAAGCTCGGCGCCTCAACATCAATAAAATTATCCACTTCATTTAAAACATTAAATTGCAGTCTTTTTAAAATATCACTGGCAACGGTTTTTTTTATTTCTAATCCTAGTACTTTACTAAGCCTTTCAATGCGGAGTGTAATTCTTTTTATTTCGTATTTCTCCGGTCTTATATCAATAGCGCCTCTTGCGATTTCTCCCTCCGCAAATTCTTTAATAAGATTTGCCGCCCTCTTTGACGCCGGTTCTACCCCTTCAGGATCAACGCCTCTTTCGAAACGATACGACGAATCTGAAGCAATACTCATTGCCTTCGACGTGCGACGTACCTGTCTTGGCTCAAATCGTGCACATTCCAGGAGAATATGCCTGGTTGACTCAGAAACTTCAGTATCCTTGCCCCCCATGATGCCGGCAATGGCAATTGGTCTTTTGCCGTCCGCAATGACTAACATATCATGGAAGAGCGCCCGCCTGGCTCCATTTATAGCAGCTATTTCTTCTCCGCTTCTTGCCCTTCTTACTATTACTTTTTGATCTGACAACTTATCTAAATCAAAGGCATGGAGGGGTTGTCCTGTCTCCATCATCACATAATTCGTGATGTCTACTATGTTATTTACCGGTCTAAGACCGATACACAACAACCTTTTTTGCATCCATTCCGGAGACGGCTTTACAGTTATATGCCTTACTACTCGCGCCGTATAATGCGGACACAATATCGGTTCTTCAACAGCAACACTAATTAATTTTGATATTTCTACATCTTTGCTTATGTAATTCGTTTCTGGAAATTGGACGCTCGCCCCTACCGCCGCTGCCACCTCGCGTGCAATGCCAATAATCCCCAGACAATCCGGACGATTGGAAGTCACCTCTATATCCAAACAAAAATCATCTTCTACAGCTTGAATATCGGCAACCACAAGCCCTGCATTTGTTAACTTATCTGCAAGTTCCTGCGGCGATAAGTAAAAATTGACATATTCCTTTAACCAGTTATAGCTTATCTTCATTTAAAATTGTGATAAAAAACGCATGTCATTTTCATAGAAAAGACGAATATCGTTGATACCATGCTTTAACATCGTAATCCTTTCAACACCCATCCCAAATGCAAATCCTGTGTATTTTTCTGCATCGTAGTGCACGGCCTTGAATACATTAGGATCAACCATTCCCGCCCCTAATATTTCCACCCAGCCACTATAAGAACACACACTGCATCCCTTGCCCTTACAGAGAGAACAGGAGATATCCACTTCTGCGCTGGGTTCTGTGAATGGGAAAAAGGACGGCCTGAAACGCATTTGAACGTCCTGGCCAAAATAGGTTTTAATAAACTGATTCAGCACCCCCCTCAAATCTGCAAAACTTACCCCTTCATCCACGAGCAATCCTTCTACCTGATGAAACATAAACGAGTGTCTGGCATCCACGGTATCAGGCCTATACACCCTGCCAGGGGCAATAATCCGAATGGGAGGTTTTTGCTTTTCCATAATGCGAATTTGAACAGTGGATGTCTGGCTTCTGAGAAGTACGTCATTCTTGATATAAAAAGTATCAAAATCGGTTCTGGATGGATGATCGGTGGGAATATTTAATGCCTCGAAATTATAATATTCCAACTCCACTTCCGGCCCGTAGGCCACATCAAAACCCAACCTTGAGAATACTTCTTTGATATCATCAATTGTTTGAGTAAGCGGATGTTTTTTCCCTACAAGAGGACGTTTGCCCGGCAAAGTTATATCAAATATTTCATGCCCGGCTTTCGGTGTTGCCTCTACAGAAAACTTTTTTATTAATTCTTCTACGATATTTGCAACTTCGGTCTTGAGAGAATTAATCTGCTGTCCGAATGCAGCGCGTTGTTCCGGAGGCAGGGATGGTATCAGTTTCATTAAATCATTAATAACACCCTTCCTTCCCAGGTATCTTATCTTAAGCTGTTCAGCATCCTTCAGCGCGGTAATTGAATTAATTTCGCTTTGGATTTTTTTTCTTACTTCTTCTAATCTCTCTGACATGCAGATGGGAATCTTATAAATAATATTTTTGAATTTTTCGGCAAAAATGGTAGCGCCGATCCCTTGTGGTCGGCATTTGGCGGGGGATAAACCACCCGCGCTACGCATTCCGATTTATTCGGGTTAGGTATCTAAAAAAGCATATAAAAAATGTAGGCACGTTCCTTCCTGATTCAATATCAGGAAGACGTGCCTAAAACAAGCGACTGAATAATCTGACTTATATTAATAGCCACAGGCTTCACTCATGTACTAGTTAGTCCCTCTTAGTAAAAGGGGATTTTAGCCTGCTACCGTCTGCAAACCCGTTTAAATAAAATGGAAATTCCTATACAATTAAATTGCTGCTTTTACCTGCTCGACTAATCTGTCAAAAGCAGGCTTATCATTCACCGCCATCTCAGCCAGCATCTTTCTGTTTAAATCCACATTGGCCTTGACCAGTCCACGAATAAAATGGCTGTATGAAATACCCCGCTCTCTGACTGCCGCACTGATTCTCGAAATCCACAACTCCCTGAATTTCCTTTTCCGTGCTTTTCTGTCTCTGAATGAAAACACCATGGCGCGGATATAGGTTTCCATGGCCTTACGGTATAAGTTACCTCTTCCGCCCCAGTAACCTTCCGTCTTATTTAACAGTCTTTTTCTAGACCTCTTTCTTGCACAACCTTTTGTCGCTCTTGGCATGTTACTACTCTCTTTTTAAAAAAATTCAAATAAAATATCTTTAAGACAAATTTAAAGCTCTTTTCATTATTTTGCTAAAGGCCGGGGAAACGCCTGCTTTCTTTCTCAGGTGTTCCTTGCGTCTGCCTGATTTTCCGGACAGCAGGTGTCCTTTTCCAGCCCTCGGCCTCTTGATCTTGCCTTTTGCACCAACCTTTATCCTTTTTTTCAGCCCTTTGTGTGTTTTTAATTTTGGCATTTACAAATCTCCATATATATTAGTAATGCTATAAATAAATTGAAACATAATGTTTATTTGGGAGACAAGATCATTCCCATCCTGCGTTCATCTGATATTTTGTCTTTCTCCACCTTGGCGATGTCCTCCAACGCAGCAGCAATTTGTTTTAAGATTTCATCGCCTAA
The DNA here is from genome assembly GCA_016188675.1 of Planctomycetota bacterium. GTDB lineage: Bacteria > Planctomycetota > Brocadiia > Brocadiales > Brocadiaceae > Wunengus. The sequence goes on from JACPHJ010000077.1 coordinate 8,400, forward strand.
TTCGGCATGAGCCCTCTCGCGCCCCTTAAACATCATGTTAATAAGCACGCGATCTTTATTTTCTAAAAATTTCCTGGCCTGGCGTATTTTTGTTTGAATGTCATGGTCGCCGGTCTTTGGCCTTAATCTTAATTCTTTTAACTGAACTACATGCTGCTTTTGATGCAACTTTTTCTTTTGTTTATACTTAAACTTACCATAGTTCATAATCCTACAAACGGGTGGGCTTGCATCGGGAGCTACCTCGACGAGATCCAATTCAACGCCCTTTGCCTTTGTAATAGCCTCTTCTTTGCTAATTACTCCGACCTGCACACCGTTCTCGTCTATCAGTCGTACAGTAGAAGAACGGATACGTTCGTTAATCCTTAATTCTTGTGAAATGTATATTTTCCTCCTAAAAAATTAAAATTATTTTTTATCCCGGATTTCAGTTTCAACATTTTTTACAAAGTCTTCGATTGAAATCATCCCTTCATCTCCCCTCTTCCTGCTTCTAACGGCAACAGAGCCGCTCTGCATCTCTTTGTCGCCAACAATGAGCAGATATGGAATTTTTTCCAGTGTGCCTTCACGTATCTTGTAATTGATCTTGGAACTGCTTGTGTCACATTCTACCCTAAAATTCTTCAAAAGCAACTGGGCTTGTAATTTTTTTGCATAATCAATGTGCGCATCGGTAATGGGTAATATTCTCATCTGAATTGGTGCAATCCATAAAGGAAAATCGCCTGCATAATGTTCTATTAAGCACCCCACAAACCGTTCCATTGCGCCCAGAACGGTACGATGTACCATTACGACACGATGATGATTCCCATCCGGACCTACATATTTAACATCGAATCTCTCCGGCAGATTAAAGTCAACCTGAATAGTAGGTCCCTGCCATCCACGTCCTATAGCGTCTTTGACCTTGATATCAATAGCCGGGCCATAGAACTTTGCCTCTCCTTCCATTCGTGCGTATTTTAGTCCTTTTTTATCGAGGGCAATTTTCAAGGCATTTTCGGCATGTTCCCAAACATCGTCTCTGCCTATGTATTTTTCCTTTTCGCCCTTGCCTCGTACGCTCAATTCTATTTCGTATTCATTAAACCCGAAACTCGACAACATGAATTGAGCAAGCTCAATCACGTTTAAAATTTCATTTTCCAATTGATCCGGTGTACAGAATATATGAGCATCGTCCTGAGTAAATCCCCGCACACGCAGTAATCCATGTAATACACCCGACCTCTCATACCGGTACACAGTTCCCAACTCCCCCCACCGCAATGGCAGATCACGGTAACTGTGCAGCTTTGTCTTATACATAAGCACAGCAAAAGGACAATTCATGGGTTTTAAGATGTATTCCTGCCCATCGACCTCAATAGGAGCGTACATGCTTTCACGATAAAAATTCCAATGGCCGCTGGTCTTCCACAAATTGATCTTTGCAATATGTGGACTGTAAACAATATCGTAACCCCTTTTGAAATGCTCTTCCCGCCAGAAATTTTCTATAATGTTGCGTATCCTGGCGCCCTTTGGATGCCAGAAGGTTAATCCAGACCCTCCTTCTTCATGAAAACTAAAAAGGTCCAAGTCTTTACCTATTTTCCGATGGTCGCGTTTTTCGGCCTCTTCAAGAAACTTTAAATATTTATCAAGCTCTTTCTGTGTAAAAAATGCAGTCCCATAAATACGCTGCAGCATGGGATTCGTTTCTTTTCCACGCCAATATGCGCCAGCCACACTCAGGAGTTTGAATGCCTTAACTTTAGTTGTCCGGTGAATGTGTGGACCACGACACAGGTCAACGAAATCTCCCTGTGTGTAAAAAGACACCGTATCGTCCTCAATATCTTTAATAAGTTCTACTTTGAAAGGTTGACCAATGGCTTCCATCTTCTTTATAGCCAGATCGCGAGGCAGTTCCATTCTTTTGAAGGAAATATCCTCACTGATAATCCTCGCCATTTCTTCTTCTATCTTCTTTAAATCTTCATCAGACAAACTATGCTGGAGGCCGAAATCATAATAAAAACCATTTTCAATGGTAGGACCTATACCGAGCTTTACACCAGGAAAGAGACGGCTGACCGCCTGCGCCATAATGTGAGATGTGCTATGGCGAAGGATTTCCAAACCTTCTTCTGTATCTTCCGTGATAACGGACAGAGAAATGTCTTCTTTGACAGGATAACTGAGATCAACAAGTACACCGCTGGCCTTTCCCGCCAGCGCCCTTTCACCCAAACGGTTACCTATATTGCTTGCGACTTCCCCGATAGTTATGTTGTCTTTGTACTCCTTTTTCGTGCCGTCAGGCAGCGTAATCTTAACCATATTTAGAAAACTTTTTCGTTACTCCTTATAACAACTCAAGTAAAATTCAGAATTAATATATTTTGCTTTAAAAGTTAAGCGCATCAAAACTAATGGTGGGCGATATAGGACTCGAACCTATGACCTCTTGCTTGTCGAGCAAGCGCTCTAGCCAGCTGAGCTAATCGCCCTAAGTATTTTTCTGCCATACAGTACGTACACTTTACCCGAAATCTTTAAAAATATCATACTTAGGTTAAAAGATGCTATCAAAAACAGTTTTTGTTGTCAAGGGAAAATGACTGTGAAATGTCTATAATTCTTGATTTACACCCACAATTTAAAAAAAGTATTTAAAAACAATTTATGCTCTGTTATGATTTAGCGAATAAGTTTTTCCATTTAATTTCCACTACTTCTATAAGGTAAGCAATTAAACACGTGACCGCAATAATTGATAAAATAAAGGACTTAAAGACCAAAAGAAATGCCGTAATCCTGGCACACAACTACCAAAGGGGAGAAGTACAGGATATTGCGGATTTTACAGGTGATTCTTTGGGACTTTCTCAGCAGGCGGCAAAGACGAAGGCGGATGTAATCGTGTTCTGCGGAGTCCATTTTATGGCAGAAACCGCTTCAATCCTATGTCCGGACAAGCTGGTATTATTACCCGACGAGCATGCAGGCTGCCCAATGGCAAATATGATAACTCTTAAGCAGCTTAAGATAAAGAAAAAAGAACATCCTAATGCCAAGGTTGTCTGTTATGTAAATAGCACGGCTGCTATAAAAGCGGAAAGCGATGTATGTTGCACTTCTTCCAATGCAATGAAAATCGTCTCTTCAATTCCCAAAGAACATGAAATACTCTTTGTTCCGGACAAAAGCCTGGGAGGTTATGTGTCATCGAAATTGAACAGGCCCATGATACTTTGGGAAGGATATTGTCCCACCCATCACAGGATTCTGGCAGAGCATATTGTCAAGCTAAAGGCAGCACATCCTGAAGCCAGGATTGTTGTCCACCCTGAATGCACACCGGATGTGACTGCATTGGCAGATCATGTTGCCAGTACGACCGGTATTGCAAAGTATTGTAAGGAAACGAATGTCAGAGAATTTATTATTGGCACTGAGATTGGCATACTGCATCGTTTAAGAAAAGAAAATCCGCAAAAAGTTTTTTATGCAATTACGCAGCTTGCCGATTGCTCCAATATGAAACTTATCAGTCTGGAAAAGGTTTTGTGGTCTTTGGAAGACATGGTTTATCAGGTCAATGTGCCGGATGACATTGCAGTAAAGGCGCGATTGGCAATTCAAAAAATGCTCGATTTGTCATAATAATTCATCGCCAGTGACGCAAAGAGCGCAAAGAAAGACTTATGTATACAGACGAAAAACTTAAAAAATTAAGAGACATTATTAAAGATTTTGAAAGCGTTGTGGTAGCCTTTTCAGGCGGCGTGGACAGCTCCCTTGTGGCAAAAGTCTGTTATGACGTGCTTGGTGATAAAGCCATTGCCGTTACTGCACGATCGGAGACTTACCCTGCTTATGAATATGAAGAGGCCGTGAAGATAGCAAAAGAAATCGGCGTTCCTCATATGACCATCGATACAAGCGAACTCGGCATTAAGGGATTTGCCGAAAATCCCCCCAACCGGTGTTACTTCTGTAAATCAGAATTATTTGGAAAGCTCAGAGAAATTGCCGGAGAAAAGGGATATAAAAATGTTGCTGATGGCGCAAACCTTGACGATGCAGGTGAATACAGACCCGGACTCGATGCCGCTAAAGAACTTGAAGTTCGCAGCCCTTTGAAAGAAAGTGGATTGAGGAAAGCAGATATACGTGAAATTTCGAAATACCTCAATCTTTCCAACTGGAACAAACCTTCATATGCCTGCATGTCCTCCAGGTTTCCTTACGGGCAATCCATCACAGAGGAGAAATTGACCATCGTAGCGGCTGCTGAAAACTATTTGAGGAACATCGGCCTGAAACAATTCCGCGTCAGACACCATGACACCATTGCGCGAATTGAGGTATTACCCGAAGATATCCCCTTGCTCCTGCAAAATGGTAATCGTAACGAGCTTGTTAGAAAATTCAAAGACATTGGCTATAAATATGTCACAATCGACCTGGAAGGCTATCGTAGCGGAAGTATGAATGAAGTTCTAATATCACAAAGCAACAAAAAAGGGTAATACTCAAAACGAATATTACCCTTTTTAAAATCATAAAGAAACGTTCTTATTAGTCGTAGATATATGTGTCTGTTGATGAACCGAATGAGGAAATTTGGTCGGTGTATATATTATTATAGCCCAAAGTACTACTATAATATCCACATGTAGTAGTACCCTTCCATTCCACATGGCCATCGATATACAGCACATTTTGTCCCTTTGATGCATGGTTGTTTGAAAGTGCGGCAGTACCGCCAGTACCACCGTGCGCATCCGCAGAAATAGCAACGCCCGGATCGTCAGCGGATGTGTGGTTGTCATCGTAGCCATAACTGCAGGTGGATGCTGTAAATGAACTGTTAGCAAAAGTTGCAGTTCCAGCGGTCAGAGTCAAAACTGATGTATCTGTAACACCGCTATCGCTTGCGCATTTAAATACTTTTCTATCAGTAATATACGCATCATACAATTGACCCAATGATTGTATCTCGGCACTAGCAGCGCTAGCACTAACCGTGGGGAATGCCCCCCCATTGTCATTACTATACATATTAATGGCCAAACCGATTTGCTTGAGGTTAGAGGCACATTGTGTCCTGCGAGCCGATTCGCGCGCCCTGCCTAATGCTGGCAACAAAATACCCGCAAGAATACCAATAATTGCGATTACGACCAGTAACTCAATTAACGTAAAACCTGCACTGCTCCTTTTCTTCACCATAACGAGACCTCCTATAGATTGTTAAGGTTACCATGATACGATTTTACATGTTACTGTTTCTAGATCACCTCCTTTGTTTGGCAAGATATATCGCATTATCATTATATCATTACAAACATCTCAGTCAAATAATATTTGTGTGTCTAACAGTAAGATTTAAGTGAAGACAAAACACTTGCTAGATTTAACAAAAAACTGTAAGATTGTTCAGTAGTATTAATATTAAATAGTACATCCTTTGAAAGGATGCGATAAACGTAAATACTTAATTTTATATCGGTTATTCATAGATAAAGTTTATGAAAGAAGCGATGTTTTTTGAAAAACTCGGTGATAACAGAGTAAAGTGTTATCTTTGCCGTCATCACTGTATCATTGAAGATGGCAAAAAAGGCATTTGCCGGGTTCGTGAAAACCACGGTGGTATACTCTACTCCCTCGTTTACAGAAAACTCATTTCAGAGAATATCGACCCTATAGAAAAAAAACCACTCTATCACTTTTATCCCGGCACCACATCCTTTTCAGTCGCAACGGTGGGATGCAATTTCAGATGCCTGAACTGTCAAAACTATGAGATATCACAACTGCCGAAGGATCATGATCAGATTGTAGGCAGAGACGTTGCCCCGGAAAAAATCGTGGATGAGGCATTGAGTTACCACTGCAAGAGCATTGCATATACGTACACGGAACCTACCATTTTTTTTGTATATGCCTATGAAATAGCAAAAATAGCCACGCAGAAATCTCTCAAGAATGTATTCGTAACTAATGGGTATACAACACGCGAGGCACTTTCTACTATAAAACCGTTCCTCCATGCCGCTAATGTGGATTTAAAAAGCTTTTCCAAAGAAACGTACAAAAAGCTATGTGGCGCACGTCTGGAAAATGTACTCGACTGCATTCGCTCTTACAAAGAGATGGGCATCTGGATAGAAATTACCACGCTGGTCATTCCGGAAATTAATGATTCACCGTCAGAACTGAAAGAGATTGCGGAATTTATAAATAGTGTAGGACCAGAAATTCCCTGGCATGTTAGTCGTTTTTACCCAAAATATCGCCTGATTGAAAAACCACCAACCCCGGTAGAAACGCTTAGAATGGCCAGAGAAATAGGTCTTGAGGCGGGTCTTCGGTACGTTTATGAAGGTAACGTACCCGGCGAGGGCGGTGAAAACACTTATTGCTATAAATGCAAGAAAGTACTCATCAAAAGATATGGATATCAAATCATCGATTTAGGAGGTCGTTATGATTACATTAAAGAAAATATTATGCCCTGTGGATCACTCTGAATGCTCGTATCTTGCCTTAAAGTATGCCATTTCTCTGGCATTAAAGGACGAGGCGAAGTTATATCTCATGCACGTAATTGACTCTCGCCTATATGATACAGAAATGTATAAATTCAGTCCTTACAAACTCAATGAAGTTGATGTGTCGAAAATCCGCGAAGACTTGATGAAAAGCTTACCGGAAGGAACAACGGACGTTTTAGAAGTGGAAACAATTGTAGTAAAGGGTGTGCCTTTTAATGAAATTATTAATGCGACTACAGAAATTGGCGCAGACCTCGTTGTAATTGGCACACACGGCAGAACAGGACTTTCTCACGTTATGTTGGGCAGTGTGGCAGAAAAGGTCGTACGCAAAGCCTCATGTCCTGTGCTTACGGTTAGAATGTCGCCCCCTATTCCCGGCACAAACTAAATCTGTAAAAAAGAAAGCCATTGCAGCGTAACAAAAACACTGCAATGGCTCATAACAAAGGGGTCCTTGGGAGAAATCTACCTTTGTTTATATTTACCGTACTGAATATTTGCCCATGTGCCTATCATGTAATTCACCGATCTTCGACTTATTCCAGTTGGACACCCTGCTGTAATATCCAACAATTCGTGTGACTCCGTTTAGACGCGTAAAGATTCCCGTTTCAAGGGCACATATAACCGATTTTAAATCTTGCTTAATCACCGAATCAACATCCAGGGCATATGCACATTCTAACTTGTGGTTAATAATCTTTAAACAATCCTCTTCAGGCGTATTGCCGGGAAGATCGCCATCTATCTCTAAATACTCATGACCTTCAATTGCCGCATCAAAGGCGTTCAGCTTTTCTTCAATAAAAAACTGTATATCATCTTTACTATCCATTCTCTCCGACACCGAAGGTCTTTCCAGCATTGCTGTTGTCATCTCTTCATATCTCCTTATTATTATGTGTGTTTACTATCCCTTGACCATTACTTATCAAAATTTCTTTAAAATTTAAAATATCAAAATCAAGCAGGATATTTTTTATGAATACTTACAAATTAATTTGACTTAAAAACACATCGCTTTACAAACCGCCCCTTCCATCACCCCCTTTCCCTAATAAAATCTAACTATACCCTGCTTACAACATATGGTATATTTAACACGGAGAGAAAATATAACACAAAAAATAACTTTGTCAAGAAAAAATACAATATTTTGTATCTATATTTATATTCCATACAACGGGTGGAAGAATAAATGTCTCATTTATCAGTACTTATGATTTTGTAAAATATCAGGTATTAATCAATCCATTGTATGCATAATATGTTATTGGATTATTAAGTTTTTTATTGAAAAGACATCCACATACTTAGTAAAATTCATTACGTGAAAAAGGCAGCCATTTTTGATATTGACGGAACAATACTCAGGAATATTTCTTCAGAAAGAGTTTTTTTCCGTTATCTTCTGAATAAAGAAATTGTTACCACGAAAGACTTATTGCGATTCGCAAATGTTTTTATCAGCAACCTTTTACAGTTAAAAGGATTATACCTTAGAAAAAACAAATATTATCTCAAAGACAAAGAGTACGAACAGGTCGTTTCTGAGATAAAAGAGTGTTTTAAAAGACAAATTTCCTCACATATTTCAGCAACTGCATTAAAGGAAATTAGCAGGTTGAAAGATGCGGGTTATTTGATTATTTTACTATCCGGAACGTTAAGTCCTTTGGTAGAATGTTTCAAGAAACACTGTGACGCAGATATAGGTGTGGGTACTTGCCTAGCCATTGACAATGAAGGCAAAATAACAGGCGAAATAGACGGAATACACTCTTACAGCGGTGGAAAAGTAAAGGCCGTAAACCAACTTGTCGCAGAACATAATATTGACCTTTCGTCATCTTATGCCTATGCCAATCAATATTTAGATGTAAAATTTATGCGCATGGTAGGACACCCGGTAGCCGTAAATGCAAGCCCCATGCTGCGGTTGTATGCAAATATTAAACGTTGGAAGATCGTGGAATTTTGAGAGGAAAGCACATGAACATCTATGACATCATAAAGCAAAGACGGAGTATTCGTTCTTATAAGCCCAACCCTGTTGAAGAAGAAAAGCTCAATAGAATATTAGAGGCTGCACGGCTTGCCCCTAGTGCTGCCAACAGGCAACCTATCTACTTTGTAGTCATCAAAGATGAAAAAACAAAAAAGCAGTTAAAGAAGGCTTACGGTGAAGAATGGTTTTATACGGCGCCCGTAATTATCTGCGCCTGCAGTATCCCGGAAAAAGCGTGGAAACGAGGTGATGGAAAAAACTATGCCGATATTGACGCCACGATTGCGATGGATCACCTCATTCTTGCTGCAACAGAGGAAGGGTTGGCTACGTGCTGGATTGCTGCTTTTAAAGTCCCCATCGTAAAATCTATTCTAAACTTACCCCCTGGAATGGAACCTGTAGCGCTAACACCTCTTGGATATCCCCTGGATATTCCGGAAATCACTTATCGTAAACCATTGGAAGAATTGTTTAAAATTATCTAACGGGACACAGGCATCCTCAGCCGTTCCCGCAATTCTTCGGCATTTTTGATGACCTTCTTTTGCTGTTCTTCTTTTGGTAATTGCTTCAAAGGTTCTAACTGGTAATTAAGATAATGTTCATCCTTCAGTTTAACAGGCAACACAATCTCAGAAAAGAAGTCAAATGGGAATATTTGGTATAGGGGGGCTTTAATCTTCTCGTAGACAATTTTTCTTTCATACAGGAGTCTGCCTTCAGCATCTATTTTCTCGAGTGTGATCTTCCGTGTTCCGTAATAGGTAAATGTAGTTGTTACGGGCGTCTCACCAATCGGTTCGTCGTCCAGGTAAACCATCGCACCGGGTGGTTTGGAATCAATTGTTAGTGATCGCAACACACATCCGCAGAGTGCGGCACAGACGAAAAGACACAATACAACAAATATAAAAACCTGTTTGGGAATTTGAGAGTACACTTTTAACCCTTCTTCAAAGACGCCGTTGAAAGATCAATAATTTCTGGGCAAAATGTTTCAAGATCAAGCACCGCTACAGTACTTTTACCATTCAACCACCCGCAGCACTCACCAGGATTGATATACATGGGATTACCTTGTTTAATCTCAGGAATATGGGTATGCGCACTGATAATGATATCAGTGTTCATCTTCGACCTCTTTGAAAGACTATCGAGCATGTGGGTCACAATGATGTGTTTCCCGTCCAGAATGACATCGTAGGGCGGCTCATGGATATCCTTACATACCCCAAGTAAACCCCTCCGTTCGCCGTCGTTATTTCCGAATATCCCTAAAAACCTTGCCTTCAGCTTCATTAATTCTTTTAATGAGAAGGGCGCAACATAGTCACCCGCATGGATGACATACTTAATGTCCTGGATATTAAAAAAACGAACTGCCTTCTGAATAGCAGTAATATTATCGTGTGTATCAGCAATAATTCCGATCTTCATCGAAGAAATTAGGCCTTCGGCGGCTTTTATAACAGCATAGCGGTGAGGCGCGCCTTGCCACTACAGTTGATTTGAAATTCCTGCACGTTAAATTAAGTTCGGCTATTTTTCAATGTAGAGCGAAGAGACTCTTCGCTCTACAAACCGCACAAATAAAATGAAAATCCTATACAATCGAGTTATTATTTAAAAATTACAATGACATTATACCCATAGATTTTGTTTTGTGTCAATATAAGAATATGCCCGCTCTACGAATAAGTTTGAATTTATTTGATCGGGACGTGACCATGCATCACGTTGATACATGGCGGAGAGGCCGGGATTCGAACCCGGGGTAGGGATTTTGTCCCTACAACGGTTTAGCAAACCGTCGCTTTCAGCCGCTCAGCCACCTCTCCGTTTATTCAGGCTGTTATCGTGAAATGATTTTTAAAAACAAAATAACCACGGACGCCATTACTGCATTTGCTCATGAAATCCGTGGTTTTATTAATCTATACTGACTGCGCCACACACCAAAGTATAGAGCAGCGCTTAAACCTTAGATATTTGGCGGAGGGAGTAGGATTCGAACCCACGGGAGACTTTCGCCTCCAGCAGTTTTCAAGACTGCCGCCATAGTCCACTCGGCCATCCCTCCTCGTATTAGAGATTATTTTCTGCGTTACAGACTTCTTCCAAAACCTTCCTGGCCACAAAGATTGGCGTATTCTTTTGCATCGCCAGTGCAATTGCATCACTGGGTCTGGAATCGATCTCTACAGTCGAACCGTTCTGCAACAATATAATCTTTGCATAAAATGTGTTATTCCTGAGGTCGTTAATAACAATCCTTACAACGCCTGCATTCAAACCTTCAATGACATTGCAAATCAGGTCGTGCGTTAAAGGGCGAGGAGTGGCAACCCCTTTGACTGCCCGATCAATCGCCCATGCCTCATGGAGTCCAATCACAATAGGAAAACTCCGCTGTCCGTCTTTTTCCTTCAGGACAATAATCTGATGATCACTCGTCTCCGTGATCATGATTTTTGAGAGTTCCATATGAACCATACACCACCCTGCTTCTTTTAAGCGACAACGCAAGACAAAATACCTGTCGTTTGATATTTCGTAAGCGGAGAATCAGCTAAAATTTTAGCACATCGACCCCTTTTGTCAAATGTTTTTTAGTTTAAAGGCTAATATTTCCATACGGACATTTACTGAATCACAATGAATTGTTTACCTAACATAATTTGCGTATTTATTTGATCATCATTTGCATAACCAAGCGTTTCTCCGATTCCTGAAACTTCATTGACACTCCAAAGATCGACTGCTATACTAACGCTATTTCTGGGCAAACTAATGATTAAATACATTATACTTGGTATCATCCAGGGTTTGACGGAATTTTTGCCTGTAAGCAGTTCCGGCCATCTGGTTATCCTGAAAAACTATTTACAGGTTGAAGAGACTCACGGCGCGTTGCTAGAGGTTATGCTCCACCTGGGGACACTCATCGCTATTTTTGTGGTTTTCTGGAAGGATATTCTTGAAATCATGCGATGGGTTATTATTTCTATACTAAAACTTTGTTCCGGGGGACGCCCCAAAGAAATATGGGTGGAGGATCATTACACACGACTTTTTCTCTTAATCATTATTGGTACGATACCCACGGGAATCATCGCACTCTTATTTGAAGAAAAATTTGAATCGCTTTTCAGCCAGCCAATCCTGGCGGCTATTGCGATTATGATAACAGGTCTTTTCCTGTGGTTTACAAAGATTTATGGCGCAAATAATCCGGGCAAGAAATCTATTGGAGTTTTACACGCATTAATCATAGGAACGTTTCAGGGCGTCGCCATTACGCCCGGAATATCACGTTCTGGTTCAACCATTTCAGCGGCGGCATATATGGGCGTTGAACGTGAAGCCTCAGTACGATACTCGTTTCTCTTGTGCATACCTGCAATTATCGGGGCTGTAGTCCTTCAGATAAAAAAGACTCCTTTAACACACGAACATAATTTGATATCCTTGATTGTTGGAACAGCGGTTTCTACAATTACGGGCTATTTGGCATTGCGGTTTCTCATGAGAGTTGTGCAACGCGGCAGACTGTATGTATTTTCTTATTATTGCTGGGGATTTGGACTCGCATCGGCAATATTTTTTATAATAAGCAATTTACATAAATGAAGCCGTATTTTAATCCCTCAAAGAGCCTGGCTAATAGTTTTTTGTTTATCCTGCCCCTGTTGGTCTTATATGAGGTTGGAATTGCGATACAAGGCTCAGGAATCAAAAATACCGCTGACATCGTTGTAAAAACTCCTTTATCTGTATTTGGTAAAAATGGTTCTTTGATATTTAACTTGCTGGTTATTGCTTTCCTTTTTGTATCGGTATTTTATATAGAAAAAGAATATCGTTTTAGTTCCCTGATATTCATCCCGATGGTACTGGAAAGTGTGGTTTATGCGCTTTTCATAGGTTATGTACTTGGTTTTGTTGTTTACAAAGTGTTGTTCCCTTTAATACTTGCCAAACCCTTTTCAGCAAACATATGGACAGGAATTGTTCTTTCCGTTGGGGCAGGTGTTTATGAGGAAATTGTATTTCGACTTATTTTAGTCACGTTTCTTTATTTTATTTTTACAAAGCTATTAAAAATAAATAAACCCATTGGTGCATTTGCAAGTGTCTTGATAGGCGCTCTTATTTTTACCGCTGTGCATTATACAGGAACTTTAAAAGACGATTTTACCTATGCCGGTTTTACGTTCAGATTGTTATGCGGAATAGTTCTATCAGTTATCTTCATGTACCGGGGATTAGGTATTGTCGTTTATACCCATGCGATATATGACGTATTCACCGTACTAGAACCCTTTCATATTTAAGGAATTTCGATGGAAAATATTATCGTCGGCATTACTGGCGCCAGTGGAGTTGCCTATGCCCAACGTCTTTTACAAGTCCTTTGCAGAAAAGAATTCAATATTCATTTATCCATATCGGATGCTGCTTTCCTTGTTATTAAGCATGAATTGGGGATTGATTTAAACCGCAGCCAACTAAATTTTGGAGAACTGCTGGGTTACACGACTGACAATATCATTTATTATAATAACTCAGACATTGGCGCTACTATTGCCAGCAGCCGATATCCCATCAAGGCAATGGTTATTGTTCCATGCAGTATGAACACCCTGTGCTCTATTGCACACGGAATATCAAGCAATCTCATTCAGCGTGCGGCGAGTATAGCCCTCAAAGAAGGCCGTAAACTCGTGATGGTGCCCCGCGAAACGCCGTTATCCCCTATCCATCTGGAAGCAATGCAGAAATTATCCTCTGCAGGGACGTGCATCCTGCCTGCAATGCCTGGATTCTATCACAATCCAAAGACCATTGCAGATCAGGTGGATTTTATCGTGGCAAAGATATTGGATGTCCTGGGCATAAAACATAGCCTCGTTCCTGAATGGCATGGTGGAGAACTCCTTAATATAGATGACTTATAGCTCCTATGGATATAGATAAATTTCAGAAACTCATCGAAGATACCTATTTAAAAAAAGATGCAAAACGCGGCTTGTCCAAGACCTTTATGTGGTTTACAGAAGAGGTTGGGGAACTTTCCCGTGCATTACGTGAAAACAATAAAGAAGATTTAAAAAAAGAGTTTGCTGACGTACTTGCATGGCTCTTTTCACTGGCGAGCTTATCGGGTATCAGGATGGAAGATACGATTAGCAAATATACGGCAGGATGTCCCGTTTGTCACGGCATTCCTTGCCTTTGTGTAGAAAAAATAGAAAAATAAGGAAATAAGGATTATGTCTGACGTACAACCAAATGTTACACCACCGGGTATTGGCTGGCAACCTGTATATCTCAAAAAGAGCAGAGGCGCCGGCTTCTGGGTCGCTGTAGGTTTTGCCATTTTCTTTTTCTTATGCACGTTCTTGTTATTTACCCTCTTTATTGGTTCTCTTGTGCTGAGCAAGGCATTCGTCACAAGCGATACCGGCAAGAAACAAGTCGCCGAAACCGTTATAGAGGGAAGCGGCGAAGACAAGATTGCTATAATTTCCATCAAGGGCATATTAAGCAGTGAGTCTGCGGAAGGTTTATTTATCGAGAAACCCAGCATTGTTGAGATAGCGAAGCAACAACTCGAGCAAGCCGCTACCGATGCCCACGTCAGAGCCGTTCTGCTGGAGGTGGACAGTCCGGGCGGTGGGATCACGGCTAGTGACATTATCTACAATAATGTTATCAAATTCAAAACAGAAACGAAGAAAAAGGTCGTTGTTTATATGCAGGATATAGCAGCCTCCGGCGGATACTATATTTCCTCTGCGGCTGATGCCATTGTCGCTCATCCCACGACAATTACAGGAAGCATAGGGGTAATTATGCCTTTAATAAATGTAGCAGAACTTATCAATCGGTACGGCATAAAAGATAGTTCCATTGCGTCTGGTAATATGAAAGAAATCGGATCTCCCCTCAAACCCATGACGCCTGAAGAAAATGCCATCTTAAAAAACATTATCGATGAAATGTACATGCAATTTGTAAAGGTGGTATCCACTGGGAGGAAGCTGGATGTTGAATCGGTAAAGAAAATTGCTGACGGAAGAATCTATACAGGCAAACAAGCCCTTGAAAATGGATTGGTTGATCAATTAGGTTACCTGGAAGACGCTATCGGTTTATCCAAAAAACTGGCAGGGCTTACAGAAGCAACTATTATAAGATACGAAAAACATTACGGCCTGGCCGACATATTTGGCCTGATGTCCAGTAGACTTATTCAAAATAATACCATTAAGCTGGATATCTCTCAACTTCAAGAGCAGGCCAATACCAAACCCATGTATCTTTGGACGGGCCAGTCCAGCAGTAGATAATTAAAAAATGATTAACAAAAATATAATAATCCAAAAAAATCTTGACTTGCTGAATGAGTTTATGAAAAGAAGCATTTACTTGTTACCGCTATTGACGTCTTTGTCGTTATTGTTATTTTCTTATTCCTACGCTGACGATATAGACGTTATTAAAAAAGGCAGTTATTCAATTAGTCTAGAAACCAAATCGGTAAAGGCAAATAGCAGTATTATGGAAACATTTGATATCGATACTATTGGTAACAAGATACCCGATCAGATTATCGCAACCGTAGAATCCGGAGACTGGGTGTCATCACTGCCAAATACTGTAAGCGTAGCCGATGCTGATAATAATGTTGATAAACTCTTTGAATATTGGGATATTAGCTTTGCAAAAACTAAAAATGGAGGCAGGGTAATTTTTACCAGAGTTATAACAAACAATGATAGTGTTGATAGAAAATCATATGCTTGGGATTTAAAGATTAAATACAGATTTATTAAATATCGCTAAATGAATGATAAGATAGTCACACAATTTTTAGAGTTGATTCACCCTTTAATGGCACACATACAAGAAATCTATCTCTTTGGTTCACGGTGCAGGGATGATTGGCGGCCTGATTCTGATTATGACATCCTGATTGTTCTTGAGAAAAAAGACAGAGTAATTATAGATAAGCTTTATGATGCTGTGATGGATATTCTACTCTCTACGGCAAGGTTAATATCATTAAAAATATTTACATCTTCAGAATTTAACCGCTTAAAATCCATTCCAACTCCATTCATAAGTAATGTTATGACAAAAGGAATAAAGCTTGGAATCCACAACTAAACAATTTCTAAAGGAAGCGAAACTTTATTTAGAAGGATTAGGAGTGACATTCTAGCGGGTTGTATTGACGTTTATTATGAATCCTTCTTACTAAATTTATTTTATGATACGTGTTCGTTTTGCACCTTCACCTACGGGTCTCTTACATATTGGTAATGCACGCATGGCCGTTTTCAACTGGTTGTTTGCAAAGCGGCATAAAGGCGCTTTTATCTTGAGAATCGAGGACACCGATGTTGCGCGCTCTGAGAAGAGGTTCATGACTCAGCTCATCGAAGACCTCCACTGGCTTGGGTTAACCTGGCAGGAGGGACCTGATGTGGGTGGTCAGCACGGCCCGTATTTACAGTCAGAACGGCTGCATATCTATAATGACATCTGCCAAAAATTCCTAAAGGAAGGGATAGCGTATCGTTGTTATTGCACTCCGGAAGAGTTGGAAGAACGCAGACAAATTGCCAAACTCACGGGGAAGCCCCCTCGATACGATAATCGCTGTAGAACATTAACAGATACACAAAAGAATGCCTTTGAAACATCAGGTCTCAGCTTCACTATTCGTTTCAAGGTTCCCGATGAACTTGTCACTTTCGACGACCTGATCAGAGGTACTTGTCAATTCGATATGAGCCTGACGGGTGATTTCGTGATAATGAGGTCAGATGGAACGCCCTCCTTCCACTTTGCTGTTGCCGTGGACGACACGCTGATGAATATAACACACGTTATTCGTGGAGAAGACCATTTATCAAATACACCGAATCACATATTACTTTTTCATGCCTTAAAACAAAAACCTCCTCAATTTGCCCATCTGTCGCTCACCATGGGCGCAGACCGCACCTTGTTGAGCAAACGTCATGGCGCTTTTTCGATTTCAGAATACCGCAAATTGGGTTATTTGCCAGAGGGATTGCTTAACTATATGATGCTGCTGGGATGGTCGCTAAAGGACAAAAAAGAGAAATTTATGATCGGCGACATTATTGATACATTTGAAATAAGCTCTATGAGTAAGTCAGCCTCTGTGTTTGATCAGCAGAAATTGGACTGGCTGAGTGGCCAATATATACGGGAAACTGATTTGGAAAGGCTTACAAATCTGTCAATACCCTACCTGCAGACAGCAGGTTTTATTTCTACGGATGAAACCAAAATCGATAGAAGTAAATTAAAAATAATACTAGACGCCATAAGAAGCAACATATCCTGCTTGTCTCAGATTGTCCGGGAAGTTGATATCTTTTTCAAAGATGTTGTCATCAGCGATAGCCATGTTGAGTTTTTGTCATCAGAGACTTCACAGTCCATACTCTCAACATTTTATATAAATCTCCAAAAGCTCAACACCTTATCTCCTGATATTTTTAAGGAGGTTTTGAAAACGGTACAAAAAGAAACTAAGGTAAATGGCAAGGGACTTTATATGCCTATCCGCATTGCCTTGACCGGCAGGGAACACGGGCCGGAACTTTACAGTATTGCCAATATCCTGGGCATCAATACATGCAGAAAAAGGATCGAACGATTTCTCTCGATGTGCAGAAATTTTAAATAATATATGTAGTGGCAAGGCGAGCCTTGCCACTACTATAATGTTAGCTACCTAATGCTTTATTTATGGGGAAAAAATAACTATTCAAATGAATTCTAAGAAAGAGAATTATGACGCTTAAATTTTACAATTCATTAACGAAAAAAAAGGAAGTATTTACACCTTTAAACGAAGGCCGCGTCAACATGTACGTGTGCGGCCCCACGGTGTATGACCATCCGCATATCGGGCATGCTAAGAGCTACGTCAGCTTCGATGTAATCGTGCGTTATCTCCGGTATCTTGATTATAAGGTACGTTACGTACAGAATATTACCGATGTTGGACATCTGACAGACAATGCGGATGCTGGCGAAGACAAGATACTCAAACGTGCTGAAAGAGAGCGTGTAGAACCTGCAGAGCTTGTTGAAATATACACAAGAAGTTATTTCGAAGACATGGATGCCCTGAACAATGTAAGACCAGATATCTCACCGCGGGCTACGGCACACATCCCTGAGCAAATCGAGCTTGTGGAAAAGTTGATTGAAAAGGGATTTGCGTATGCTTCGAATGGTTCTGTTTACTTCGACGTCCAGAGGTTTGCTGAATATGGAAAACTTTCCGGCAGAAAACAGGATGAACTCGAGGCAGGCGCACGCATAGAAATCAACCCTGAAAAGCGGCATCCCTCTGATTTTGCACTCTGGAAAAAGGCAGAGCCGGGGCACATTATGCGGTGGAAAAGCCCCTGGGGAGAAGGTTTTCCCGGATGGCATCTTGAATGTTCTGCCATGTCCATGAAATACCTCGGCGTAACTTTGGACATTCACGGAGGCGGACTTGAGAACGTCTTTCCTCATCATGAGTGCGAAATCGCACAGAGCGAAGCCGCAAACAAATCGCCTTTCGTCAGATACTGGCTTCACAACAACATGGTTACCGTAAACGGCCAAAAAATGGGAAAGTCGCTGGGTAATTTTGTTACCCTCAAGGATGCCTTTACTAAGTATAATCCACTGACTATACGTTTCTTTATCCTCACAACCCACTATCGCAGTCCGCTTGACTTCAGCAATGAAGCGCTGGATGCGGCAGACAAGGGACTGGAACGCCTTTACAATACAATCATAAATCTACGTGAACAAATAGATAGCGCAAAGGATGGTTCAACTCCTGGCGGTATCAACGAGAAATTGGAACAATATAAAAAGGCATTCTTTGAGGCAATGGATGAAGACATTAACACACCCGGCGCCATCGCCGCCCTTTTTGACCTGTCAAAAGAAGTCAATACCTTGCTGAATTCAGGCCAAGAGATCAACAAACAATGTCTGGAAGACATTGATAAATTATACAAAGAACTCGCAGGCAATATTCTGGGTATTATTCCGAAGACATTTAAATCCGAACAGAAAGGCGAAGCGGACGTG
Source organism: Planctomycetota bacterium (assembly GCA_016188675.1). Classification (GTDB taxonomy): domain Bacteria; phylum Planctomycetota; class Brocadiia; order Brocadiales; family Brocadiaceae; genus Wunengus. The sequence goes on from JACPHJ010000077.1 coordinate 27,117, forward strand.
CTGGATAATGTTATGCATGTACTCATAGACACCCGCAATGAACTGCGTAAGGCAAAACAATGGCAGTTATCGGATTTCATCCGTAACAAACTTACCGAAGTAGGTATTGCCCTCGATGATAAACCAGACAGTACAACATGGAAAAAGATAAAAAAATGATTACATTAGAGCAGGTAAAGAACCATCCGGACGTTAAAGTATACATAAAAAAAGCAAATGAATTTTTAGGGGTGATTGGCTACACCGAACACGGCGAACGTCATGGGAATTACGTAGCAAAAAGCGCCAGACTGGGCGCCATTTCCGGGTATATTCATGACATCGGGAATGTGGTCAGTCGTCACATACATCCTGAAGCAGGCGCATACCTGGCAAGTCAATTTTTAAAAGAGTTGGGTATGCCTGTTGATGACAGAGTTATGATCATGAGCGCCGTGGGAAACCATGATGAAGGGACTTGCGATGCGGTAAGTCCGGTATCCGCAGCGCTCATCATTGCTGATAAATCAGACGTACACCGTTCGAGGGTGCGCAGTGTAAAAGAGATTAAATTCGACATCCACGACCGGGTCAATTATGCGGTAACAAAATCCGAGCTTCAAATGAATGCCCAAAAGAAGGTAATCACCCTAAAACTCGACATTGATAAGGATATTTCAGATATGGTAGAGTACTTTGAAATTTTTACCGCTCGCATGGTCGCCTGCCGCCGTGCAGCCAGACTCCTCGGATGCACGTTTGACGTGGAAGTCACCAACACTCCATAGTCGGCAGAAATAAACAGCAGTAGTAAATCAAAAAACAATATACAACCCTATCTCTTTACCCGTTTAAATCCTTGACAATAATAGCGCCTACAGTGTAATATATTGTCATACAACGTAATCTGTTTAAGGAGATTGTATGCCCACAGTTCAGAAAAGCATAAGAATTCAGGAAAAAACACTGAAAGAAATCGAACAAATAGCCAGAGATACCGGCAAAGAGTTTTCCGTTGTCACAAATGAACTGCTTGATGAGGCGGTGAGGATGCAGCGGTGCCCCGACATCGTCTTTACCGAAGGAACAACAGGGCGAAGGGCGCGGGTTGCAGGCACAGGCATTGAAGTCTGGGAGGTCATTGCAACATACAAAGGCGTTGATGAAGACGTTAACCGCCTGCAAAAGGCTTACCACTGGCTATCAGAACAGCAGTTGAGGTCTGCTATAGGTTACTATAAAACCTATCCTGAAGAGATTGATCTTCTCATAAAGCAGAATGAAGGGTTGACCGAAGATCAGGTTCATAAAAGGCACCCCTTCCTTACCAGAGCAAACCGTTGAAGTATTATCTTGATGAAGATTTAAGCCCGAAGATTGCGGAAATACTCAGAAAACATGGCATGGACGCCGTCAGCGCCCATGAAATTGGCATGGTGCAGGCGGAAGACAAAGAACATCTTAAACTGGCTGCCTCGGAAAAGAGATGTCTTGTAACACGCAACAGGAATGATTTTATCCGCCTGACCGTTCAATTCTTTCATGAGCATCGTTCTCATTGCGGAATCCTCATAATCCCCCATACATTACCCGGTGATAATTTCTCACTGATAGCCAGAGCCATCATGAAATATGATTCAAAACATCCTCACGAAGTACCATCCTATGGCATTGACTTCCTAAAATCTTAGATTAAGGTTGGGGTTTTCATTTATTACATCTGGGAAAATGAAAATACTGCACTATCAAGAAGCAAGACCCCATTCTTTCCTTCAAGAATTGCGATTTTTTTGTTTTTGCCTTTGGTGCCATTCTTTTTGCTTTTAACGACATGAAATATAATCCGCTTTCCTTCTGACCATGCTTCAGTATCGTCAGTCGCCGCTACCAACGCAGTTAGATTAAGTGTGTATTCTCCTGTCTTGTCCTTCTTTTTCACCCGATAGGAAAATTCTACTTTCCCATCAGATAATATGCTACCCTCCAGCGCTTCTTCTGTTCCGTCCGGTTTTACCAGCTTGCATGCGAGGTTCGCGTCTGCGACATTCTCACCTGTATCTAAGTTTTTGACATAGGCATAAAAGCTCACTGTTCTGCCTTTTTTGACTTCCAATCCATCCGGGCTGTGAATCAAATTGATAGAGTAGTTGGGTTGCTTTTTAATTACAGTAAAACCCACACTGCTTGTTGCCGTCCCTCTGTAGGTTGCGATGGTAATTGGAACGGCTTGCCCAACAGTAAGTCCTTCGGGCACGACGGCTTTAAGCTCGGTGTATGAAGCGGAAGTTACCGTGCCGGCGATTTCGCCAAAAAAAACTTCGTTCATCTCCGGCGTTGTGTAGAAATTTTCTCCGGAAATGGTTACTTCCGTTCCAGGCGGACCGCTAATCGGTGAAAAAGAAGTGATAATTGGTTCGTCTTCCGGCGCGGTGTCTCTGAATCGGGAGACAGTTAATTTCGTCTCTCGTATAGTCTGGGCGTTATCAGCCTCATTTTCAACCCCAATCACAACAGTTTCGCCGCCGTCGATGTTGGAAGTTAAATCCGGATTGGAAAAATAACTGATTGTACGTGATGTCTTTGCCGACATCACTGTGCCAAAATAATCAAAATTATCAGAAGAATTACTATAAAAAAAAGCGTGGGAATAATCAAAAATACCCCCTTGGGGATCCTTCATTTTCTCGTGTCCAGCGCCTTCGTTGTGCCCTATTTCATGAGACAAAACTTGATCCTTTGAATCTTCAAAAATAGACGAATACCCTGTGTATTCGTCTTGGGGATATTCAAGACTATTTAGTTCATAACTAACGCCGCTAGCCCTGATAATTTCTCCTTCCCCAGTATAAAGCCTAAACAGGGTTACCAAATCCGCCCCTAGCTGATTTCTCCATTAAATCTATTGCATAATTAAATTAAAAATGGCATACTGCCCCCGAAAGGGGGTGAGGTATGCTAAAATATGTAACGGTATCGAAAAGGCCGAATACTCTATATCGGTTAACGGGATTAACAAAAGAGCAATTTACTGC